>NZ_JBNZCE010000019.1:0-9011 GCF_050589265.1 Actinoplanes sp. G11-F43
GTCCGGGGTGGCGGCGGCCTCGCGGGGACGAGACGGGACGGCCCGATCTCCGTGGAGCCGACGGGCGTACCGGCAAAGGGTTTTCCTAGACGCTCGCCTTCAGGTCGGCCAGGCGTTCCTGGAGGATCGCGGCCTGGTTCTCGGTCAGACCGCCCTCGTTCAGCCGCTGGCGGACCTTGCGCCGCAGCTGGTCCACCTGCTCGGTGAGGTCGGCGTCGGACTCCGGATCGATCAGGCGCAGCAGGTTGTCGAAGTCCAGGGCCACGTCGGCGCGGATCTCCCCGTCGCGTTCGCCGCGTTCCACGGCGGCCCGCACCCGGGACACCGCGGCGTCCACACTCAGCACGGCGGCGGTCGCCTCGGTGGTGGCCGGGGCGGCCGACGGCGACGGCGGGGGCGGTGACGGCGGCGGGGCCGCGATCGAGGCCGGGGCCGAGGCGGTGGCCGGCGCGGCTTCGGTGGCCGGCGCGCTGCCGAGGCTGTCGCCCGGCCCGCCGGCGAACCGCGGATCGTCCGGCGCGGACGTGCCCACCGCGTTGATCACGAAGACGAAGGCGATCGCGAGCACGGCCAGGGCGGCGCCGACGGCCACCCGCCGCGTCACCGGCGACCCTCCGGCGACGGCGCCACCGGCCGGGGGCATGACCTTGGCGTGACCGGTGGGTGGCCGGCCGGGCAGCGGAATGGTGAGCCGGGCCGGCGCGGACGGGATCAGCCGGGACAGCACCCGGCGGGCCTGCGCCGCGGTGGGCCGGCGGTGTGCCTCCTCGTCCAGGCAGCGCAGGATCAGCTCGCGTAGCCGGGCGGGCAGCGTCTCGGGCAGCGGGGTGGGCCCGTGCGCCTGGGCGGCGGCCAGCTCCTCCCAGGTGTTGACGTCGTACGGCGGATCCCCGGTGACCATCTCGAACAGCAGCACGCCGAGCCCGTACAGGTCGGTCGCGGGTTCGGCGGGTTTGCCGTCCAGCCGCTCCGGCGCGGCGTAGGCGGGCGTCCCGAAACTGGCCCCGGTCTCGTCGTCGTCGGGCTCCCCGGCGGTGGCGCTGATGCCGAAGTCGAGCAGTTTGACCCCGCCGGGGCAGAGCATCACGTTGCCCGGCTTGATGTCGCGGTGCACCACCCCGGCGGCGTGCGCGGCGGCCAGCGCCTCGGCGACGGCGGTGCCGATCGACACGGCCTCACCCCACGGCATCGCCCCGCCGAGATCGCAGAGCCGGGCCGCGACGGTCTCCCCGGAGAGCAGCTCCATCACCACGAACGGGGCGACCGAGCCGTCCGGCCGGACCGCCTCCCGGTAGTCGTGCACGGCGGCGATCCCCGGATGGGACAGCCGCGCGGCGAGCCGGGCCTCCCGCCAGGCCAGGTGCGCGGCCCGGGTGTCCCCGGCCGGGAGCTTGACCGCGACCGGCCGGTCGAGCAACTCGTCGGTCGCCCGCCAGACCTGCGCCATACCGCCCGTCTCCAACAGGGTCACCAGGCGGTATCGCGAGGCGAGCAGGACGCCCGTGTCCGGCCAAACTTCGTGCATCCCAGGACATTCACGCAGTCCGGCGGCCATGTCAACACTTCCGGTGCCTTCCCGCGGCGCATCTCACCACCAGGAGCCGGACGGGGGCCGGAATACGGGCAACCGACCCGCACCCGATACCTCCCCGACATGGAAACCGGGGCTGCCGAAGCTTAGGTCCTCCCCCGAGAAACCTAGGAGTCACCTGATGCGAATCCGCCGCACCGCAGTCGTCGTCGCCCTGGCCGCCGCCGTCACCGTCACCGGTGGCACCGCCGCCTACGCCCACAACGGTGGCAACAAGGATCGCAAGCCCTGCCCGGCCGACTCGGTCAAGCCCAAGCCGAGCGAGTCGGCCAAGCCGAAGCCGAGCACGTCGGCCGGACCGGTCAAGGCGCCCGGCAGCCGGCTGGTCCTGCCGTTCCAGGCGGTCGGCACCATCGACGCGGTCAACCTGGCCTCCGGCACCATCACCGTGGACGCCACCGGCGGCAGCGCGGACGTGCGCGGCAAGGACGTCACGGTGAAGGTCCCGAAGATCGCGCAGGTGCTGCTCAACGGCAGGAGCGTGCTGCCGGACGCGCTGACCGCCGGGCTGAAGGTGTCGGTGGCCGGCCTGCGCACCGACGACACCTACACCGCGGGTCTGGTCACCGCCGGCCTGAACCTGGGCACCAAGCCGAAGCCCACCCCGACCGCGACGCCGACGCCCGCCCCGACCGCCACCACCGCCTCCCCGGCGCCGACCGTGACGGTCACCGTGACCACCACCCAGACCGTCACCCCGGTGCCGACCCAGACCGAGCCGTGACCGGCCACCGATGACCGGTACGCCCCACCCGCCATGACAAGCCGGGGCGTACCGGTCATCGGCATTTCCGGTGTTTTCTTAAGGCCCCACCCGTCCCGGCCGATTCTCGCCGCGACGGGATCGGGTGGAACGGGGAGAGTGCATGCCTCCAGCGCGTGTCCCACTGTGGCGCGATCCGGTGCTGATCGCGCTGGTGGTGGCCTCTGTGCCGATCCTCGGCGGGTTCCTGCTCGGCCCCGGCGGCCCACGGGCACAGATCATCACCAGCTGGGTGGTCGCCCCGGTGGTGGACTACCTGCTCTTCGTGATGGCCCGGCAGGTGTACCGCACGCTGGAGCTGCCGGCGCACGCGTACCGGTTCTGGCGGGCGGTGGCCGGCGCCGGCCTGCTCTTCACCGCCGGTGACATGGTGCAGTTGATCGCCCTGGTGAGCGATCCGGGCATCGAGCGGATCACCTTCCACCCGGTGCAGACCGCCTGCGTGCTGGCCGGGGTGCTGCTGATCTGCTTCGCCGGCCTGATGCCCCGGCGGGGTGTCCGCACGTCCCGGGAGTGGACCCGGATCCTGCTCGACGCCGCCATCGTGAGTAGCGCCTCCGGCTCGGTGGCGTGGTGTCTGATGACCCGTCCCGGTCTGGACGAGACCGGGACCACGGCGTACCTGCTGGCCCTGTTCGGCTGTGCGCTGGTGCTGTGCACGGTGTTCGTGGTGGTCCGGTGCGGTCTCAGTGGCGACGCCCCGCTGATCCCGGCGGCGGCCGCGCCGATGGTGGGCGCCACCATCGGGCTGGCGGCCGGCAACGTGCTGCTGCCCAGCGGCAGCGTGACCGACACCGGCACCCAGATGGCGATGCTGCTCGCCCCGTGTCTGCTGGTGCTGGCCGGCCCCCGGATCCAGTTGCTGCGCGGCGCCGGTGGACTGTCCAGGCGGCAGTGGTGGTCGTGGGCCTCGAACCGCCGGTACAACCTGCTGCCGTACGCCGGAACCCTGGTCTGTGCCGTCGTCCTGATCGCCGTCCTGCTCCGGTACGGCCTCGGCCCGCCGGCCTGGGGCGCCCTGGCCGCGCTGCTGGTCAACGTGGGCCTGGTGGTGGGCCGGCAGGTGCTGGCGCTGGCCGAGAACAACACCCTGCTCGGTGAGATCCGCAACCGGGAGCAGCGCCTGCACGCCCTGATGCTGCACTCGTCGGAGATCACCTCGATCACCGGCGCCGACCGCCGGTTCACCTATGTCAGCCCGGCCGTGGAGCCGATCCTCGGGGTGCCGGCCGCCGTCGTGCTGGGCCACTGCTCGGTCCGGGTCCTGCACGACGAGGACCGGGCCCGGCTGGCGAGCGACCTGGACCACCTGTACGCGACACCCGGCGCCGAACTCACCTACCAGGCGCGCTACCGGCACGCCGACGGCTCGTGGCGCTGGCTGGAGGTGGTGGCCGCGAACCTCACCGGGGAGCCGGGCATCGGCGGCGTGGTGACCAACTCCCGCGACGTCACCGAGTCCCGCGAACTGCACGAGCGGCTGCGCTGGCAGGCCGGCCACGACGAGCTGACCGGGCTGGCCAACCGGCGCCAGTTCGCCGCCGCGCTGGCCGGGCGATCCGGTGACGCCACCGTGCTGCTGATCGACCTCAACGGCTTCAAACAGATCAATGACACGTACGGGCATGCCGCCGGCGACGCGATGCTGAGACATGTGACCGCACTGCTGCACGAGTGCACCGACCCGGACGACCTGCCGGCCCGGCTCGGCGGCGACGAGTTCGCCGTGCTGGCCGCCGGTGGCGCGGACGCCGGCGACCGGATCGCGGCCGGCCTGCGTGCGGCGCTGCGACGCCCGGCCGTGATCGCCGGCCGGGAGCTGCGGCCGGGTGCCAGCATCGGCGTGGCGACCGGCCCGGCCGGCGACCCGGACCACCTTCTCAATACCGCCGACCTGCGGATGTACGAGGAGAAACAGCGCATCCGGGCGTACGCGTCATGAACCGCTGGACGACCGCCGCCACGACCGTGCTCGGGCTGGGTGTGCTCTGGTACGCGGTGTGGACGCTGACCGGGTTCGGCTCGATCGCGGTCGGCTACCTGGTCATGCCGGTGATGATGCTGATCGCCGGGCTGTCGGTGCGGTCGATGCGCCGCTCGGTCGGCCTGGCGCCGGCCGGCCGCCGGTTCTGGCTGATGATCGAGGTGACCTGTCACCTGTTCGGGATGGGCTACGCGATCATGGTGCCGGCCGCGTTCCGGACCGCCCCGGAGCTGCCGGCCGTCCCGGTGGTGACCGCGGTGGTGGTCGGCGCGGCCGTGCTGGTCGCCATGTGGGGCGTGTCCCAGGTGCCGCTGGGCGTGACCACCCGGGCCGAGCGCGGCAAGCAGTGGCTGGACCGGGTGATCGCCTTCCTCGGCTGCTCGGCGGTGCTGTGGCACTTCGGGGTCGCCCCGGCGATCATGGCGGCCGAGCCGTGGAGCACCGCGGCGCTGGTGATCACGGTGATGGTGTGCGTGTTCGCGGCCGGCGCGGTGACCAAGGTGTCGTACATCGCCGGCGGCCCGGTGGACCGGACCGCGATGCGCCTGGTGGCCGCGACCGGGCTGTCCGCGGCCGCGCTGGTCCTGCTCTCCATCTACGGCGGGCCGCACGGGGCGATGATCGGGCAGGTGCTCGGCATGCCGTCCAGCGGTCTGCTGATCACCCTGGCCGCGGCCCGGCAGCGGGCCGCGGTGGACCGCCGGCCCCGGCCGGGCAACGTGTGGCTGCCCTACCTGGCGGTGGCCGCGGTGGACCTGCCGGTCGCCGACGTGCTGATCCAGAGCCGGTACTGGGCGCCCGGCGTGTGGGAGGGCCGGGTGATCGTGCTGGCCGCGGTCACCGTGACCGGCCTGGTGGCGTTGCGGCAGTACGTGGTGTGGCGGGACAACATGGCCCTGCTGCGCGAGAACCGGGAGTCCGAGCAGCGGCTGCGGCACGAGGCCACCCACGATCCGCTGACCGGGCTGGCCAACCGGGCGCTGTTCCGGCAGCGCCTGGACGCGGCACTGGCCGACGGCCCGGCCTCGGTGCTGCTGGCCGACCTGGACGAGTTCAAGACGGTCAACGACTCGCTCGGCCACGACGCCGGGGACGGCCTGCTGGTGGCGTTCGCGGACGTGCTGCGGGACGCGGCCGGGCCGGGCGCCGAGGTGGCCCGGCTGGCCGGTGACGAGTTCGCCGTGCTGCTGCCCGGCGACGTGCCCGGCGAGCTGGTCGCCGAACGAATGGCGATCGCGACCGCGCTGCCGGTCAGCGACCAGCGGCTGCTGGTCCGGTTCAGCGCCGGCCTGGACACCGCGCCCGGCGGCACCCCGGCCAGCCGGGTGCTGCGCCGGGCCGACGCCGCCCTCTACGTGGCCAAGGAGCGGGGCGGTGCCAACCTGGTGCGCTACGCCGACGGGATGGAACGGCCCGCCTCGGCACACGCCCGGCTCGGCGGTGACCTGCGCCGGGCCCTGGCCGACGGCGAGTTCCGGCTGGTCTACCAGCCGCTGGTGGCGCTCACCGACGGCCGGATCGTCGGGGTGGAGGCACTGGTCCGCTGGGAGCACCCGGAACGCGGCATGGTGTCGCCGGCCGACTTCATCCCGGCCGCCGAACGCACCGGGCTGATCGTGCCGCTGGGCCGGTGGGTGCTGCGCGAGACCTGCCGGCAGGCCGCCGCCTGGATCGCCGAGTTCGGCCCGGACGTGCTGGAGAAGGCGTCCCCGAACGTGTCGGTACGGCAACTGCACGACCCGGACTTCGTCGCCGACGTGGCCGCCGCCCTGGCCGACTCGGGACTGCCCGCCGACCGCCTCGCCCTGGAACTGACCGAGTCGGCGGTACTGCGCGGCCACCACGTCTCCCGGGTGCTGCACGAGGTGCACGCGATGGGCGTACGGCTGGCGCTCGACGACTTCGGCACCGGCGAGTCGTCGCTGAGCCTGCTGCGCGCCTTCCCGGCGGCCATCGTCAAACTGGACAAGTCGTTCGTCGACAACATCGAGATCGACGAGCCGGGCACCCCCGAGGCCGACGCCCGGCAGGCGGTGGCCCGAGCCGTGGTGCAGCTGGCCCGCGCGCTCAGCCTGGACACGGTGGCCGAGGGCATCGAGAACCAGGAGCAGGCGGACCGGCTGATCCAGCTCGGCTACACCGTCGGCCAGGGGTACCACCTGGGGCGGCCGATGCCGCCGGAGCAGATCACCGCACTGTTCGCGGCCCGCCGCCGGGTGGCCGCCGCCGCCTGACCGACCGATATCGTACGGCCATGGAAGCCGCCGACTCCCTCGCCGAGTGGCTGGACCGGATCACCTTCGAGGGCCTGTCCGAGGCGGACGCGACGGCGCAGATCGTCGGTGAGATCACCAAGTGGGCCGAATGGCAGGGCTGGCGGGTCTACCGGCGCGCGCCGAGCGTGTTCCCGCTGCCCCCGCCCCTGCGCGGCAACTCGGTCCTGGACGTGGCCTGTGCCCGCCCCGGCGACCAGCCGATCGCCGTCGAGGTGGACCGCACCGACCGGCAGCGCACCGTCGACAAACTGCTCGCCGAGGCGGCCGCCGGGCGGGTGGCGATCTGGGTGCGCTGGGGTGCCGGGCCGTTCCCGCCGCCACCGCTGCCGGTCCACCTGGTGACCGTCGAGGCCTCCCGCCGGTCCGGCCGGTGGTCTACCGTGACGGCGGCGCGGCCCGCACCGCGCCACTCCGGCGCGGTCGGTGCCGGGGACATCACCGGGGTGGAGGCGCCGCTGTGGGAGACGTGACCGAGGACCCGTACCGGATGGCCTGGCGGGTCGCCGAACCGCTGCACGCGATGATCTACTTCGTGCCGGAGGCCCCCGAGCGGTATGCCCGGTTCGGCCTGGACGGGATGGACGGCTACTTCGCGTCCCGGGGCGCCGCGTTCGGCCCGGTCGGCCCGGAGATCGTGACCGCCACCTTCTACAACTTCAACCCGGACCGGGTGGCCCGGGCCCTGCCCGCCGCCTGGGCGAAGGCGAGCCCGGAACAGATCGGCCGGGCCCGGCTGGAGGCGGCCGGGGCGGCCCTGACCCGGGGCCTGGGCGCGGAGACCCTGGCCGGCCCGGAGGTCGCCGAGGCGGCCGAGCTGGCCCGCACCGCGGCCGAGGCGGCCACCCGGCTGCCACAGGGCCGGCCGCTGTTCGCCGCGCACGCCGCCCTGCCCTGGCCCCGGGAGCCGCACCTGGTGCTGTTCCACGCGCAGACGCTGCTGCGCGAGTTCCGCGGGGACGGGCACGTGGCGGCGCTGCTGTCGCACGGGGTCGGCGGGCTGGAGGCGATCGTGCTGCACGCCGCCAGTGGCAAGGCCGACGGCCGGTTCCTGCGCGGTACCCGGGGCTGGAGCCGGGAGCAGTGGGCCGCGGCCGAGGACGGCCTGCGCCGGGCCGGACTGCTCGGGGAGGAGGGGCTGACCGCCGAGGGGGCCACGCTGCGTGCCCGGATCGAGGAGTGCACCGACCGGATGGCCGAGCCTGCCTACCGGGTTCTCGGGCCGGAGGGCGCGCTTCGGCTGGGTCTTCTGGTGCGGCCCCTGAGCAGGGCGATTGTCAAGGGTGGGCTACTCGACCCGATGGGATTGGTCACGCCGGAACGACCCCGGAATCAGTTGTCATAGGGTGATCGGTGGGTCACTCTTGGTTGGTGACACAGCAGCGGAGACACCCGGCGAATTGGTGGGCGCAGTTCCCAGAAGCCTCCGAGCGGTTCGACGCCGCCTATCTGACCGAAGGGCTCGGTGACCTGATCAATGCGAAGATAGCCGCCCCGCTGCTGCGCCGGGAGGCCGAGATCGCGGCCGACGTCGTGGTCCGCCATCTCAACAAGCCGCAGAGCGAGGAGCTGGCCGCACGGGCGACCGAGGCGGTCGAGCGGCTGGTCGCCACGGTCGAGCGGCTGGAGGAGCGCTCCGGCGAGCTGCTCTCGCTGACCGAGGCGCACGCCATCTGCCATCTGCTGTCCGGCCGGTTCGGTGAGGCCGCCAACGCCGCCGAGGAGTTCCTGAAGACGCAGCAGATCCTGCGGGTCTTCGTCGGCGCGATGCGGATGGAACGGTTCGACGCCGACCTGACAGTGAAGATGCTGGCGTCCGGCCACAACCCGTCCGCGGCCCTGCAGTCCGGCATGGTGGTCGGGAAGTACAGCTGGTGGCCCAGCTGGCTCATCAAGATCGTCACCGAGCGGGCGATGGCCGGCCGGCTGGACGAGGACACGGTCAGCGCTCTGGACCGGTGCGCCTACGCCGAGCTGACCCCGGCCCAGTCCCGGATCGCCCGGCGTCTGCTGGCCGGCGAGGACCAGCTGATCGACGCGTCGGCGATCCGCCTGGAGGGCCTGGGCGAGGCCGACGCGGCGGAGAAACTGCGCCAGGGCGACCTGACCGCGGTAGCTCTGGCCGCCCGCCTGATCCCGGTCTGACCCCACCCGCGCGCGCCGCTTCGCGGCACGCAACCGGCGACCCCGAGCCGCGTGCCGCGTTGCGGTGCGATCCGCACCGTTGTGCGGCACGTGAGCGGTGGCCCCGGGTTGTGTGCCGCGTTGCGGTTGTGTGCCGCGTTGCGGTGCGATCCGCGCCGTTGTGCGGCACGTGAGCGGTGGGCCCGGGTTGTGTGCCGCGTTGCGGTGCGATGTGCGCCGTTGTGCGGCACGCGAGTGGTGGGCCCGGGTTGTGTG
>NZ_JBNZCE010000019.1:9019-99552 GCF_050589265.1 Actinoplanes sp. G11-F43
GTTGCGGTGCGGAACGCACCGCAACGCGGCACACGACGTCAGGCGCCGCCCTCGGTCAGGGTGACCGTGGCCGGCTGGAAGCCGGCGCCGGTGACGTCCACCCCGGCGGCCTTGGCCTGCTCGATCGCCTGGTTGATGTAGTCGTTGGTGTAGGCCAGCCCCTCCGGGGCCTTGGTCAGCACGGTGTCGCCGGTCTGGTTCTTCGTGGTCATCGAGATGTCGACGGTCTGCTTCCAGGCGGCCTCGTCGATCACGCCGATGCCCGCGCCGGCGGCCGGCCAGATCAGCTTGCTGGTCTCGTTCATCTGCCACAGCTGGTGGCTCTGCCCGAGCTTGGCGCCCTTGGCCACCACCAGATCACGGCACTTCTCCGCGTTGTCCCGGCAGAACGCCCAGCCCTTGATCGTGGCGGTCAGGAACTTCACCGTCTGCGCCTGGTAGTTCGGGTCGCTGAGCCGCTCGGTGTTGGCCCAGACCGCGTCCTGCAGCATCGACGACCCCTCGGTCTTCCAGTCGATGACGGTGAAGTCCTCGGCGGTGTAGAGCTGCCCGGTGTCCGGGTTCTTCGCTTCGAGGAGCTGGGCGTACTCGTTGTAGCTCATCGCCTGGGCGGCGTCGATCTCCTTCTTCAGCAGCGCCTGCATGTCGAACTGCTGCTGCACCAGGGTGACGTCCTTTCCGGGGTCGAGCCCGGCCTTGGTCATCCCGGCGAACAGTTCGAACTCGTTGCCGAAGCCCCAGTTGCCGACCTTCTTGCCCTTCAGGTCGGCGGCTTTGCTGATGCCGCTGTCCTTCCAGGCGACCTGGTAGGTGCCGGACCGGGCGAAGATCTGAGCGACGTCGGTGATCCCGGCGCCCTGTTCCCGGGAGGCGAGCGCCTTCGGCACCCAGGCGACCGCGTAGTCGGCCTTGCCGGTGGCCAGCACGGTCTGCGGCACGATGTCGACGCCACCTTCCAGGAGCTCGACGTCGAGGCCCTGCTCCCGGTAGAAGCCCTGGTCGACGGCGGCGATGTAGCCGGCGAACTGGGCCTGGAAGAACCACTGCAACTGGAGTTTGACCGGGGTGAGCCCACCGGAGGCGGCCGGTGTGGTGGGGGTATCGGCGGTACCGCAGGCGCCCAGGGCGAGCACCGAGGCGAGAAGGATGCGAGAGAACTTCAAGACGCAGACCCCTTAGCTGATCAACCGTTGTTTCCAGGGCATGGCCAGCCGCTCCAGCAGGAGCGTGACCAGGTAGAAGGTGAGTCCGAGGAGGCAGGCGCCGGCCACGAAGGCCCAGGCACGGGGGTAGGCGGTGAACGCCGCGGCGGAGGTGATCCGCGCGCCGAGCCCGTCCTGGAGACCACCGAAGTATTCGGCGACCACCGCTGCGATGACGGCCAGCGACGACGCCTGCCGCAGGCCGGTGAACAGATGGGGGAGCGCGCCGGGCAGCCGCACCTTGACCGCGAACGTCCACCCGCTCGCCGCGTACGTGCGCATCAGCTCCTGATGGACCGGGCTGACCTCGCGCAGCCCGCGCAGCAGGTTGAGGAAGACCGGGAAGAACACCACGATGCCGGTGACCAGACGGCGGGGGACGCTGCTGGTCGACTCGAACATGTTGTTGAGGATCGGGGCGAGCGCGATGATCGGCAGCGCGTTCACCACCGCCGCGAACGGGATCGACACCTCACCGAGCAGCCGGGACCGGCTGGCGGCGAGCGCGGCCAGCACCGCCAGCAGGGTGCCGCCGACCAAGCCCACCAGGGCGTTCGCCCCGCTGGCCAGGGCCGCGTCCCAGATGTTGCCGCGCTGCTCCAGGATCTGCGCCCCGATCGCGCTCGGCGCCGGAAGGATGAACGGCGCCACCCGCCCGAGTGTCACGAACACTTCCCAGAGAACAAGAGCGAGAACCCCGAAGATCACCGGCGGGAGTACGCGTCTCATGAGCGCAGTGCCTGACGTACCTCGGTGATCTTCTCGAAGTAGAGCGGCGCCTGCCGTCCCGCCTCGTCCCGGGACGGCAGTTTCACCTCGATCGACGCGGTGATCCGTCCCGGTCGTGCGGACATCACCACCACCCGGTCGGAGAGGAACACCGCCTCGGAGATCGAGTGGGTGACGAACACGGTGCCGGCGCCGGTCTTCGCGCAGATCCCGAGCAGCTCCGACTGGAGGCGCTCGCGGGTCATCTCGTCCAGCGCCCCGAACGGTTCGTCCATCAGCAGCAGCGGCGGCTGGACGGCCAGCGCCCGCGCGATCGCCACCCGCTGCTGCATGCCCCCGGACAGCTGCCCGGGGTAGTGCCCGGCGAACTCGGCGAGCCCGACCAGCTCCAGCATCTCCTCAGCCCTGGCCCGGCGCTCGCTCTTGGACACGCCGCGCAGTTCGAGGGGGAGTTCGACGTTGCGCCGCACGGTCCGCCACTCGAAGAGCCCGGCCTGCTGGAAGGCGATGCCGTACTCCTGCTCGCGGCGGGCCTGCTCGGCCGGCTTGCCGGCGACGGTGACGGTGCCGGTGGTGGGTTCGATCAGATCGGCGATCAGGCGCAGCAGCGTGCTCTTGCCGCACCCGGACGGGCCGATCAGCGAGACGAACTCACCGTCCCCGACGGTCAGATCGACATCGGACAGGGCGAGCACCTCATCCGTACGCCCCCGGTTGAAGATCTTGGTCAGGCCCTCGACGTGGACCGCGCTCACAGGGTCACCACCTCCACATGTCGCCGGTGCCGCATCAACGGCAGTTCGAGAAGGGAGACGAGGCCGGCGACGAGCAGGCCCAGCAGAGCCGCGCCGAGCATCGCCGTGTAGACCTTGGCGGGATCCGAGGTGGCCTCCCGCGAGTACTCGATGATCAGACGGCCGATGCCGCCCCGGGTGCCGGTGGAGATCTCACCGACCACCGCGCCGACCACCGCCGCCGCGCCGGCCAGGCGCAACGCCGGGAACAGATAGGGCAGCGCCGCCGGGAACCGCAGCTTGACCAGGGTGCGCCACCAGCCGGCGGCGTAGCTGCGCATCAGCTCGACACCACTGGCCGCCGGTGACTGCAGCCCGCGCAGCATGCCCACCGCGACCGGGAAGAACGCCAGGTAGGCGGCGATCACCGCGACCGTCGCCCAGGCCGGCATCAGGGTGCCACCCCAGCCGGCGATCAGCGGCGCCAGCGCGACCAGGGGGACGGTCTGGGAGAGGATGACGTACGGCAGCAGGCCCCGCTCGACGATCCGGAACCGTTGCATCGCCGCGGCCAGCACCAGCCCGATCACCGCCCCGGCCAGGAAACCGGCGGCGGTGATGCCGAGCGTGAACAGGCAGGCCTCGGCCACCACCAGCCACACCGGTCGGCCGCCGGTCATCTCCGGATCGGCCAGCCGCCGCCCGATCGTCCACAGGTGTGGCATGGAGAGGTCGTCGGCGCGCGGGAGCACCCGCACGCCGAACAGCACCGTCCCCTCGGGATCGCCGGCCGCCTTGTAGCCCTCCCAGACCAGTGCGGCCGCGACCAGTCCGGCGATCACCGAGAGGACGCGCCTCACGAGAACGCCGGGATGATGTGTTCGCCGTACGCGGCAAGGGTCTCCGCTTTGGCGTCGTGCTGCAGGTAGACGGCGAACTGGTCGACGCCCAGCTCCTGCAGTTCCCGCAGCTTCCTGGTGTGCTCCTCGACCGGGCCGAGCACACAGAACCGGTCGACGATCTCGTCCGGCACGAACGCGGTGTGACTGTTGCCGGCCCGGCCGTGCTCCGCGTAGTCGTACCCCTCGCGGGCTTTGATGTAGTCGGTCAGAGCCTGCGGGACCGCTCCGGACGACCCGTAGCGCGCCACGATGTCCGCCACGTGGTTGCCGACCATGCCACCGAACCAGCGGGTCTGCTCCCGCTGATGGCCGAGGTCGTCGCCGACGTAGGCCGGGGCCGCCACGCAGAACTTGATGGCGTCCGGGTCCCTGCCTTTGTCCGCCGCCGCCTTGCGGACCGCCTTGATCATCCACTCGGCGATGTCCGGGTCGGCGAGTTGCAGGATGAACCCGTCACCCACCTCACCGGTGATGGCCAGGGCCTTCGGGCCGTACGCCGCCACCCAGACCTCCAGGCGGCTGTCCGCGGCCCAGGCGAGTCGCAGCTCCTGGCCACGCACGGTGACCTTCTCGCCGTTACCCAACCCCTTGATCGCCAGTACGCTCTCGCGCAGCTGGCCGAGCGTCTGCGGGGTGAGCCCGAGGACCCGCAGCGCCGAGTCGCCACGGCCGATGCCGCAGACCGTGCGGTTGCCGTACATCTCGTTGAGGGTGGCGAAGGTCGACGCGGTGACCGTCCAGTCCCGGGTGCCCGGGTTGGTCACCATCGGGCCGACCACGATCCGCTCGGTGGCGCCCAGGATGGCCGAGTAGACGACGAACGGCTCCTGCCAGAGCACGTGCGAGTCGAACGTCCAGAAGTGGCTGAAGCCGGCCGCCTCGGCCTTCTTCGCCCACTCGACGATCTCCAGAGCGGGTGGGTCGTTCTGTAGGACGACGCCGATGTCCATACGCACCCCCTAGATCAGGTAGTCGCTGAGGCCGCGTTTGACATACCTGCCGCGCCCGGCCCGCCCGGTGTACTCGCCGCCGGAGGCGATCACCTCGCCGCGGGACAGGACCGTGTCGACCTTGCCGTCGATCTCCCAGCCCTCCCAGGCCGAGTGGTCCATGTTCATGTGGTGGGTCTCGGCGCTGATCCGGGTCCGCCCGTTCGGGTCGTAGATCACCACGTCGGCGTCCGAGCCGGGCGCGATGATGCCCTTCCTCGGGAACAGGCCGAACATCCGGGCCGGGGTGGTCGCGATCGTCTCCACCCAGCGGCTCAGCGACAGCTTCCCGTCGACGACGCCCTGGTAGAGCAGGTCGACGCGGTGTTCGACGCTGCCGATGCCGTTCGGGATCTTGGAGAAGTCGCCGAGGCCCAGTTCCTTCTGGTCCTTGAAACAGAACGGGCAGTGGTCGGTCGACACCACGGACAGGTCGTTGGTGCGCAGGCCCTGCCACAGGTCCGCCTGGTGCGTCTCGTGCTTACTGCGCAGCGGTGTCGAGCAGACCCACTTGGCGCCCTCGAACCCGGGCGCGCCGAGCTGGTCCTCCAGCGTGAGATAGAGGTACTGCGGGCAGGTCTCGGCGAAGACGTTCTTCCCCAGGTCACGGGCGTTTTTTACTTGGTCGAGCGCTTTCGAGGCCGACAGGTGCACGATGTAGAGCGGGCAGTCGGCGGCCACGCTCGCCAGCCAGATCGCCCGGCTGGTGGCCTCCGCCTCCAGCTCCTGCGGCCGGGTCAGACCATGGTGGACCGGATCGGTCTCGCCACGCTCCAGGGCCTGCTTGACCAGCACGTCGATGGCCGGCCCGTTCTCCGCGTGCATCATGATCATGGCGCCGTTGTCGCGCGCCTTCTGCATCGCCCGCAGGATCTGCCCGTCGTCGGAGTAGAAGACGCCGGGGTACGCCATGAAGAGCTTGAAACTGCTGATGCCCTCGTTGGCGACCAGGTGGTCCATCGCCTTGAGGGACTCGTCGTCCACCCCGCCCATGATCATGTGGAAGGCGTAGTCGATGTGGCAGTTGCCCTCGGCCTTGCCGTGCCAGGCGGCCAGCCCGTCCTGGATCACCTCGCCGGTCCGCTGCACCGCGAAGTCGATGATCGTGGTGGTGCCGCCGATCGCCGCCGCCCGGGTGCCGGTGTCGAAGGTGTCACTGGCGTGCGTGCCGCCGAACGGCAGCTCCATGTGGGTGTGCGCGTCCACCGCGCCCGGGATCACGTACTTCCCGGTGGCGTCGATGGTGTCCGCGATCTCCGGGGCGGTGCCCGGCGCGTACAGCGCGGTGATCGTCTCGCCGTCGATGAGGACATCCGCCTTCGTCGCGCCGACCGGCCCGACCACGGTCCCGCCCTTGATCAGCAACGTCACGGCGCCACCAGCCCGTCGTACGAGTCCGGCCGGCGGTCCCGGTAGAACTGCCACCGGTCCCGGACCGTGCTCAGCAGGCTCAGGTCCAGATCCCGTACGACAAGTTCGGGGTTGTGGGTGTCGGCCACCTCGCCGACGAACCTGCCCTCCGGGTCGACGAAATACGTCTGCCCGTAGAAGTCGTTGTCACCCAGATCCTCGACCCCGACCCGGTTGATGGCGCCGATGAAGTACTCGTTCGCGACCGCGCTGGCCGGCTGCTCCAGCTGCCACAGATAGGAGGAGAGACCACGGCTGGTGGCCGACGGGTTGAACACGATCTGCGCGCCGTTCAGGCCCAGCGCCCGCCAGCCCTCCGGGAAATGCCGGTCGTAACAGATGTAGACGCCGACCCGGCCGACCGCGGTGTCGAAAACGGGATATCCCAGGTTTCCCGGACGGAAGTAGAACTTCTCCCAGAAACCCTTCACCTGCGGGATGTGGTTCTTGCGGTATTTACCGAGGTATTTCCCGTCGGCGTCGATCACGGCGGCGGTGTTGTAGAGGACTCCGGGCTGCTCCTGTTCGTACATCGGCAGGACCATCACCATGCCGAGTTCGGCGGCGAGCGCCTGGAAACGCTCGGTCGTCGGGCCCGGAACCGATTCCGCGTACTCGTAGTACGCGGCGTCCTGGACCTGGCAGAAATACGGCCCGTAGAAGAGCTCCTGGAAGCAGATCACCTTCGCGCCCTGGGCGGCGGCCTCACGAGCGTAATCCTCGTGCGCCTTGATCATCGATTCCTTGTCGCCCGTCCAGGTGGTCTGGACGAGGGCGGCGCGGACGACTCCGGTCGTCATGGCGGCCCCTCTCTCTTGATCATTTATGCACGCGCAGTGCGCCTCGAAGCGCCTGTGATCGTGTGTTTACTCCTCGTCATAGGTCCTGCGCCAGGTCTTGCTTGCAAGCGCCGGATGCCGTAGGACACTAACGACACACATTGAGGCGAACAATTGCCCGTACGTTACGGAATGTTTCGGAGACGATAATTTGCTGACCCTGATCACCGGGGCGGTTCAGGACAGAAGCGCCCGGGGCATAGCGGCCGCGGTGAGCCGGCTGATCACCTCCGGCCGCCTGCCCGCGGGCGCCCGGCTGCCCACCGTTCGGGTGGTCGCGAGCGGGCTCGGGGTCAGCCCGACCACGGTCAGCGAAGCCTGGCGCAACCTCATCCTCGCCGGAGCCATCCAGACCCGCGGCCGATCCGGCACGTTCGTGTCCGGACCGTTGCCACCCCGCGCCCGGCTGCGGTACGCCCAGCTCAGCAGCGCCCGGATGAACCTGCCCCGGGACCTGTCCACCGGCGTGCCCGACCCGCTGCTGCTGCCCGACCTGAGCCAGGCCCTGCGCCGGATCGGCGACGGCCGGTGGGCCGGCAGCTACCTCGACGTCCCGGTGCTCCCCGAACTGGAATCGCTGTTGCGGGAACAGTGGCCGTACCCGCCGGAGAGACTGACCGTCGTGGACGGTGCGATGGACGCTCTCGACCGGGTGGCCGGCGCCGCCCTGCGATACGGCGATCACGTGCTCGTCGAGAACCCGGCCTTCCCACCCCTGCTCGACCTGCTCCAAGCCGTCGGCGCCACCGTGATCGGCGTCGAGATGGACTCGGCCGGCCTCGTCCCGGACGCCCTCCAGCAGGCCATCCGCGACTACCGGGCGGTCGCCCTCTTCCTCCAGCCCCGTGCCCACAACCCCACCGGTACCAGCATGGACGCCGCCCGTGCGGCACTACTGGCCAACGTCCTCCTGGAGGCGCCGCACCTGCTCGTCGTCGAGGACGACCACGCCGGCGACATCGCCACCGCGCCGGTCGTCAGCCTCGGCCGCTACCTGCCCGAACGCACCGTACGGGTGGCCAGCTTCGCCAAGAGCCACGGCCCCGATCTGCGGCTGGCCGCGGTCGGCGGGCCCGCCCACGTGCTCACCGCGCTCGCCGACCGGCGGCTGCTCGGGCCCGGCTGGTCCAGCCGGCTGCTCCAGGGCGTGCTGCTCGACCTGCTCACCGACCCCGGGGCGGTGGCCCGGGTGGCGACCGCTCGTACCACGTACGCCGAACGCCGGGGTCTGCTCCTGAAGGCACTGCACGCGCGCGGGGTGACCGCCACCGCGGCCGACGGGATCAACCTCTGGATGGCCGTCCCGGACCAGCAGAACGCCATGGTCGCGCTGGCCGCCCACGGGGTGGCGGCCGCGCCCGGCGCCCCGTTCTGCGTCACCCCGCTGGACGGCGACCACCTGCGGATCACCGTGGGCCTGGTCGCCGACGGCTACGACGACCTGGCCGACGTCCTCGCGGCGGCCACCTTCCCGACCACCCGCGGCAGCGGCCGGCGTGGGCTCGCCCACCCGCCCGGCTGGCGTTAGCGTTTCCCGAAAGGATCCCGATGAGCCTGCTCGACCGTCACCGTGCGGTGATGCCGACCTGGATGCCCGTCTACTACGGCGACGACGCCCTGGAGATCGTCTCCGGCAGCGGCCGGCACGTCACCGACGCCACCGGGCGCACCTATCTGGACTTCTTCGGCGGCGTGCTGACCACGATGATCGGCTACGACGTCGCCGAGATCAGCGACGCCGTCCGCGCCCAGATCGGCACCGGCGTCGCGCACACCTCCACCCTCTACCTGATCCGGCAGCAGGTCGAACTGGCCGAGAAGATCGCCCGGATCTCCGGGATCCCGGACGCCCGGGTCTTCTTCACCAACTCGGGCACCGAGGCCAACGAGACCGCCCTGCTGATGGCCACCAACGTGCGCCGGTCCAACCAGATCCTGGCGATCAAGAACAGCTACCACGGCCGGTCGTTCGGCACCATGGCGATCACCGGGCACCGCAGCTGGTCGTCCAGCTCGCTCCAGCCGTTCGCGGTGAACTGGCTGGCCTCCGCCGACCGGCTGCGCGGGCGGATGGCCGGGCTCGACGACGCCGCCCTGATCGACGCGGCCGTCGACGACCTGCGCGAGGTGCTCAGCACGGTCACCGCGGGCGACGTGGCGGCCCTGATCGCCGAGCCGATCCAGGGCGTCGGCGGGTTCGTGCACGGGCCGGACGGGCTGCTCGGGGCGTACCGGAAGGTGCTCGACGAGAGCGGCATCCTGCTCATCGCCGACGAGGTGCAGACCGGCTGGGGCCGCACCGGCGAGCACTTCTGGGGCTACCAGGCGCACGGCGTCACCCCGGACCTGATCACCTTCGCCAAGGGCATCGGCAACGGGTACGCGCTGGGCGGCGTGGTCGGCCGGGTCGAGGTGATGAACGCGGTGCCGGCGATCAGCTTCTCCACCTTCGGCGGCAACCCGGTCAGCGCGGCGGCCGGCAACGCGGTCCTCGACTACGTGCTCGACCGTGACCTGCAGGGCAACGCCCGGCGGGTCGGCGCCATCCTGCTGGACGGGCTGCGGGAGCTGGACAGCGCGATCCTGGCCGAGGTGCGGGGCCGGGGCCTGATGATCGGGCTGGAGTTCACCCGCCCCGGAACCACCGAGCCGGACCCCGCCGCGACGGTACGGGTGTTCGACCTCTGCCGCGCGAACGGTCTTCTGGTGGGCAAGGGCGGGCTCTACGGCAACGTGATCAGAATCGGACCCGCGCTGACGCTGACCGAGGAGGAGGCGCGCACCGGGCTGGAAATCCTGCGTGAATCGATCGTGACCGCCGACACCGAGATTCGTACCTTATAGGCGATTTGCGGGTTTTGTATATGGCAGATAGCTAAAACAAAGTTCACCTAAAGGTGGTTGACGGATACTCGGCGTGACTTTGCGATCACGAAGAGTTGAAATATGGGAAACGGAAGGTTAACGGAGGCGGAACCTTGTACATGTCCCGTTCCGCCTCTGGCCGTCAGCCCGTAACTCGGTCACGATCACGACGTGACAGAAACATCCGTGATCTTGGCGCTGGTGGTCATCACGGCCCTGGCCTTCGATTTCACCAACGGGTTCCATGACACCGCCAACGCGATGGCCACCTCCATCGCCACCAAGGCGCTCCGGCCCAAGACAGCCGTGGCCCTCTCCGGCGTCCTGAACCTCGTCGGCGCGTTCCTGTCGGTGGAAGTCGCGCTGACCGTCACCAACGCCGTCGTCAAGATCCAGGACAAGAGCGGGGCCCCCAAGGCGGAACTCCTCGCCGACGGCGGCAGCACCCTGTTGCTGATCATCCTGGCCGGCCTCGTCGGTGGCATCGTCTGGAACCTGCTGACCTGGCTCCTCGGGCTGCCGTCCAGCTCCTCCCACGCCCTCTTCGGCGGCCTCGTCGGCGCCACCCTCGCCGGCCTCGGCATGGCCGGCGTCAACTGGAACGGCGACGGCAGCAAACTCGACGGCGTCGTCGGCAAGGTCCTCCTGCCCGCCGTCATCTCACCCGTCATCGCCGGAGTCGTCGCCGCCCTCGGCACCTGGGTGATCTTCAAGATCACCGCCGGGGTCGCAGCCCGCTTCACCGAACAGGGCTTCCGCTGGGGCCAGATCGGCAGCGCCTCCCTCGTCTCCCTCGCGCACGGCACCAACGACGCGCAGAAGACCATGGGTGTCATCACGCTCGCCCTCATCGCCAGCGGCCACTGGACCGACCTGGAGAACATCCCGCTCTGGGTCAAGGTCTCCGCCGCCGTCGCCATCGCCCTCGGCACCTACCTCGGCGGCTGGCGCATCATCCGCACCCTCGGCAAGGGCATCACCGACATCACCCCGTCACAGGGCACCGCCGCCCAATCCGGCGCCGCCGCGGTCATCCTCGCCTCCAGCCACCTCGGCTTCGCGCTCTCCACCACCCACGTCGCCACCGGCTCCGTCATCGGCTCCGGCCTCGGCCGCCCCGGCGCCAAAGTCCGCTGGGCCGTCGCCGGCCGGATGCTCCTCGCCTGGATGATCACCCTGCCCGCGGCCGCCCTCGTCGGCGCCGCCATGTACTGGATCGGCAACGCGGTCGGCGGCACCGGCGGCGCCCTCGTCGTCTTCACCCTCCTCTGCCTCGCCTCGATCGCCATGTACCTGCGCTCCCGCACCGGCAAGATCGACCACGAGAACGTCAACGACGACTGGGACGGCGCCCCCGCCGAACCCGCCACCACGCCGTCCGTCCCCGCCGTCGCGGCCAACTGAGAGGCATCGACATGCACAACCTCGGGTTCGCTCTCGACGGCGCGTGGCAGGTCCTGCTCGCCGGCCTGGCCCTCGGCGCCGGCCTGCCGATCCTGTTCGCGCTCGGCATCCGCTCCCTCGCGTGGGGGGCCGGGGCGGCCTCGGTGGACGCCACCGGCGTCACCCCGGCCGACCGCAAGCCCTTCGGTACGGTGCTCGGCTACGCCCTGTTCGCGGTCGTGGTGATCGGCGTACTGCTCGGCCTGACCTTCATCGTGGCCAGCGGCTTCGGCTACAAACTCGACTTCTCCCACATCTACCCGACAATCGTCGCCAAGTAGCCCCCCACAGCCCCACCCACCCGGCCCGAGCCACCCCGCCCCTCCGACCCACAGCCAGCCCGCACCCTCCGCCTTTCGGCTAGCCGTACCTCAGCGAGGTAACCGGCCTGTCATTACCTGTCTGAGGTACGGCTGGGGAACCCCGGCCGTACCTCAGACAGGTTTCACGGTAGCCATTACCTGTCTGAGGCACGGCTAGCCGAAAATCAGGCGAGGGTGCGGGCCAGGACTGCTATGTCCGGGTTGTCGGTGAAGAGGCCGTCGATGCCGGTCCGTAAGAACGTCACCTGCTCGTCGATCGCCCGGCCGTACGCCGCCGGATCCGTGCCCACCCGCAACTCGGCCGGCAGGAACGAGTTCTCCGCCCGGAACGTGTACGGCACCACGGTCAGCCCCGCCGCGTGCGCGTCCCGCACCAAACTCGTCGGGGCACCGAGCGTCCCGTCCGCCTTCCGCGGAATGACCTGCCCCTTCTCCGGCCCGAGCCCGTCCACGTACTGCGACAGCTCCTTCAGCCCCCGCGGCGTCAGATAGTCGGCGTAGGCGCGCGGATCATCGAACGGCGTCCCGCTCGCCGCGGTCAGGAACACCAGCGGCACCTTCACCCGGTGCTCACCGGCGAGTTCCCGCAGGTTCACCGCCTCGAACGACTGGATGAAGACCTTCGCGCCCCGCGCGTCCAGACCGTTCCGGCGCAGCACCCGCACCAGCGGTTTCTCCAGACCCAGACCCAACCGATTGAAGTACGTGGGGTGCTTGGTCTCCGGATAGACACCGATCTCCCGGTCCAGTTCCCGGGAGAGTCGCTTGCGCAGGTCCAGCACCTCCTGGAAGGTCGGCACCTCGAAGCGGCCGTCGTACAGCGTGTTCCGCTGCCGTACCGCCGGAATCCGTTCGGTGGCCCGCAGGGTCTTCAGCTCGGCCAGCGTGAAGTCGTGCGTGAACCAGCCGGTCACGCTCACCCCGTCCAGCGAGACGGTCCGCTTCCGGCCGGCGAACTCGGGCCGGGCCGCCACGTCGGTGGTGCCGCCGATCTCCGGCTCGTGCCGGCACACCAGAACCCCGTCGCTGGTGATGACCAGGTCCGGCTCCATGTAGTCGGCACCCATCCGGGCGGCCAGCTCGTACGACGCGAGGGTGTGCTCGGGCCGGTACCCGGACGCGCCCCGATGCCCCACCACCAGCGGCCGGCCCGAACCGTGCCCCCGCCCACCGCGCCCGTCCGCCCCCGCGTAGGTCTCGGCGAGGGCGGGTGTGGCCGCGGCCCCGGCCAGAGCCGGAGCGGTGGCGGCGACAGCACCGATCCGCAGCACCTGACGGCGATCTGCCACGTTCTCCTCCACGGTTCAGCGCATCGGCGTCCCTCGCCGGTGCTCCGCTCAGAGTCGACGCGACCGAACCGTCACCCAGGCGACGATCTCATGGCATCTCCGCAAACGGCGGGTCAATGGTCGTTCCCGGACATCTCTTCCACCTCTCCCGCTGATCTCATCGGGTCAGGGTCTCGTGCAGTCGGCGGGCTTCCCGGATCAGCCGGGTGCCGCCCCGGCGGGTGGCGATCGGGGTCAGCTCCGGGATCTCGCCGCGCGCGCCGGACGCTCCGGCCACCTGGGTGCCGAGTTCGAGCAGTTCGGGCAGGCCGCGGGGCGAGGTGGGCAGAAGTAGAGGCAGTGCCGTTCGCAGCACCTCCCACACCGCTGCCGACGCCCCCGCCTGATGGGCCTCGGCCAGCGCGGGCGCGACCCGGACCGCTTTCACGACGCCGTCGGCGGCCAGGTCGCCCAGTTCGGCGCCGACCAGACCGGCGAACGGCCCGGCCTCGGCCGCCAGTGTCAGGAAGGCGTCGACGGCGGCGACCCGGGCAGCCGGGAGACGAGCCCCGAGCCCGTACGTCACAGCGAGCGCCACGGCCGGCCCCACCGGTCCACCGGCCTCGGCGAGGACCGGCAGCAGCATCGCGGTGTCATCGTCCTGTTCGGTCAGGGCGGCGAACCGGGGCAGCATCCGGGCGGCGGCCACTTCCCGATGGTGAGGCAGGGCCAGGGCAAGGATGCCGCCGTGATGAACCGAATACCAGTACTCGTCCTGATAGGGCGTCGCGGTCCTGGTCAACGTGGACATGGCGGCCTGCAGCGGGCTGAGCGCCGCCCCGAGACCCGGCGCGGCGCCGGATGCGGGTGGGGTGAAGGACTTCTGCGCGATGCCGGGATTCAGTGGGGTGAGGGGATTCTGCGCGGCGCCCGAATCCGGCGGCGAACTGGAACTCTGCGCGGCGCCCGAATCCGGCGGGGAGCCGGGATTCTGCGCGGCGCCTGGGTTCGGCGGGGAGCCGGGATTCTGCGCGGCGCCGGGGCTCAGGTTGACGACGACCCGCCGGGCGAGGACGCTCCCGTCCGCGGTGACGTGGGCCTGGACGAATCTGCTGCTCACCGGGTCGGGCAGGCCACCACCGGCGAGCCACGCGGCCAGGCGGTCGCCGTGCACCGAGCCGACGGCCGTGGCCCGGTCCCGCACCGCCGGATCCCGGCTGGGTACGACCCGCAGCAGCGCCTGCTCGAAGTCGACAGCCGCCGGTGCCCACCCGTCCCGCCGCGCCCGCGTCAGCCGGGAGGTCAGGACATCCGCGTCGATGGCCCCGGTGACATGGGTCGGCGTGGCGACCAGGAACGGCACCGGATCCCGCGCGATCCGCCGCGCGATCTCGGCAAGGCGTAGCGTGAGGAGGCCGTCGGCCGTCCCGAGCAGCTCAAGATCGCCCGATGTGTGTTCTGGGCCTGCCTCGGCCGGATCCAGGCCTGCCTCGGCCGGATCCAGGCCTGCCTCGGCCGGATCCAGGCCTGCCTCGGCCTGCTCCGGGCCGGATTCAGAAGGCTCCGGGTGGGTCTCGGGAGGCTCCGGGCCTGCATCGATCGGGTCCGGGCCGGGTTCGGAGGGGACCGGGCGGGGTTCAGGAGGATCGGGGACGGTCGCGGACGGAGCCGGCCGAGTGAGACGGTCGGCGGCGTCGGCCACGGCGAGCAGCTCCCGCCGGATCCTGGGCTGGGGCTGATGACCGACCGCGGTGCGGATCGCCTCGGCGAGGTAGGCCGGCCGGGTCTGATCCCACCGGTTGAAGGTGGACGCGTAGCGGTGCAGGACGGGCCGCAGTGCCGCGGACAGAGCTTCGCCGTCACCCGTCGCGTGCAGCCGGACCAGCCCGTCCAGAACCCGCTCCCACCGGACCGCGCTGTCCTCCGCGAGGAGTGCGACCACCTCCTCGGCCAGCTCCGCCGCGCTTCCGATCCCCGGCGGCATCGCCTCCCCAGGCAGCCGGCCGGCCGGGGGAGGCGCGCCGGTCCGGCCATCCCCGGCAGAGGTGGCCGGACCGCTCCCCACCAAAGCGGCCGGCCGGATCCCAGCAGAAGCGGCCGGCCCGCTCCCGGGAGAGGAGGCCGGCTCTTCACTGGCGGCGGCCGGTAGCGAGGGTTGGGACAGCGCCTCGGCCGGTGGCGGGGGATGGAACAGCGCCTCGGCACGGGGACGCAGGAACTCGGCGAGGTCGCCGGTGGCCTCGGCCAGGCCGGGCACCGACGCCGCGCCGGTGGAGGGCAGGTGCCGCTCGATCACGGCGAGGGCTCGTTCCTGCAGGTCGAGCATCGGATGCCCGAATCCCGCCGCGACCGTGGCCAGCACCTCACCGGCCCGGCCCGGATCCCGCCGGGCGACCCGGTCGAGCCAGGCCAGCTGGGTCTTGACCAGTCCTTTCTCCGGACGCGGCAGCACCGCGGCGCTCGCTTCCAGCAGTGTGTCCAGATCGAGCAGCCCGGCGTCGTCGGCGGCTCGGAGGGCCCGCTGGGCCGGCCCGGCGACGGCGGGTGGGCCGGAGCCGAGGATCCGTGCGTAGTCCATCGCGTGCGCGGCGATCTCGGTGGCGGACGGGGCCAGGTCGTCGTGCAGGGCGGTGAACGCCCGCAGGTGGCCGGGCCG
Source organism: Actinoplanes sp. G11-F43 (assembly GCF_050589265.1). Taxonomy (NCBI): domain Bacteria; kingdom Bacillati; phylum Actinomycetota; class Actinomycetes; order Micromonosporales; family Micromonosporaceae; genus Actinoplanes; species Actinoplanes sp. G11-F43. The sequence continues at coordinate 24,380 of NZ_JBNZCE010000019.1, forward strand.
GTCCGGGCGGCCGAGCCGGTCGACGGTCATGGCCAGCAGCCGGGCCCGGTCGAGCCGTCCTTCGGTGGTGAGACGGCGGACGGCGGGGGAGAAGTGGCTGTCCAGGAGGCCGCCGCCGACGCCGTCGGTGTCGAAGACGGCGGGCAGCAGCAGATCGAGGTGGGGCTGGGCGGCGGGGTCGGCGCCGGTGGCGAAGGCCGTGCGAGCCCAGGACCGGATCACGCCCACGGTGACCGGCGGGTCGGCGGGCCCTTCGGCGAGCAGGGCGGTCAGGAACTGCCACTCGCGGGGCCGGACGCCCTCGGCCGGGAGCCGGGTGGCGAGGCGGACGCCGAGGTCGGCGGTCCAGGTCAGGTGCCGGGCGCGGGCGATCGCCAGGAAGTCGGTGACCGTGATCCCGGTCCAGTCGGCCATGTCGCCGTGGCGCAGCAGGACGGCGGCTTTGGCCGCGGACGGCGCGCAGCCGATCACCGCGAGGGCGTGCATCCGGGGGAAGTGCCGGCTGCGGCGCCACCAGGTGCCCGGGTCGGAGCGGACGCGTGCGGTCAGCTCGCCGAAGCGGGCGAGGCGGTCGGCCTCGCTCGCGGCGAGCAGCAGGGCGGTGGCCGCCGTGCTGTCGCCGTCGAGCACGCACCGGTCGAATCCGGTCCAGTCGAAGGACATGACCGAACCCTAGAACCGGGGTACGACATGAAGTGCGAGCCGCGGGGATCTCACGGATCAGAGCCGCAGGTGATCCCAGTCGAGCAGGCCGTCGCCCAGATCACGGACGGTGGCGAGCAGTCCCAACCGGGCGGCCCGCAGTTGCGGGTCGTCGGCCATCACGAACACCTCGTCGAAGAACGTTCCGACCGGTCCGACCAGCCCCTGGGTGGCGGCCACGAAGGACGTCACGTCGGAGAAGGCGGGCACCGCGGTGACCGCCTCGTGCAGGGCGAGTTCGGCCGGCTCCTTGAGGACCGCGGGGTCGTATCCGGCCACGGTTCCGGCCGGGACGATCCGCCGGGCCCGCTGCACGGCTGCCGCCACGGCGAGGAAGCCGGGGTCGGCGACCGCGGAGGTGAGCTGTCCGAGCAGGACGTCGGCGAGGGCGGGGCGGTCGGCGTGGAGCAGCACCGCCCGTACCCGGTCGATGGGTTGTCCTTCTTCGGTGAGCACCTGCTCCAGGCGTTTGGCGAGGAAGTCCCGGGCGGCCGCGAGCACCTCGGCGGAGACCGGCACCGGCTGGGCGGCGGCGGCCGTTTCGAGACCCTCGGTGAGGGTGAACCCGGCCAGCGCGGGGGTGGAGCGGTGCACGGCGAGCAGGCCGAGGACGGCCCGGCGTACCGCGAAGGGGTCGCTCGATCCGGTGGGCAGGCCGACCGTGGCGGCCAGGCCGGCGACCAGGTCGAGCCGGTCGGCCAGGGACAGCAGGGCGCCGGGGACGGTGGCCGGGAGCACGTCGCCGGTGTTGCGGGGGAGTTCGGCCTCGTAGACGGCCTGGGCCACGGCCCGGTCCTCGCCGGCGTGCAGGGCGTAGTCGCGCGCCATGATCCCGGCGAGGCTGGTCATCTCGGTCACCAGCTGCGAGCCGAGGTCGAATTTGAGCAGCTCAGCGGCTCTTTCTAGAACAGGTGAACCAATTTCCAGGCCCGCCGCGATGGAGAGGGCAAGGGCCGAGATCCTCCCGGCCCGGTCGGCCATCGAGCCGAGCCGGTCGGTGAAGGTGAGGCGGTTGAGATGGGTTTTCATCTCCGTGATGGGGGTCGCGAGGTCGGCGCGGTAGAAGAACGCCGCGTCCTCGTAGCGGGCGCGCAGCACCGCCTCGTTGCCGGAGCGCACGAGTTCGACGTCGACCGGCCCGTTCGCCACGGTGACGAACATCGGCAGGAGTGCCCCGTTCTCGTCCCGGACCGGGAGGTAACGCTGGTGTTTGCGCATCACCGTGGTGAGCACCGCGTCGGGCAGCGACAGGTAGCTCTCGTCGAAGGTGCCGAGCAGCGGCAGCGGCTGTTCGACGAGGTCGGTGATCTGGTCGATGAGCGCGGCCTCGCCCTTGACGTCGATCTTCCCGTCGGGGTAGACGAGGTCTTGCGCGCCGATGACGATCAGTTCGCGGCGGTCCTCGTGGTCGGCGACGATCCCGTTGACGCCGAGCGTTTCGAGGAAGGTCTCGGCCGAGTCGATGTCGGCGTGCGGGGGCACGGCGGTGCGCAGCAGGCGGGTGCGGCGCCCGGCGGCCAGGGTGGAGACCGCGACCGGCACCACGTCGTCGCCCCAGAGGGCGGTCAGCCAGCGGACCGGCCGGCTGAAGGAGAGTTTCGGGTCGTTCCAGCGCATGTTCTTGGCGGCCCGCAGGCCGGTGACGACCTGCGCGAGCACGGCGGCGAGCACGGTGGGTGCCGCGCGACCGGGTTCGTGTTTCTTCACCACGATTGCCGGTACGCCGTTGATCTCCTCGATCTCGACGTCCGCGATCGTCATCGCCTGGCCGCGGAGGAAGCCCTCGAGGGCCTTGGTCGGGGCGCCGTCCGGGCCGTAAGCGGCCTGCCGTTTCGGGCCTTTGACGGTGCGCACGTGGTCGTCCTCGCGGGCGGCGACGGCCGCGACCACGGCGATCAGCCGGCGCGGGGTGCCGAAGACGCGGATCTCGCCGTGCCCCAGCCGGGTGCCGGCGAGCCCTTCGGTGAGGAGCCGTTTCACCTGGTCGCGGGCGGAGCGCAGCTCGCTGGGCGGCAGTTCCTCGGTGCCGATCTCGAAGACCAGGGTGCGTTCGCCGTCGGCGGTCTGCACGGAGGCGGCGGGCCGGGCGGCGTCCGGCGGGGTGATGGTGCCCAGCGGCAGGCCCTGTTCGGTGCGGCGGTCCACCCAGAGTCTGGCGACCTCGCCGGCGAGCCGCCGCATCCGGGCGAACTCGGCGGCCCGGTCGGCGGTGGAGACGGCGCCCCGGGAGTCGAGCACGTTGAAGGCCTGCGAGCATTTGAGCACGAAGGAGTGGGCCGGCACCGGCAGGCCCGCGTCGATCATGCGTTGTGCCTCACCGGCGTAGAGCTCCAGCAGGCGGCGGTTGGCGTCGATGTCGGCGTCGTCGAGGTAGTAGCGCGACATCTCGTATTCGGACTGGCCGAAGACCTCGCCGTAACTGACGCCCGGGGCGTACTCGATCTCCTTGAAGTGGGTCTTCTCCTGGAGCGCCATGATGATGCGCTCGATGCCGTAAGTGATCTCCACGCTGACCGGGTCGAGGTTGAGCCCGCCGGCCTGCTGGAAGTAGGTGAACTGGGTGATCTCCAGCCCGTCCAGCCAGACCTCCCAGCCCAGGCCCCAGGCGCCGAGTGCGGGGGAGGCCCAGTTGTCCTCGACGAACCGGACGTCGTGCGCGGCCACGTCGATGCCGAGGGCGGCCAGGCTGCCGAGGTAGAGCTCCTGCGGGTGGCCCGGGTCGGGTTTGAGGATCACCTGGAGCTGGGTGTGGGTCTGGAGCCGGTTCGGGTTCTCGCCGTAACGGGAGTCGTCGGGCCGCACCGACGGTTCGGGGTAGACGACGTGCCACGGTTCCGGGCCGAGCACGCGCAGGAACGTCGCGGGGTTGAGCGTCCCGGCACCGACCTCGGTGTTCATCGGCTGGACGACCAGACACCCCTGTTCCGTCCAGTACGTGGTCAACCGGGCCAGTGCGTCCTGCATGGTGAGCATGGGTCCGAAGTCTAGGTCCGACCTCTCGGGGGTAGGTACGCAATATGCTCGCCGGAGACCTTTACGCCTTTCAGGACCTCCTAACGGATGAGGAGAGCGCCACCGTCAGCCGGGTGCGCGAGTTCCTCGCCGCGGAGGTGACGCCGATCGCCAACGACTACTGGGCGCGGGCCGAGTTCCCGTCGCACCTGATCAAGAGGTTCGCCGGGCTGGGCCTGGCCGGGGAGAAACGCTCCTCGCTGCTGGACGGCTGGCTGGCCCTGGAGATGGGGCACGCGGACGCGTCGATGGCCACGTTCTACGGGGTGCACGCCGGTCTGGCGATGGGCAGCATCCAGGAGTGCGGTTCGCCGGAGCAGCAGGAGCGCTGGCTGCCGTCGATGGCGTCGTTCGACCGGGTCGGGGCGTTCGCGCTGACCGAGCCGACCGGCGGCTCCGATGTGGCGGCCGGCCTGCGCACCACGGCGCGGCGGGAGGGCGACACCTGGGTGCTGGACGGGCGGAAACGCTGGATCGGCAACGCCACCTTCGCCGACCTGATCGTGGTCTGGGCCCGTGATGAGCAGGACGGGCAGGTCAAGGGGTTCGTGGTGCCCGGGGACGCCCCGGGGTTCACGGCCACGAAGATCGAGCACAAGATCGCGCTGCGGATCGTGCAGAACGCCGACATCGAGCTGACCGGGGTGCGGGTGCCGGAGGCCGACCGGCTGCAGGGGGCGCACTCGTTCAAGGACACCGCCCGGGTGCTCCAGCAGACCCGGGCGGGGGTGGCGTGGCAGTCGGTCGGTGTGATGATCGCCGCCTACGAGATCGCCCTGAAGTACGCCGGGGAGCGTGAGCAGTTCGGCCGGCCGATCGCCAAGTTCCAGCTGGTGCAGGACCTGCTGGTGCGGATGGTCGGCAATGTGACCGGGGCCCTGGGCATGTGTGTGCGGCTGGCTCAGCTCCAGGATCGCGGCGTGTACAAGGACGAGCATTCGGCGCTGGCCAAGGCCTACTGCACGACCCGGATGCGGGAGGTGGTGGGCTGGGCGCGGGAGCTGCTGGCCGGGAACGGGATCGTGCTCGACTACGACATCGGCCGGTTCGTGGCCGACGCGGAGGCGCTCTACTCCTACGAGGGCACCCGCGAGATCAACTCGCTGATCGTGGGCCGGGCGATCACCGGGCACGGGGCGTTCGTCTGAGGGCGGCGGCCGGCTCGCGCGGCGGCGGGCCGGCCGGGTGGTGCGGTCAGAGGTATTCCTTGCGGGTCGACTTCTGGGAGGCCGTGAAGGACAGGTTGCACGAGGTCAGCTCGCCGTCCGGGGCCGGGGCGCTGGTCCACTCGAAGTAGAAGTGGCCCTTGGTGATGCCCGGTTTCAGGTCGAACTCGGCCGGGCCCTCACCGTTCGGGAAGTCCCGCCAGCCGGGGGCGCCGGGGCGGTGGACGTTCTTCGGGTCGCTGGTGAATCCGATCCGCCCGCCCGACCTGGGCTGCAGGCACTCGCGGGACAGGGTGACCCGGATCGGCCCGGGGCCGACGAACTGTTCCGGCCCGACCGCCCGGCACGAGGGCAGGCAGGACAGTTTGCTCGCCGTCCACGAGTAGAGCATCTGGTCGGCCCGGCGATTCTGGTAGACGGCCAGGAAGTCGGCGGCGGTGGCCGTGGCCGGGGTGCCGCGGTGCCGGTACTCGGCGACGTAATCGCCGGTGGCGGTGGCCCGGGTCACCCACCGGAACGTGCCGGAGCTGTTGCTGGTGGTGGATCCCACGTGCGTCCGGGGGCCTTTCTGCCCCTTGACGAAGTAGAAGTCGACCCGGCCGTCGTTGCCGCCGGCCCGGTCGAGGAATCCGGCGGTGCCGCTGAGCACGACCGGGGAGCCCACGGCGGTCTCGTCCGGGGAGGCCGCGAATTCGATGGCCGCCTCCGGGGCCGGCCCGGAGTCCGCCCGTGCCGGGGTGCTGCCGGCCGGGACGGCGACCGGGGCCGTGCCGGTCAGGACGGCGGCGAGTGCGGCACCGGCCGTGAGCATGCGGGCTCTGCGCACCGTATCCTCCCCATGAGGGTAGTTTCGTGATCTTTCATCCGAAAACTACCAGGGAGAGATGCGCCTTTTGTGCCGAATACCGGGTTGACGCCGGGTGGGTCAGCTGCCGGCCAGCCGGACCCCACCCCCACCGCGCTTCGCCTGATACATGTACGCGTCCGCCTCCCGGATCAGCGTCGTCACCTCGGTACCGTGCTGGGGGAACAGCGCGACCCCGATGCTGGCGCCGATGCGTACCGGCTCACCCTCGATGTCGAACGGCTCCCGCAGCCGCTCGCAGATCCGCTCCCCGACGGCGACCGCGTCCCGCGCACCCTGATCACAGGTCAGCAGCACCGAGAACTCGTCACCACCGAGCCGGGCCACCAGATCCGGACGCCGCACCACACCCAGCAGCCGCTTGGCGACCAGTTGCAGCAGCACATCGCCGGCATGGTGCCCGACGGTGTCGTTGACCTGCTTGAACCCGTTCAGGTCGAGCAGCAGCAGCGCCACCCCGGTGCCGGTGGACGCGGCGATCTCCACCGCGGTCTCGGCCCGGTCCAGCAGCATCTTGCGGTTCGGCAGGCCGGTCAGCGAGTCGTGGAACGCCTGCCGGGTCAGCTCGTTCATGTGCACCTCGGCGGCCTGCCGCATCCGGGCGCTGTCCATGATCAGGGTGCCCTCGACGGCGAGCTGCTTCGCCAGGCTGCGGTCCTGGGCGGTCCAGTCGCGGGTGCCGCTGGAGTCGCCGCACATCACGATGCCGACCGGCCCCTGCGCGGACATCAGCGGCATCGCGATGAACGACTGGAACCCGATCGACTGGATGAGCCCCCCGGCCCGCACCTTCGTGGTGCCGGCGTCCGAGACCAGCAGCGGCTCGCCCTTCTCGGCGGCGTTGCGCCACACCGGGGAGTCGGCTGCGGCCTGGCCGATCAGCGTGCCGGTGACCGCGTGCAGCGTCTCGGTGGGGAAGCCGACCCCGTGCACGTACCGGATCCGCCCCTCCTGGTCGATCAGGTGCATCGCGGCGTGCTCGGTCCGGAACGCGGTCGCACACGACCGGGCCAGCAGCTCGGCCGCCGCCTCCACGTTCCCGGCGGTCATCCCCTGCTCGAACATCTCCCGGATGGTGTCGCTGCTGTGCGCCACGAACTGCCGCTGCTTCTCCGCCGCCAGCCCCTGCAGGGTGGTCGCGAAGTGCAGGGCCATCGTCGAGATGGTGTCGAGCTGGAGCTCCTCCAGGCCGGGGCCGGTGAGCAGCAGCACGCCGACGGTCTGCCCGCCGATGCGCAGGCGGATCGCCATCTGCTCGCCGTTGACCACCGGCTTGCCACCGGCCGGCGCCCGGAACACCTTGCCCGCCACCAGCTGGTCACGGCGGCCCGGCTCACCGACCCGGGCGGACACCGTCATCATGCCGGTCTCCGAATCCAGCTCGAAGACCGTCGCGGCGGTCAGCCCGGCGATCTCCCGCAGATGCGGCGCGGTCAGGTCGAGGACATGCTGCACCGAGGGGGTGTCCTTGGTCATGAACGCCACCAGCTCGGCCAGCATCAGCCCCTGCCGGTCCGGTGTCATGCCCTCGCCGCCGGCCCCCTCCACCAGGGGACCGGCGGTGTGCATCTCGCTGCCCACGCTCATGGCAGTAGGGTCGGCACCGCCAGGCCGCTCTTGAGTCACCGCACACGTGCCGCGGGTCGCAAAACGGTAGCGGTTCATAATCGGCGGATGGTGTGCAAAGCGCTCATCTTCGACTTCGACGGCCTGCTGATGGACACCGAGACCACCCTGCTGGACAGTTGGCGCTGGCTGTGGCGGCGGCACGGGCTCACCCTCGACGAGACCCGGTTCTTCGCCGATCACGGCGGCGACATCACCGAGGACCGCTACGCCGAACTGTCCGCGGCGGCCGGGCCCGCCTTCGACCGTGCGGCCGACCACGAGAGGCGTCTCGCGTACCGCAAGCGGGCGCACGAGACGCTGGGCCTGACCGCCGGCGTCTCCACCTGGCTGGCCCAGGCCGAGGCGGCCGGCCTGCGGCTCGCGGTGGCCAGCAGCTCCGCCCGGTTCTGGGTCGCCGGCAACCTGGACCGGACCGGCGACCTGGCCCGCTTCGAGGTCCTGGCCTGCGGCGACGAGGTCACCGGGCACAAACCGGACCCCGCGGTCTACCGGCTCGCCCTGGACCGTCTCGGCCTGCCACCGGAGGCGGCGGTGGCCTTCGAGGACACCCCGCACGGCGTTTCGGCAGCGGTCGCCGCGGGGTTGCGGTGTGTCGCGATCCCCAACGGGTACGTGGAACCCTCCCGCTTCCAGCACGCCACCCTGGTCCTCCCGACAGCCGCCGCGATGCCCCTGGCCGACGTGCTGGCCCGGGTGGGGGAGGCGGCCGGCCCACCCGGTTGAGGGGTGCGCCGGGGTTCCGCCTCATGCCCGGATCAGGGTGCCCACGCCTCGGCCGGATGGCAGCCCGCGGCCGCCGGGTCCTCCCCAGCGTGCGGAGCGTCCCCCGCCTCCGGCGTGATCACCGGCCGGTCCGGGGCGGACGGATCGGTGCCGTCTCGCCGGGCCGGCGCCGGGTGCACGACCACACCGTCCGGGTCGATCCAGCACTCGAACCGGGACCGGGCCGGCTCGAAGAACGGCTGCCGCCAGATCTCCGTGCCATCGCCGGCGTAGGCGACGAGCGCGGCGCCCGGGCCCACCCCAGCCGTGCTGAGCAGACCGAACGTGCCACCGGACAGTCGCGCCCCGGAGACCTCGCCGTCACCGTGCTCCACCACCAGGCGCTGGACCCGCGCACTGATCCGGCCGGTCGCGGTGACCACCCCGCCGTCGGCTTCCTCCGAGGTGCGCAGCAGCACCTGGACCGGCCCCGGCAGCCAGCCGCGCGTCCCGTCCCATCGTTCGACCGAGATGCCACCGCTCGGCTCGTCACCCGGCATGATCCCGGCGCCGGTGCGCTGGCAGGCCAGATAGCCCTCGCCGGTGAGGAAGACCGCGGTGGCCCGCCCGCCGTGCTCCACAGCCACCGCCATGTCGGCGCCCCCGACCGGGAACTTCGGCCCGTTCGCGAACATCGCCCCGTCCGGATACCCGTTCAGGCAGTCCTCGACGGTCGAGGACAGCGCGGGGGTGAGTTCCCCCGGTCCCATGGCGATGGTGGCCGCCGGCCGCTCCCGCGTCAGTGGCACGGCGACGGCCCCCGCCACCGCACAGGCCACCAGCCCGGCGACGGCGATCCGGCCGTGCCGGGCCGGCCGGGTGGCCGGGGCCCGCCGGGTGGCCGGGCCGGCGTCGCGCTCCCGGCGCAGGCGGCCGCGCATCCGGGCGGCCGATCCCGGCGGAAGGTCGCGTTCGGCCGGTGGTTCCAGATTCACGATCATTTCTTCTCCTCAGAGCGCGGGCCGAGAGACGCGGACCGGGGCGTCTGGATCGGTCGGGGTGGATGAGCCGGGCGGAGGGTGGGAGCCGTCAGCCGGTGGTCCGGTGGCGGAGTCCGCTCCGGTGGGGACGAGGCGGGCCAGGCGGGACCGGGCGCGGCTGACCCGGCTGCGGACCGTCGACTCGGCCAGGCCCAGGGCCGCGGCGGCCTCCGGGTAGCCGAGGCCGGACCACAGGCAGAGGGCGACCGCCTCGCGTTCGGCCCGGGGGAGGCGGTGGATCGCGGCGAGGACGGTACGCATCCGGCGTTCGTCGTCGACGCGGCCGGCCACCTCGTCGGCGGGATCGGTCTCCGGCTCTCCGGCGGGGGAGCGGAGCAGGCGGGTTCGCCAGCGGGCCAGGGTGCGTTGTTCGGTGCGGGCCTGGTGGGTGGCGGTCACCAGCAACCACGGCAACGGGGAACCGTCCACCACCCGGATCGCGTCGCGGCGCCGCCAGGCGGTCAGGAAGGTCGCCTGGGTCACGTCCTCGGCGACCGTCCACGAGCCGGTGAGCCGGAACGCGTGGTTGTAGACCGCCCGGGAGTGCCTGTCGAACATCTCGTCGAAGTCGAGTTCCGCGGCGCCGGCCGGAGGTTCCATAGTCACGCCCCACTATCGCCGCGAACCGCCCGGCTGTTGCGCCATGAACTCTCAGTTGCCTTGCTGTTTCGGAATGATTGCGCTGGGAGCGCTCCCATGCGAAGCTGTCCACATCGGCCAACGATCCCCACCGATGTGTCGGCCGATGCACCCGGCGTGCTCCCTACGCCGGACCGTTCCCCGGCGTGCTCCCACGCCGTCCCCGTCTCGAGGAGCCCTCTTATGAGACCCATCCCCACCCGCGCCAGGGCGTTCACCGCTGCTGCCGCCGTCGGTGTCGTCGCCGCCTCCGGTGCCGTCGCCGTCGCGACCAGCGCCAGCGCCGCGGCCGGCTGTCGTGTCGACTACTCGGTCAACCAGTGGAACAGCGGTTTCACCGGCAACGTCACGGTCACCAACCTCGGTGACGCGATCTCCGGCGGCTGGCGCCTGACCTGGGCCTGGCCCAGCGGCCAGACCGTCACCCAGGCCTGGAGCGCCACGGTCACCCAGTCCGGGGCGAACGTGACCGCCACCAACCCGTCGTGGGCGGGCAACCTGGCCACCAACGGCACCGCCAACTTCGGCTTCAACGGCAACCACTCGGGTACGAACACCGCCCCCACCTCGTTCTCCCTGAACGGCGTGGTGTGCAACGGCTCGACCGGCGGCTCGCCGTCGCCGAGCACCAGCACCTCCCCGAGCACCAGCACCAGCCCGTCGCCGAGCACCAGCAACCCGCCGCCCGGCAACAAGGTCGACAACCCGTACGCCAACGCCCGGGGTTATGTGAACCCGGAGTGGAAGGCCAAGGCCGAGTCGGTGGCCGGTGGCAGCCGGGTGTCGAACAACCCGACCGCCGTCTGGATCGACCGGACCGCCGCGATCGAGGGCACCGAGGACAGCAGCTCGAACGGTTCGATGGGTGTGCGTGACCACCTGGACGCGGCTCTGGCGCAGGGCGCCGGCTACATCCAGTTCGTCATCTACAACCTGCCGGGCCGGGACTGTGCCGCCCTCGCCTCCAACGGTGAGCTGGGCCCGAACGACCTGCCGACGTACAAGACCTCGTACATCGACCCGATCGCCGCGATCCAGGCCGACCCGAAGTACAAGGCCCTGCGCATCATCAACATCGTCGAGATCGACTCGCTGCCGAACCTGGTCACCAACGTGGCCGGTCAGCCGGGCGCCACGGCGATGTGCGACACGATGAAGGCGAACGGCGGCTACGTCCAGGGCATCGGCTACGCCCTGCAGAAGCTGGGCGCGATCGGCAACGTCTACAACTACGTGGACGCCGCCCACCACGGCTGGATCGGCTGGGACTCGAACTTCGGCCCGACCGCCGACATCATGCTGGAGGCCGCGCGTGCCTCGGGCAACGTGAAGAACGTGCACGGCTTCATCACCAACACGGCGAACTACTCGGCGCTTCGCGAGACCTTCTTCACCGTGGGTACGAACGTCAACGGCACCTCGGTCCGCCAGTCCAAGTGGGTCGACTGGAACCAGTACGTGGACGAGCTGAGCTTCGCCCAGGCGTTCCGCACCAAGCTGGTCTCGATCGGCTTCGACGCGGGCATCGGCATGCTGATCGACACCTCCCGTAACGGCTGGGGCGGCTCGGCCCGGCCGACCGCGGCGAGCAGCAGCACCAACGTCGACACCTTCGTCAACGAGTCCCGCATCGACCGCCGGATCCACGCCGGCAACTGGTGCAACCAGGCCGGCGCCGGCCTGGGCGAGCGTCCCACCGCGGCCCCGGCCGCCGGTATCGACGCCTACGTCTGGGTGAAGCCGCCGGGTGAGTCGGACGGCTCCAGCACCCTCATCCCGAACGACGAGGGCAAGGGCTTCGACCGGATGTGCGACCCGACCTACACCGGTAACGCCCGTAACGGCAACAGCATGTCGGGTGCGCTGTCCGGCGCCCCGATCTCCGGGGCCTGGTTCCCGGCTCAGTTCGCGCAGCTGATGGCGAACGCCTACCCGGCGCTCTGATCGACAGCACCACCAGCTTCACCGCTCCGACGAATGAAACCGCCGGCCGGCACCCGAGGGTGCCGGCCGGCGGCCGTCGCCGGTGGACAGGGCCGGTGGCCGCGGTGCGGAAGGCGTCAGGACCCGGCGGTGAAGAAGCGGTAGACCGCCCGGTACGGCACGGACTTCGTCGCCGATCCGGTGCACGCCCCGGACGCCACCCCACCGACCGTGTCGAGCCGCTGGATGTAGGTCACCGCGCCGAACAGCCCGCCACCGCGCGCGGTCTTCGCGGTGATCCGCAGCTGCGGGATGCTGTCCCGGTGCGCGGACGGGGCCCGGACCACCGAGGCCGGGTCGCCTTCGAGCAGTGAGCCGTCCCGGTCCGACTGCCAGCTGGGCCCCCGGAAGTGCAGGGCGGTCACCTTCTTCACCGGGTGCATGGTCACCCCGGTCAGGTACGCGGCCGGTTCGAGCAGGGTCCAGGCGGCGCTGCGGCACTCGTACACCTGAACGCCCTTGGCTTTGAGAACGGCGTGCAGGGTGTGCCCGGCGGGCGGCTCGAGGCCGGCGGGCACGGGCTGCCCGGCGCTGTAGTTGGCCGCCTGGGTGGTGGGCGGCGGCCCGGCGGTCACCGGGTCCGGCTCGGTCCCGGCGAACGAGACGCCGGCGGGCACGGCGACCGCGGCCAGGGCGAGGGTGCCGGCGACGGCGGCGATGAGATGGCGTGGGAGCTTCGGGCGGTCGGTCACAGAGCTCTCCCCTATGGACGATGACGCTGCGGCCCTCACGCTAACCGCAGCGGTATCCGGGGTGGCTCGTTGTGACGGGAATTCACCCGCAGACGGGACGCAATGGTGACCGCGCCCGGAGAGGAAAGTCGCCGGAATGATCGATGGAATACCGCCGCCGAATTGATTCTGTCAATTATGCGACCGGCCGGGCCGGCACACGAATACCCGGTCAGTGGGTATCCGCGTGCCCTTGTCGTGGTCGTTCGGGCCCCGCAACGCGGTGCCGGCCCGGTCGGGATCAATGGAGCAGAACGCCGGTGAATGCGGTGCGGGAAAGCTCCTATCGGGACCGGGGCATCGAGTAGAAACCGGTCGGTGTCGTCTGTTCGGCGATCACCGCCTGCCGGGTCCGGGTGCGCAGCCGCAGCAGGATCATCACGCCGAGGAAGACGCAGATCCCGCCGGCGACCAGGCCCGGCCCGAGCAGTGACGTCTCGTTGGCGATCAGGGCGGCGTCGGTCTCCTCGGTCTGCGCGGCCAGCGGAGGGCGGGTCTCCTCGGCGTCCGCCTCGACCGGCGCGGCCTCCTCGGTCTCCTCCTCGTCCGGTTCCGGCTCCCGGGTGGGCGTCGGCGACGGCTCGGCCTCCCGGCCGCCCTCGACCGGGGTGATCGCGCCGCCGGCCGACAGCAGGGTGTTGCGCTCGTCGAAGGCCTGCACCTCGAACCGCACGTCGCCGCCGTCCGGTCCGCCGAACGCCACCTGCCAGCGCCCGGTCACCGTCCGGCCCCGGCAGGAGGTGCCCGGGTCCAGCTCGTTGTCGACGAACGTGGTGGTGTTGCCCTGGGTCTCGTTCGTGGTGGCGAACGGCCCGGTCTCCTCGACCCGGACCACCCGGGCCTGGCCGGGATCGATCCGGGTGCGCATCAGGAGCACGAAGCGCACCTTGCGGCACCGCCGGTTCTCCGAGGTGACCACCGCCGTCACGGTCCCGGCGTCGCCGCCGGCCCGGAACTCGCCGGGTGTGCTCACCCGGACGCTGAAACCCCGCTCGTCAGCTGAGGCCGGTGCCGCGAACGGCACGGCACTCGATACGGCGCCGGCGACGACTGCGCCGCAGAGCGCGGTGATCCGGTGTCGCATGACGATCCCCCTTCCCAGGGCAGCTCGTTGCATTCGTCTGCACTACTTAATTCGCCTGTCGCGGGCGAATGGTTCAGACGGTGTCCTGGGTCACTCGGACCGGCATCCTTATTTTTGCCTTAAGCGAGCAACCTTTCCCGAGTCTGCGCAGCTCAAGGGGCCTGCGCGGAGGGTAGTCGACCGACTACGCAAAAAGTTCGGATGCTGTTCATCCGAACCCGGGCCCGGCACGTAATCCGGGGAGGACACGGGCCACGGCACGCAGGGGAACCATCGCCGGGGACCGGGTCCAGCGCCGAGCTTGAGCGCGGGGCGTCCCCCACGGACGCCGGCGTCCCACCGCCCACGGGACGTGACCGCACCAAGGAAAACGAGGAGTCCATGGCCCGCTCGAAGAACAACAAGGCAGCCCCCACCCGGGCGGCGGTCGAGGTCGGATCTACCGGCGTGCGCAAGGCGTCCAGAACCGATGTGATCCTGCTCGTCCTGAGCCTGGTGATCGCGGTCTGGGCCGTTGCGGTGATGACCGTTCCGGGAAAGATCGCGTACTACTACCTTTTTGAGTACCTCAAGTTCTACATGGGCGTCGTCGCCCTGGTGTCGCTGTCCATCACCATCATGATCGGACTGGTCGCCACCGACCGCCTGGTGCTCAGCATCCGTCAGCGCGTCCTGCTGCAGTCGGCCCACCGCACCACCGGTGTGATCGCCGTCGGCGGTCTCTTCGTCCACGTGTGGACGAAGTTCATCGACGGTCAGATCGGTGTGATCGACATCGTCATCCCGTTCCTGGTGGACGGGGTCGAGGGGCGTGCCGCCTTCGTCGGCATGGGCACCATCTCCGCCTGGGTCATGGTGCTGGTCATGTGGTCCGGCCTGGCTCGCTCCCGGTTCATCGGCCGCGGCAAGCCGTGGATGTGGCGTGGCATCCACGCGATCTCCTACCTGATCTGGCCGATCGCCCTGATGCACGGCCTCGGCGCCGGCCGCGCCGCCGCCACCTGGGTCATCGTCGCGTACGTCGTCTGCGTCGTCGGCGTCCTGGTCGGCCTGGCCGTCCGCCTCTCGGTCAGCCTCAACCGCAAGAAGGACTTCGCCTCGCCGGCCGGCGTCGGTGCGGTCAAGAACGAGACCGGCACCCTGGTCCCCACCGCCAGCGCGCCGATCCGCCGGCCGTCCGCCCGTCGCGCCGAACCCCCGGTCGACCTGCTCGCCCCGGCCGGCGGCGCCCCGCAGCCGGCCGCCAACCCGGCCTGGAACGGTGGCACCCAGCAGGCCGCCGGCCCGGCCTGGAACACCGGCGCCCAGCCGGCCGCCCAGCCCACCCAGGCCTGGAGCATGGACACCCCGCCGCCGGTCCGCCCGGTCAGCCCCGCCCCGGCCGCCGCCCCGGCCGAGGACGAGCGCCGCCGGCAGCCCGAACTGGAGGCGCCCGCGCCCCGCCAGCGCCGGGCCGTCGAGGACGACGAGCGCTACGACACCCAGACCCGGATGTCGCGCCGGGACGCCGAGGACGACCGGTACCGGTACGACGACGAGCCGGCCCCGCGTTCCCGGGGTGGCCGCGCGCAGGAGATGTACGAGGACGCTCCGCGTGGCCGCCGGTTCGAGGACGACGAGCCGGCCCCGCGCTCGCGCCGCCGCGACGACCTGGAGTCGACGAGCACCCGGATGCGCCGCGACGATCTCGAGTCGCCCAGCGGCCGGATGCGCCGCGACGACCTGGAGTCGCCCAGCGGCCGGATGCGCCGCGACGATCTCGAATCGACGAGCACCCGGATGCGCCGCGACGACCTGGAGTCGACGAGCACCCGGATGCGCCGGTTCGAGGACGACGAGCCGGCCCCGCGCTCGCGCCGCCGGGACCCGGAGCCGGAGTACGACGAGCGTCCCCGGAGCCGTCGCCGTGCCGACGACGACTACGACGACGCCCCGGCGCCGCGCGGTGCCCGGCCGGCCCGCTACGAGGAGCAGCAGCCCCGGTACGACGAGCCCCGCTACGACGAGGCGCCCCGCCGCCCGAGCCGCAGCGAGTTCGTCGACTTCACCGAGGGCGACGACAGCCCGACCCTGGTCGACTCCGGTTCGCGGCGGTCCCGCCGGGCCGAACCGCAGGACGGTGGCCGTGGTGGCCGCCGTGGCCGGGACGACAGCGACGACGGCTACTTCTCGCAGCTGCGCGGTGAGTGACATGAAGGATGAGAAGTGAGCGAGGCACAGGTTCCACCGGTCACGGCGATCGGCACGCCACGGATCACGGCGGGCTTCGACGAGTACGGCCGCCTCGATCTGCTGGCCCACCAGGAGGTGCACGGCGGGTTCGCCGCGCTGTCCTCCGGTGAGCTGATCGGTCTCGCCGACCGCATCGAACTGCGCGGCCGGGGCGGCGCCGGATTCCCGTTCGCCCGCAAGGTCCGCGCGGTGGTCGACTCCTGCCGCCGGCAGGAGCTGCCGCCGGTGATCGTGGTGAACGCCACCGAGGGCGAACCGCCGTCATGGAAGGACAAGGCCGTCCTCACCCGCGGCCCGCACCTGATCCTGGACGGCGCGGCGCTGGCCGCCGCCGCCCTGGACGCCGAGGAGATCGTCATCGGCGTCGCCGACGACGGGGTCGGCCAGGAGTCGCTGGCCGCGGCGCTGGCCGAGCGGAAGATGCCCTGCCCGACCCGGATCGTGGTGGTGCCGCACCGGTTCATCTCCGGTGAGGGCGGCGCGCTGGTCCGCGGCATCAACGGCGAGGCGCACATCCCGCCCGGCCGCAAGGTCCGGTCCAGCGACAACGGCGTGATGGGCCTGCCCACCCTGCTGTCCAACGCGGAGACCTACTCGCAGCTGGCCATCGCGGCCCGGCTCGGGCCGTGGGAGTACAACGCGGTCGGCATCCCCGAGGAGCCCGGCACGGTGATGCTCACCGTCGGCGGCTCGGCGACCGCCCCCGCCGTGGTCGAGGCGCCCAGCGGCACCTCGCTCATGGAGGTGCTGGAGATGTGCGGCGCCGACATCGGCCCCGGCCTGCTGGTCGGCGGCTACCACGGCAAGTGGGTCAGCGCCGAGCAGGCCAAGACGATCCAGATCTCCCGTAAGGGGTTCGCCAAGGTCGGCGGCACCCTGGGCGCCGGCATGCTGATCCCGATCGGCTCGAAGACCTGCCCGATCGGCGAGGTGGCCCAGGTGGTGCAGTACCTCGCCGGTGAGTCGGCCGGTCAGTGCGGCCCGTGCCGCATCGGCCTGCCCGACCTGGCCCGCGCGGTCACCCTGGTCGCCCTCGGCGGCAACGCGGTCAAGGAGGTCCGGCAGGCGGCCGGCCTGGTCAAGGGCCGCGGCGCGTGCAGCCACCCGGACGGCACCGGCCGGTTCGCGCTGTCCGCGCTGGAGGTGTTCAAGGCCGACGTCGAGGCGCACGCCAACGGCGAGGGCTGCGGCAAGTCGGTCCGGGGCATCCTGCCGCTGCCGTACACCGCCGAGAAGGGCGCCCGGAAACTGGCCCTGGACTGGTCCCGCTGCGACGGGCACGGCCTGTGCTCCGCGGTGGCCCCGGAGATCATCCGGCTGGACCACAACGGGTTCCCGGCGTTCCCGCAGACGCCCCTGCCGCCGTGGCTCGAGGACGGCGCTCGCAAGGCGGTCAACGTGTGCCCGGCTCTGGCCCTGCGCCTGACCGAGCCCACCCCGGCGAAATGACGAGATGACATGAAAAAACGCGACTCGGTACGCGTACCGAAGCCGGCTCTGTCCGCCTTTGCCCTTGCTCTCGCTCTGGCGGCGGCCGGCTGTGGCACCGAACCGGTGGAGTCGCCCGCGGCGGCCGGACCGTCCCCGGCCGCCGCGACCTCCACCGCGCCCTCGTCGGAACCGGCGGAGAAGAAGCCGGTCCCGAAGAACCTCACCTTCGCCGGCACCACGCTGGAGGGGGCGAAGTTCGACGCGGCGAGCCTCGCCGGCAAGCCGGCCATCCTGTGGTTCTGGGCGCCCTGGTGCGCGACCTGCGCCAGCGAGGCACAGTCGATCGGCGATCTGAAGGACGAGTACGGCGACCGGCTGCAGATCCTCGGCATCGCCGGGATGGGCAAGCCGTCGGAGATGAAGCGGTTCGTCGCCGACTTCGAGCTGCAGGACGTGCCGCACCTGAACGACGCGCCCGGCAAGCTGTGGAAGCGGTTCGGGATCGTGCAGCAGAGCTGGTACGTCTTCCTGGACGCCGACGGCGAGGAGACCTACAAGGGGTACCTGGACGACCTCCAGCTGACCCAGCGGGTTCAGGAGATGACGGCGTGACCGGCCAGTTCGGCCAGGGTGGCGAAGCGTTCCGCCTCGGCCTGCGCGCCATGACCCGAGGTGTCGTCCTGCGCTGACGGCGCCTCCACGTGCTCCGGCCCCGGCACGAGGATCCCGCAGTTCGGGTGGACTGTCCGGTAGAGGCTCAGGTCCTGGGCCGGGTCCACCCGCGGAGCGCCGGGCTTGCGGTCCTTCGCCGGCTCGCCCTGCCGGCGCAGCAGCCAGATGCCCCGCTCCGGCGGGAACGAGTCCATCCTGCCCGCCACCCGGTCCACGTCCGCCGGGTCGTAGAGCGGCCCGAACTCCACCTCGACCGGCAGCGCCGGCCGGAGCGCGCCGCGCAGCACCCGGACCGGGGCGAGCGTGACGATCACACTGCTCATGTCACCCACCCGGCGCCCGGCGCGGACCCCGGTGACGTCCGCCTCGACGACGGCGGTGCTCTCGGCGTAGGCCTCGGCCAGCGTGGCCGGCTGCCGCTTGAGCAGCATCGCCGGGCCGGGGCGGATCTGCTCGAAGAACCGCATCCCGACCAGCGGCCCGGCGGTTTGCGCTACGGCGGCTGTCGCCACGGCGGCTGTCTCCACGGCGGGTTTCTCCGCGGCGCACGCGGAGACCAGAACGGCGGCCACCGTGAGGGTGACCGCCGTGACGAGAGGCTTCATGCCCGGTTGGACGCTGCCGGAGCCTCCCCGGTTCCGGGCTAGAAAGTGGTGGGGGAGTAGGCCGGCTTCTCCGCCGGCATCAGCAGCCAGAGGATCGGGTAGACCAGGATCTGGCTGCCCGGGATGAGGAAGAGGATCAGCACGAACAGCAGCCGGGCGATCCACGGGTCGATGCCGAAACGGCGGCCCAGGCCGGCGCAGACGCCGGCGATCATCCGGCCCTGCGTCGGGCGGACCAGCCCCTGACGGGCGAGAGAGTCGTGCACGGCGTTCATTTCAGGATCCCTGCCTTCACTCGATGTGAACCGATGACTCCATGGTGTCCGCCCCGAGAGGGCCGGCGCATCGGGTCTCCCCCCGATCCTGGACTCGGGGATCTCCATGAGCCCGCCGCCTATCCGGGCAGAGACCCGGCCCGATAAAGTGCGTGCGCACAGCTTCGGGGGGACGGGAATGGTGGACGGCGCACTGCCGGGTGAGCGGGCGCAGCCGCTGCGCCCGCGCGATCCCCGTGCCCTCGGCGACTACGAGCTGGTCGGGCGCCTCGGCGAGGGCGGGATGGGCACCGTCTATCTGGCCCGCACCGCGGCCGGGGTGCTGGTCGCGGTCAAGGTGGTGCGCGCCGACCTGGCCCACGACGACGAGTTCCGCCGCCGGTTCCGCAGCGAGGTCAACCGGGCCCGGCAGGTGCCGCCGTTCTGCACCGCCGAGGTGCTCGACGCCGACCCCGACCACGAGCAGCCCTACCTGGTCGTCGAATACGTCGACGGCCCCACCCTGGCCGAGGTGGTCGAGCAGCGCGGCCCGCTGACCAGCGCCAATCTGCACGGGGTGGCGATCGGGGTGGCCACCGCGCTGACCGCCATCCACGGCGCCGGGGTGATCCACCGCGATCTGAAACCGCGCAACGTGCTGCTCGCCCCGGGCAGTCCCAAGGTGATCGACTTCGGGATCGCCCGCGCGATGGAGGCGACCAGCGCCAACACCCGCACCGACCAGATGGTCGGCACGGTGGCGTACATGGCGCCGGAGCGGTTCGGCTCCGAGGAGGACACCCCGATCACCCCGGCCGCCGACGTGTTCGCGTGGGGGACGGTGGTGGCGTACGCGGGAACCGGCCAGACGCCCTTCTACGCCGACTCGCCGCCGGCCATGGCGGCCCGCATCCTCACCCAGCCGCCCCGCCTGGACGGTCTCGGCGGCCCGCTGCGCGAGCTGGTGGCGCACGCCCTGGAGAAGGATCCGGCCAACCGGCCCACCTCCCGCGAACTGCTGGACCTGCTGGTCTCCGGCACCGAGCGGCCGGCCGCCACCGCCGCCGCCTTCGCCGACCAGCCCGACCTGCGGGCCGCCGCGGTCGAGGCGCAGGCGGTGACCGGGGTGTCCGGCCCGCCCACCGTGCCGACCCTGGCCATCCCGCCCGGCCTGGTCGGCTACGACGAGAACTCGATCGTCACGGTGCCGATCTCGGCGCCGCCGGCCACCGGATCGATGCGGTCCGGCCCGCCGCCGCCGGAGCCGGCCCGCCGCTGGGCGCTGCCCGCCGCGGTCGGCTTCCTGATCCTGGCGATAGTGGCCGGTTCGCTGATGCTGGCGCTGTCACTGCGCGGGCACGGCGGCGACGTCACCGGCGGCCCCACCGAGGGCGCCACGATCCCCGGGCCGTCGCTGCCGGCCGACGCGCCGTGGATCGCCGACGCGCTGCGCCAGCAGGCCTACTGGCAGCAGAGCGATCAGGCCGGTGAGGGCGCCTGCCGGTTCGACGCGGGGCAGGGGCTGGTGGCGCGGCGGGACACCAGCGGCACCTTCAAATGCAAGGGGCCGTCCGACGAGCTGCCCGACGACCTGCTGGTGGACGTCACGGTGCGGCTGAACACGCGGGACAGCTGCGCCACCCTCTGGTTCCGTAACGACACCAGCCTCGGCTACCAGCTGCGGGTGTGCGAGCGGAACATGTACTTCGGCGTGCACCGGTCCCGCGAAGTCCTGGTGAAGCGGACCTTCCCGCTGGCCGGGGCCCCGATCCCGCTGGGCACACCGACCCGGATCGGGATGCTGATCAAGCGCGACCTGCTGGAGATCAGCCGCAACGGCGCCAAGGTCGGGGTGGCCCAGCTCACCGAGGACGACGTCGAGGGCGAGCGGCTGGTGCTCGGCATCTACACCGAGCGCGATCCGCGGCCCGGGCCGTACGAGGTGGCCTTCAGCGATCTGCGGGTCTGGAAGATCTGAACCGAGGGGGTGCGGCCGGCGGCCACACCCCCTCCGGTCGTCAGTCGCGGGTCAGGCCGGCCCGGCGCAGCGCGTCAGCCATCGCGCTGTTGCCGAAACTGTTGCCGCCGCCACCACCGCCACCGCGCTGGCCGCCGCCCTGCCGGGGCTGACCGCCCCGCTGGCCACCCTGACCACCGCGCTGGCCACCCTGACCACCACGCTGCGGCCCGCCGCCGCCCTGGCCGCGCTGGGCGCCCTGGCCGCGGTCCTCACGCGGCCGGCGCTCCCGGGCCGGCTCGTCGTTCAGGCGCATGCTCAGCGAGATCCGCTTGCGGACCGGGTCGACCTCCAGCACCCGGACCTTCACCACGTCACCGGACTTGACCACCTCGCGCGGATCCTGCACGAACTTGTCGGAGAGCGCCGACACGTGCACCAGGCCGTCCTGGTGCACGCCGATGTCGACGAACGCGCCGAACGCGGCCACGTTCGTCACCTGGCCCTCCAGGATCATGCCCGGCTTCAGGTCGGCGATCTTCTCCACACCCTCGGCGAAGGTGGCCGTGGTGAACGCCGGGCGCGGGTCACGCCCCGGCTTCTCCAGCTCCTTCAGGATGTCGGTGATGGTCGGCAGGCCGACCGCGTCGGTCACGAACTTGTCCGGCCGGATGCCCTTCAGCAGCGGGCTGTTGCCGATCAGCGTCTTCACGTCCGACCCGGCGTCCGCGGCGATCGTGCGGACCAGCGGGTACGACTCCGGGTGCACGCTGGAGAAGTCCAGCGGGTCCTCGCCGTCGCGGATCCGCAGGAAGCCGGCGCACTGCTCGAACGCCTTCGGGCCCAGCCGGGCCACCTTCTTGATCTCGTTACGGTTCTTGAACGGGCCGTTGGAGTCCCGGTGCAGCACGATGTTCTCGGCCAGGCCGGCGGTGATCCCGGAGACCCGGGTCAGCAGCGGCGCGGACGCGGTGTTGACGTCCACCCCGACACCGTTCACACAGTCCTCGACCACCGCGTCCAGCGAGCGGGCCAGCTTCACCTCGGACAGGTCGTGCTGGTATTGCCCGACCCCGATCGACTTCGGATCGATCTTCACCAGCTCGGCGAGCGGATCCTGCAGGCGCCGGGCGATCGACACCGCGCCCCGCAGCGAGACGTCCAGACCGGGCAGTTCCTGCGAGGCGTACGCCGAGGCCGAGTAGACCGACGCGCCCGCCTCGGACACCACCACCTTGGTCAGCTTGGCGTCCGGGTGCCGCTTGATCAGCTCGGTGGCCAGCTTGTCGGTCTCCCGCGACGCGGTGCCGTTGCCGATCGCGATCAGCTCGACGTTGTGCTTCGACGCCAGCGCCGCCAGCCGGTGGATCGACTCGTCCCACTTGTTCTGCGGCACGTGCGGGTAGATCGTGTCGGTGGCCACCACCTTGCCGGTGGCGTCCACCACGGCCACCTTCACCCCGGTGCGGAAACCCGGGTCCAGGCCCATCGTGGTGCGCGTCCCGGCCGGCGCGGCCAGCAGCAGATCCCGCAGGTTCGCCGCGAACACCCGCACCGCCTCGTCCTCGGCCGCCTCCCGCAGCCGCACCCGCAGGTCGGCGCCGAGGTGGATGAGGATCCGGGTGCGCCAGGCCCAGCGGACCGTGTCGACCAGCCACTTGTCGCCGGGACGGCGCTGGTCGACGATCCCGTTGCGGAAGGCGATCCGGCCCTCGAAGTAGCCCTCGTCCTCCTCCGGGTGCGGCTCCATGGTCAGGTCGAGGACGTCCTCCTTCTCGCCGCGCAGCATCGCCAGGATGCGGTGCGAGGGCAGTTTGCCGTACGGCTCGGCGAAGTCGAAGTAGTCGGAGAACTTGGCGCCGTCGGTCTCCTTGCCGTCGCGCACCTTCGCCACCAGGCGGCCCCGCGTCCACATCTGCTCGCGCAGCTCGCCGATCAGGTCGGCGTCCTCGGCGAACCGCTCGATCAGGATGGCCCGCGCCCCGTCCAGGGCGGCCTGCGGATCGGCCACCCCCTTGTCGGCGTCGACGAACGCCGCGGCGGCCGCCTTCGGGTCCACCGTCGGGTCACTGAGCAGGCCGTCGGCCAGCGGCTCCAGACCGGCCTCGCGGGCGATCATCGCCTTGGTCCGGC
This sequence comes from Actinoplanes sp. G11-F43, assembly GCF_050589265.1. Classification (NCBI taxonomy): domain Bacteria; kingdom Bacillati; phylum Actinomycetota; class Actinomycetes; order Micromonosporales; family Micromonosporaceae; genus Actinoplanes; species Actinoplanes sp. G11-F43. Next base: position 47,217 of record NZ_JBNZCE010000019.1, read on the forward strand.
GCTTCGGCTTGAACGGCAGGTAGATGTCCTCCAGGCGGGCCTTCGTGTCGGCCTCGAGGATCTGCCGCTCGAGCGCGTCGTCGAGTTTGCCCTGGGAGCGGATCGACTCCAGCACCGCGGCCCGCCGGTCCTCCAGCTCGCGGAGATAACCCAGACGCTCCTCGAGCGTGCGCAGCTGGGCGTCGTCGAGTGTGCCGGTCACCTCCTTGCGGTATCGGGCGATGAACGGCACCGTCGCCCCACCGTCGAGCAGCTCGACCGCGGCGGTGACCTGCCCTTCCCGTACCCCGAGCTCCGAGGCGATGCGCTGATGGATAGCTGTCGTCACGTCGACGATTGTCACCGACGGCGCGGCGGCTTGTCGCGCCGCCCCACACTGTCACCCAACCGCGATCATCAAACGCCCCTCCGGCCGTACTCCTCGCGGGGGATGCCCGGGTCGATCCTGAACCGCCCGAGAGGCCCGTCCGTACCCCGATGTCGCGAATGTCACTTCCGGCCGGGCGGCCCGTCCCATGACCGATTTCTTCGCCGTACGGTCCCGGAAAGCGCTGTCCCCGGCCCTCCGCGACGCCGCGCCGAGCCGTGACCAGCACGATCATCCGGCCATCCGGGGCGGGCGGCCCGGCGGGCCGGAAACCGGATCCCGCGACACTTGGTAGGAGGTACTAGAGACAACGGAATTGGCCTTTGGCACTCTTACGGCATGACGCTTGCTGTCCGGGCGGTCGCCGCCACTGATCAGGGCCTGGTCCGGTCCAACAACGAAGACGCGGTCTTCGTCGGAAATCGACTGTTCGTGGTGGCGGACGGCATGGGCGGGCTGCCCGCCGGGGAGCTGGCGAGCGACATGGTCGTCCAGACGCTCAGCTCCGTCGACACCGCGCCGGACAACGGCGAACCCCTCCAGGACCTGATCTCCGCGCTGGAGACCGCCAACCAGCGGATCGAGGCGTCGGTGGCCGAGGACGACGCCCGCGACGGCATGGGCACCACGGTCACCGCCCTGCTGCTGTCCGGTGACCGGCTGGCCGTCCTCAACGTCGGCGACTCCCGCTGCTACCTGCTCCGCGACGGCGAGTTCCAGCAGCTCACCCGAGACGACACGTATGTCCAGGCGCTGGTCGACCAGGGTGTGCTCACCCGCGACGACGCCCGCCGCCACCCGCAGCGCGCCCTGGTCACCCAGGCCGTGCAGGGCGGCTCGTACCGCCCGGCCGGCCGCACCATCCCGGCCCGGGTCGGCGACCGCTTCCTGCAGTGCAGCGACGGCCTCTCCGACTACGTCGAGGACGCGGTGATCGCCCAGACACTGCGCGAGGTCGCCGATCGTAAGGAGTGCGCGGCCGCCCTGGTCAACCGCACCCTGGAGAACGGCGCCCCGGACAACGTGACGGTCATCGTCTCCGACGTCGTCGACGCCTGATCCGGAGTCTCCCGCTTCACCCACTGAGATCGAACTCAGTGATCATCACCGGTGGAGCGAGACCGTGCGGTCTCGCTTAACCGGCGGTCACGCAGCCGGACAGCCTCGGTCACGGCGGCTGGACGGGTGACCAGGGACGTCGGGCTATGGCCCACGTCGGCCCGGCAGATCTCGCGGACTCGCTCCGGGGGCGTCATGTGTCGCCTGGTGCGCGTATTGTCGCCGGGTGCTGATGACGACTGAGCGACTGGTCCTGCGGCGTTTCCGGGCCTCCGACGCGCCGGTGCTGGCCGCCTACCGGTCGATTCCGGAGGTGGCGCGCTACCAGCCGTGGGCGGTGCCCTTTCCGGTCGAGAAGGCCGAGGGGGCGGTCAAGGCCTACGCGGAGGGCTCGCCGACGGCGGCGGGATGGTTCCAGTACGCCGTCGAGCACACCGAGGATCAGCGGCTCATCGGGGACGTGGGTGTGCGGATCCACGACAACCTGCTGCAGGCGGAGATCGGCTTCACCTTCGACCCGGCGTACCAGCGCAAGGGTCTGGCCTTTGAAGCGGTTGGCAGCGTGCTGGACCGGCTCTTCGGCAAGCAGGGGCTGCGCCGGGTGACCGGGGAGTGCGATGCCCGCAACACCCGTTCGGCGGCGCTGATGGAGCGGCTCGGGTTCCAGCGGGAGGGGCTGCTGCGTCAGCAGACGTTCATCAAGGGGGAGTGGACCGACGACCTGCTGTACGGTCTGCTCGCCACCGAATGGCAGCGAGCAGACCGGTAGCGGTCAGGACGCGGTGTGACGCAGCCAGACCGCGCCGAGCGGGGGGATCCGCAGCGACACCGAGGCGTCGAAACCGTGCCAGGCGATGTGCTCGGCCTCCACGCCGCCCAGGTTGCCGACGCCGGAGCCGCCGTACAGCTCGCTGTCGGTGTTGACCACCTCGTCCCAGCGGCCGGCCCGGGGCAGGCCGATCCGGTAGCCCTCGTGCGGGACGGCGGCGAAGTTGACCACGCAGGCCAGCGCGTCGCCGTTCGGGGCGAACCGGACGAACGAGAACGTGTTGTGCTGCGAGTCCTCGCTGGTGATCCACCGGAAGCCGGACGGGGAGGTGTCCTGCGTCCACAGCGCGGGCGTCTCCCGGTAGACCCGGTTCAGGTCACCGACCAGGCCTTTGATCCCGCCGAACCGGGGGTCCTGGAGCAGGCCCCAGTCCAGGCCGCGTTCCTCGCTCCACTCCCGCAGGTCGCCCATCTCGGCGCCCATGAACAGCAGCTGCTTGCCGGTGAACGCCCACATGAAACCGAGCAGGGCCCGAGTGTTGGCCAGCTGCTGCCACAGGTCGCCGGGCATCTTGCCGGTCAGTGAGCCCTTGCCGTGCACCACCTCGTCGTGGCTGATCGGCAGGCAGTAGTTCTCACTCCACGCGTAGACCGTCGCGAAGGTCATCTGGTGGTGGTGCCACTGCCGGTGGATGGGCTCGTGCTCGATGTACGACAGGGTGTCGTTCATCCAGCCCATGTTCCACTTGAAACCGAAGCCGAGGCCGCCCAGGTGGGTGGGGCGGGTGACGCCGGGCCAGGCGGTGGACTCCTCGGCGATGGTCATCACGCCGGGGTGGTTCTTGTAGACGGTCGCGTTCATCTCCTGGAGGAAGCTGATCGCCTCCAGGTTCTCCCGGCCGCCGTACTGGTTCGGGGTCCACTCGCCCTCCTTGCGCGAGTAGTCCAGGTACAGCATCGAGGCGACCGCGTCGACCCGCAGGCCGTCGGCGTGGAACTCCTCGCACCAGTAGAGGGCGTTGGCGACCAGGAAGTTGCGGACCTCCTTGCGGCCGAAGTCGAAGACGTACGTGCCCCAGTCGGGCTGTTCGCCGCGCCGCCAGTCGCCGTGCTCGTAGAGCGGGGTGCCGTCGAACCGGGCGAGCGCCCACTCGTCCTTCGGGAAGTGCGCCGGCACCCAGTCCAGGATCACCCCGATCCCGGCCTGGTGCAGTCTGTCGACCAGGTGCCGGAACTCGTCGGGGGTGCCGAACCGGGACGTCGGCGCGTAGTAGCCGGTGACCTGGTAGCCCCACGAGCCGCCGAACGGGTGCTCCATCACCGGCATCAGCTCGACGTGCGTGAAACCGGTCTCCAGCACGTACTCCACCAGCTGGTCGGCCAGCTCGGTGTAGGACAGCCCGGGACGCCACGAGCCCAGGTGGACCTCGTAGCAGCTGATCGGCTCCTGGTGCCAGGACTTGCGGGACCGGTCGCGCATCCACTGCTCGTCCTGCCACTGGTACCCGGACTGGTACACCACCGACGCGGTGGCCGGCGGCACCTCGGTGTGCTGGGCGAGCGGGTCGGCGTGCTCCCGCCACACCCCGTCCCGGCCGAGGATCTTGAACTTGTACTTGCTGCCGGTGTGCGCGGCCGGGATGTAGATCTCCCACACCCCGCTGGAGCCGAGCGACCGCATCGGCCATCCGTCGAACGGGCCCCAGCCGGTGAAGTCGCCGACCACCTGCACACCGCGGGCGCCCGGCGCCCACACCGCGAAGCCGACACCGGCGCCACGCGGCTGCGCGCCCAGCACCTTCCACAGCTTCTCGTGCCGGCCCTCGCCGATCAGGTGCAGGTCCAGCTCGCCCAGGGTGGGCGGATGACGGTACGGGTCGTCGAACCGGTCGCCGTCCACGTCGAGGCGGTAGTCGAGCACGGTGCCCGGCAGCTCGGCCGCGAAGATGCCGCTGTCGTGCACCTTCACCGTCTCGTAGCGCTCGCCCTCGTGCAGGACGGCGACCGCGCCGGCGCCCTTGCGCAGGGTCCGGATGACGGTGCGCCCGTCGTGCGGGTGGGCGCCCAGGACGGCGTGCGGATCGTGGGTGTCCCCGGCGATCACGCCGTCCATGGCGCGCCGGTCGGCGGCCAGCCGGGTGGTGGTGGTTTGACCGATCATGGTGTGGGGGTGCCCTCCGGGGTTCATCCGACGAGCCTGGCGATCGACCGCAGGGGGATCCGCAGCCAGCCGGGCCGGTGCCGGGCTTCGTACGCGGCCTCGTAGACCGCCTTGTCCAGCTCGTACGCCGCCAGCAGCCCCGCCTGCTCCCGCGGGTCGCTGCCGGCCACATGGGTGTAGCCGTCGCAGAACGCGGCCCGGTTGCGGTCCACCCACTCCCGGGCGCGTGCCGCCAGGTGTTCGTCGTCGTCCTGGTCCACCAGCAGCTGGTACGCGGCGTACTCGTAGGAGCGCAGCACCCCGGCCACGTCGCGCAGCGGCGAGTCGGGCAGCCGGCGTTCGTCCAGCGGCTGGCCCGGCTCACCCTCGAAGTCGATCAGCAGCCAGCTCTCCGGGGTGCGCAGCACCTGGCCCAGATGCAGGTCGCCGTGCACCCGCTGGACCGTCACCTGCTCGCCGGTGAGCCCGGTGAACCGGTCGGTGATCGCCGGGACGTACTGCTGCAGCTCGGGCACCGCGTTGGCGGCCGACCGCAGCCGGGCCAGCACGGCGTCCAGCGGGAACGGCGCGGGGCCGCTGCCCAGCTCCCCGGCGAGGGTCTTGTGCACCGACGCGACCGCCTCGCCGAGCCGGTACGACTCGCCCTGGAAGTCGCCGCCGACCTCGTCCGCGGCGTACGCGGCGTCGGCGAACAGGTCCCGGGCCGAGGCGGTGGCCATCGCCCAGCCCTCGGCCGAGTTCACCGCGTACTCGGTGACCATGCCGAGGGAGTAGTCGTCGGCCGCCTGGTACGACCCGAAGAGCCGGGCCACGTGCGGGTTGCCGGCCCGGCCGAGGACCCGGTTGAGCTCGATGTCCGGATTGACACCACTGGTGACCCGCCGGAACATCTTGAAGATCGCGTCCTCGTCGAAGATCACGCTGGTGTTGCTCTGCTCCGCGTCGAACACCCGCGGCCAGGCCTCCAGCGGCAGGGTGACACCGGGCTCCTTCTCGAAGGCGATGTCACCGGCCGTCCCGGAACGGTCGAAGAGGGTCAGCAGGTACCGGGCGGCGGCCGGGTCGTAGAGGGCGTCGTAGCCGGTCCGGCCGTCGTCGGTGCTCCCGATGGTGGCCACCGCGCTGTACTCGGCCATCGGCCCGTCACCCCAGCCCACCACGATCTGGTAGCGCTCGGAACTGCCGTCGGTGTACTCCACGTCGACCAGGACCAGCTCCAGGTCTTCGCCCAGAGCCGTCGCGGACGCCTGTTTGACCGAGGACAGGACCCGGCTGCGCCCGGCGTACCAGCGCTGTTTCGGTAACCACTCGGCGAACGGCAGCGTCATTGCTTCTCCTCCGACCCGCACAGTTGGAACCAGTAGAACCCGTGCCCGGGAAGGGTCAGAAGGTACGGCAACTGGCCGATCCGGGGGAAGTTGACATGCCCGGTCAACTCCACCGGGGTGTACCCGTTCCAGTGCTGGAGATTGAGCTCGATCGGTTGCGGGAACCGGGACAGGTTGTTCACGCAGAGCACCACGTCGTCGCCGATCTCCCGCAGGAAGGCGAGCACCGACGGGTTCGACCCGCCCAGTTCGCGGAACGTGCCGGTGGCGAACGCCTCGTGCCGGCGCCGGACCGCGAGCATGGTCCGGGTCCAGTTCAGCAGCGAGGTGGCACTGTCGCGCTGGGCCTCCACGTTGACCGCCTGGTAGCCGTACACCGGGTCCTGGTTGACCGGCAGGTAGAGCCGGCCGGGCGTGGCCGTGGAGAAACCGGCGTTGCGGTCCGGGGTCCACTGCATCGGGGTCCGCACACCGTCGCGGTCACCGAGCCAGATGTTGTCGCCCATCCCGATCTCGTCGCCGTAGTAGAGCACCGGCGAGCCGGGCAGCGACAGCAGCAGGGCGGTGAACAGCTCGATCTGGTTGCGGTCGTTCTCCAGCAGCGGGGCCAGCCGGCGGCGGATGCCGACGTTGGCCTTCATCCGCGGGTCCTTGGCGTACTCCGAGTACATGTAGTCGCGTTCTTCGTCGGTCACCATCTCGAGCGTCAGCTCGTCGTGGTTACGCAGGAAGATGCCCCACTGGGTGTTGTCCGGGATCGGTGGCGTCTGCGCCAGGATCTCCGAGATCGGGAAACGCGACTCCCGGCGTACGGCCATGAAGATCCGTGGCATCAGCGGGAAGTGGAACGCCATGTGGCACTCGTCGCCACCGGCCTCCGGGTCGCCGAAGTACTCCACCACGTCGGCCGGCCACTGGTTCGCCTCGGCCAGCAGCACCCGGCCCGGGAACTCGTCGTCGATCACCTTGCGGCAGTGCTTGAGGAACGCGTGCGTCTGCGGCAGGTTCTCGCAGTTGGTGCCCTCCTCCTCGAAGAGGTACGGCACCGCGTCCAGCCGGAACCCGTCGATGCCCAGGTCCAGCCAGAACCGCAGCACGTCCAGCATGGCCTCCTGCACCTTCGGGTTCTCGTAGTTGAGATCCGGCTGGTGCGAGAAGAACCGGTGCCAGTAGAACTGCCGCCGCACCGGGTCGAACGTCCAGTTCGACTCCTCGGTGTCGACGAAGATGATCCGCGCGTCCTGGTACTTCTCGCTGGTGTCGTTCCAGACGTAGAAGTCGCCGTACGGCCCCTCCGGATCGTGCCGGGACGCCTGGAACCACGGGTGCGAGTCCGACGTGTGGTTCATGACCAGGTCGGTGATCACCCGGATGCCGCGCTTGTGCGCCGCGTCCAGCAGGGCCACGAAGTCCTCGACCGTGCCGAACTCCGGCAGCACCTTGTAGAAGTCGCGGATGTCGTAGCCGCCGTCACGCAGCGGGGAGTCGTAGAACGGCGGCAGCCAGAGGCAGTCGACTCCCAGCCACTGCAGGTAGTCGAGCCGTTCTATCAGCCCGCGCAGGTCGCCGCCGCCGTCCGAACCCGAGTCGTAGAAGGCACGGACCAGCACTTCGTAGAAGACGGCCCGCTGAAACCAGGTCCGGTCGGCGGGCAGGGTCCGGGCATGCCCGAAATCCTCGGCGGTCGGATGCTCGACCACCCCGTCCTCGGTGTGACTTCCCTCAGCCGGATCGTGCTCGGACGTCGACAGCTCCATCGTTGTTTCTCCCCTTGAAAACCCCGCCTGAAGAGCGAACTACTACTTCGCCTGTACGACGAAGACGTGCGCCGGCTCCACGAACGGATCGATCCGAACCGCGTTGTACTGACCCCACTCGTACGTCGCGCCGGTGATCTGGTCGACCACCGTGAATCGCTCGTGCCAGTCCAGGCCGAGCGCGGGCATGTCCAGAGTGGTGTTGCCCCACTGCACGTTGCCGGAGTCGAACGAGCAGACCACCAGGACGGTGTTACCGGTGTCCGGGTCCCGCTTGGAGAAGCAGAGCAGCGCCCCGTTGTCGATCTCGTGGAATCGCAGGTTGCGCAGCCAGTGCAGGGCCGGGTTGCTCTCCCGGATCTTGTTGAGCCGGGTGAGGAACGGGGCGAGGGACCGGCCGGCCCGCTCCGCCGCGGCCCAGTCCCGGGGCTTCAGCTCGAACTTCTCGTTGTCGATGTACTCCTCGGCGCCCGGCCGCGGCACGTGCTCGAACAGCTCGTACCCGGAGTAGAGGCCCCAGGACGGGGTGAGCATCGAGGCCAGCACCGCGCGGATCTTGAACATCGGCGGGCCGCCGTTCTGCAGCGACTCGTGCAGGATGTCCGGCGTGTTCGGCCAGAAGTTCGGCCGCATCCAGTCGATCGAGCCGAGCAGCTGGCCCATGTACTCCTTCATCTCGGCGGCGGTGGTGCGCCAGGTGAAGTAGGTGTACGACTGGGTGAAGCCGATCTTGCCGAGCCCGTTCATCATCGCCGGGCGGGTGAACGCCTCGGCCAGGAACAGCACGTCCGGGTTGGTCTCCTTGACCTTCGGGATCAGCCACTGCCAGAAGTTCACGGCCTTGGTGTGCGGGTTGTCCACCCGGAAGATCTTGACCCCGTTGTCCACCCAGTGCATCACCACGCGGTAGACCTCGTCGCGCAGCGTGCGGTAGTCGTTGTCCCAGTTGATCGGGTAGATGTCCTGGTACTTCTTGGGCGGGTTCTCGGCGTACGCGATGGTGCCGTCCGCCTTCGTGGTGAAGAACTGCGGGAACTTCTTCACCCACGGGTGGTCCGGCGCGGCCTGCAGAGCCAGGTCCAGCGCCACCTCCATGCCCAGCTCCTCGGCCCGCTCCCGGAACGCGACGAAGTCCGCCAGGGTGCCCAGCTGCGGGTGGATCGCGTCGTGGCCGCCCTCGTCGGAGCCGATCGCCCACGGCGAGCCGACATCCTCCGGCCGGGCCACCAGGGTGTTGTTGCGGCCCTTGCGGTTGATCCTGCCGATCGGGTGGATCGGCGGCAGGTAGACGACGTTGAAGCCCATCGCCGCCACCGCCGGCAGCCGTTCGGCCGCGGTGCGGAAGGTCCCGTGCTTGATCGGGGTGGCGTCCGGGCCGATCTCGGCGCCCTCGGAACGGGGGAAGAACTCATACCACGACGAGTAGAGCGCCCGCTGCCGGTCCACCCAGATCGCGAACGACCGGGTGGTGGTGACCAGGTGCCGCACCGGGTTGTGCCAGAGCAGCTCCTCCAGGTCCAGCGCCGGGGTGACCCGGGCGAACAGCGACTTCTCGCTGTCCCGCAGCGCGGCCGCGGCCTCCCGGACCCGCTCCTCGTCCTCGGCCGGGACGATCTTGGTGGCCAGGTCGAGCACGTCCGCGCCCTCGGCCAGATCGTTCGCCAGCTCCTCGGCGCTCTGCCCGGCGCCGATCTTCTTTACCACGGCGTCGCGCCACGTCCGGTACGGATCGTCGAACGCCTCCACCGTGAACGTCCAGCGGCCCACCTCGTCCGGGCGGATCGCGGCGTGCCACTTGTCGAGGCCCGGCTCGCCGGGGGTCATCCGGGTGAAGGCCTGGGTCCCGCCGTCGGGACCGCGCCATACCACGTTCACGCCGAGCGCGTGATGACCTTCGCGATAGGACACCGCCGAGACGGGAATCAGTTCACCGACCACCGCTTTAGCGGGGTAGCGGCCACCGGAAACAGCCGGTGTCACGTCTTCGATGGGGAAGCGACCGGTCATGATCTCCACCGTAGTCAGAGGGGCGCGGGAGGACTCGGCGACCGGGAAAACCACCGCCGGCGTCTCTATGACTTCTCCGCAGTGGAGTTTTTGAAACGGCCGATCGCCGATGCGACACAACCTACCGGAGGAGATGCGTCACAGCGCATCGGGACGCGTCCGCGCGCCGCCGGAAAACACGACGATCTCACCTGATCGCAACAGGCGTTCATCTTCGCCTCACCCGCCCCCTCAGCAGGCCCGCCCCGCGACCCGGGCCTCCGGTCGCGCGCTCCCGCCGGCGAGCGCCCCACCGCGCGACACGCGGGCGCGCGCCGTGGGGAAGCCCACTGATGTCACGCGCCCGGGAGCGTGTCGGTTGCCCTCGGTTGCCATCGAGGAACCCTTCTCATGACCGGTCCCACGGCACCGAAACAACCCTCGACGCGAGCCGACGGCGAGCGCACGAAGGAGGAGATAACGTGGCCGGACCGTCCACCGCCCTGTCCCCGGTGATCGCCGCCAGCACCCACTGGCTGGCGCGTGCCTACCCGGGCGGCGAGGCCAACACGGTGACGCACACGCTCGCCGAGCTCCAGGCCCGCCAGGCCATCACGGTCGCCGCCTGGCTGCGCTACCCCACCGAGATCGACGCCGCGCTGGTCGCCATCGCCGGCCCCGGCGGCTCCGCCATCCTCGACTGGCGGGCCGGCAGCGAGCCCGAGGACGAGTTCGCCGACGGCGAGGGCTGGCGCACCTGGGTCGACGAGGTCGTCGTGTCGTGGGCGGCCTGCCTGCTCGCCGACCCGATGCTGGCCCGCCGCGGCGTCGACGCCGTCATCGCCGCGATGCCGGTCCCGGACCAGCGCCCCCGCCCGCACGGCCGTCGCGGTGGCCTGCCCAACGAGTTCCGCCGCCTCCTGCAGCCGGACGCCCGCGACCGTGAGGCCGCCGCCCTGCTGCGCCACCCCGACCTGCTCGAACCGATCGCCGCCATGCACCGCGACCAGCTCCTCTACCTCCTGGACGCCGAGCAGGACCGCACCCCCCTCGCGGCCTGAAACGGCTCACCCTCCTCCAGGGCCGGCCCGCGCACGCGGGCGTGAGCCGGCCCGCCGGAAACGGGGGAGGGGCACCGAGGCCGCAAGGCCGGCACCACCTGGGTCCTCCTGGGTGCCGGCCTTGCGGCCTCCTTTCGTGTCTCCGCCATTCTCCGGTCGCCTGCCTCCGGCCCGGTGACGCCGCGGCAACCGGCGAGCGCCGGCCGGCATCCCCGCCCGGGAGGACGGGGAACGACGAGGTCGCCGGAGGAGTCCGGCGGGTTCTACCGGGACACCTCCGGGCGCACGATCCGCTGCGCCTCCGCGTCGACCGGAGACCGGGCCGAGGCTCCGGACCCGGCACCCGAGGCGTACGTCCGCGACCGGGCCGAGGTGCCGGACCCGACACCCGAGGCGTACGTCCGGGCCTGAGCCGAGGTGCCGGACCCGGCACCGGAGGCGTACGTCTGGGACCGGGCCGGCGACCCGGCGCTGACCTCGTACCGGCAAGCGGTCTGGGGTTTCCGGGTCGGTCCGGCCGTCAGGTCAGGCCAGGCGGGCCGGGAAGCCGCCGGTGGCGATCGGGCCCCAGGACTCGATCGTCACCCGGATCAGGCACTTGCCCTGGTCGATCATGGCCTGGCGGTACTCGTCCCAGTCGGAGTGCTCACCGGCGATGCAGCGGAAGTACTCCACCAGCGGCTCCACCGCGTCGGGCAGATCGATCACCTCGGCGACGCCGTCCACCTGCACCCACGGGCCGTTCCACTCGTCGGACAGCACGGTCAGGGTGACCCGGGGGTCGCGGCGGATGTTGGCGACCTTGGCCCGCTCGGGGTAGCTGGAGATGACGATGCGGCCCTCGGGGTCGACACCGCACGTGTTCGGTGAGGACTGCGGGCGGCCGTCCCGCTTGGTGGTCATCAGGATGGCGTGGTGCCGGGGCCGCAGGAACTCGACCAGCCCGGCCCGCTCGACCGTGGTGTTCGTCGCGATCGTGCGCGCCATCACCGCACCACCGTCGTGTCGACCTGGACGGCGCCCGGGTCCTGCGGGCCGGGGCCCTCGGCGGCCTGCGCGGCGGCGATCGCCGCGCCGATGATGCCCGCGTTGTTGAGCAGGGTGGCCGGCACGATCGGGGTCTTGATGTCCAGCAGCGGGAAGAACTTCTCCGACTTCTTGCTGACCCCACCGCCGATGATGAACAGCCGGGGCGCGAGCAGCATCTCCACGTGGCGCAGGTAGCGCTCCACCCGGGCGGCCCACTGCTCCCAGCTCAGGTCCTCGGACTCGCGGACCCGGTCGGCGGCGAGCAGCTCGGCGTCGGCGCCGTCCAGCTCCAGGTGGCCGAACTCGGTGTTCGGGATCAGCACGCCGTCCAGGAACAGGGCGCTGCCGATGCCGGTGCCGAAGGTCAGCATCATGATCAGGCCGGACTGGTCGCGGCCGCCACCGAACGTCACCTCGGCCACCCCGGCCGCGTCGGCGTCGTTGAGCACGGTGACCGGCTTGCCGAGCCGCTCGGTGAACAGGCGCGCGGCGGGCGCGTCCAGCCAGGACTTGTCGACGTTGGCGGCGCTGCGAGTCACCCCGTCGACGACCACGCCCGGGAACGTCACGCCGACGCTGCCGAAACCGTCGAACCGGGCCGCGACCTCGGCGACCGCCTCGACCACGCTGGTCACGTCGGCCGGCTGCGGGGTGGGCACCCGGAACCGCTCGCCGAGGAGCTCGCCGCGGACCTGGTCGACCGGCGCGCCCTTCACGCCGGAGCCGCCGATGTCGATGCCGAGGATGGTCATCCGTCTTCCGTTCTGCCGGTGCCTGCGGTTGTTCCGCGGTTGGTGTCTACCACGTGGGTGCGACGGCAAAACTCCCGGACGCCGCGGCCACCATCGGCTGATTTCAGCGTGTGACGGCAGTATTCACGTGAAGTCACTCATACTTTCGGTTGGCCACGGCTAGGCTTCTTGGCTAACGTTGCACTTCAGAACGGTCGCCGCGTGCGGGCACGGCTCTCTGCCCGCTGATGGAGGACCACTCATGACCCTGCTACAGGCCACCCGGCAGCCCGCGCACACGGTGCCCGGGACCAGTGCCTCCGAGCTCCTGGCCGCGATGTCGGCGGCTCCCACGGGTCCCCGGCGGACCCGGTTACGGGCTCAGGCGATCGAGGCGTGGCTGCCTCTCGCGCGTCATCTCGCCCACCGCTACTCCGGCCGTGGCGAGCCCACCGACGACCTGGTCCAGACCGCCACCGTCGGGCTGATCAAAGCGGTCGACAAGTTCGACCCCGAGCGCGGCGTCGACTTCGCCGGCTACGCCATCCCCACCATCATCGGCGAGATCAAACGGCACTTCCGGGACCGGACGTGGTCGGTCCGGGTGCCCCGCCGCCTCCAGGAGCTGCGGCTCGCCATCACCGAGGCCAACGCCACCCTGACGCACACGCTGGGCCGGTCGCCGACCGTCCCGGACATCGCCGTCCACCTCGGGGTGACCGAGGAGGAGGTGCTGGAGGGCCTGGAGGGCGCCCGGGCGTACCACGCGACGTCCCTGTCCACCCCGATCAGCGCCGACGGCACCACCGAGCTGGGTGACACCCTCGGCGGTGAGGACGACGAGTTCGAGAAGGCCGAGGCCCGGGTGGCGCTCGGGCCGGCCCTGGCCAGCCTGGACGACCGCGAGCAGCGGATCCTGACGCTGCGCTTCTACGGCAACCTGACCCAGTCGCAGATCGCCGACCAGATCGGCATCTCCCAGATGCACGTGTCCCGGCTGCTCACCCGGGCCCTCGCGAAGATGCGCCACCAGCTCGCCTGATCTCCACGACACGAGGAGGGGGCCCGCGGATCCGCGGGCCCCCTCCTCGTGCGGGGTGTCACTCGGCGCCGCTGCTGCGCCAGTTGAGGCTGATCAGCAGGGTGCGGGCCTCGTCGGCGACCTCGGCGTCGGCGTGCACCTCGTAGGTGGCGGCCTGCAGCGAGCTGCGCGAGGTGAAGTCCCGGCGGCCGCCGGTCATGGCGTGCGCGATGGCCCCGAAGATGGCGCCCCAGATCGCGCCGAACACCACCGTGGTCAGCAGGACCGAGATCCAGCTGGAGTCACTGAAGATGCCGAAGAACAGGCCGATCAGCAGACCCAGCCAGGCGCCGCTGGCCGCGCCGGCGCCGGACGCCCGGCCGATGGTGAGCCGGCCCAGCACGTTCTCCACCAGGCGCAGGTCTGTGCCGACGATCGAGGTGCGCTGCACCGGGAACCTGTTGTCCGACAGGTGGTCGACGGCCTGCTGGGCGAGGGCGTAGTCGGGGTAGCTGCCGACCACCACGGTGGGACCGGTCGCGATGCCGGTGCCGGTGGTCTGCGCGGGCAGGACCGGCACACCTCCGGCCGGGCCGGGCGGGATCGCGCCCGCGGCGGCCGGGGCCGGGGTGGTGGGCGCGTCGTCCGGGGCGGTGGCCGGGACCGGGGTGGTGGGTGCGTCGTTCGCGGGTGAGGTCATCGGGCTCTCCTTACTTGGCGGCGGTGGTGCGGTCGGTGCGGGCGGCGCGAGTGGTGGCGGCGCCGCGGGAAGGAGCCGGGGTGGGGGCCGCGGTGGCCGGGGTGGGCGCGGGCTCGGCCGCGGTGAGCCGGACCCAGACGATGAAGGTGACGGCGGTCGCGGCGACGATGCCGGCCGCGCCGGTCAGGAAGGCGAACCGGCCGGAGACCAGCTCGGGGATGGCCCGCTCGGACACCGCCACCGAGGCCATGCCGAACACGGCGGTGGCGACGGCCAGCGCGGCGGCGCCGCCCAGACAGCCCATCACCAGACGGTTGGGCAGTTGCAGGGAACGGCTCGGGCCGGGCCGCCGCAGCCGGACGAAGAACACCGCCAGCGACCCGCAGGCCAGCACGATGAGCAGGGCGGCGATGGTGTCGCTGGGCCGGTGCCACTCGGCCCACACGGTGGCCACCGAGACGATCGCGACGTAGGCGGCGCCGGCCAGCCCGACCATCCCGCGCATCAGCCGGGGGAAGACCAGGACCAGCACGAACGCGGCCGAGGCGGCGGCCGTGGCGTGCCCGCTGGGCCAGGAGTTCGGCATCGGGAAGCCGTCCAGCAGCGGCCGTTCCAGGCCGGCCTTGAGCTGCTGGGTGATCACGTTGGCGGCGATCACCAGGAAGCCGGAGGCCACCGCCAGGTCGAGGCGGCGGCGCAGCACCCCGAACGCGGCGGCCAGCAGGCACACCCCGGCGAGGACGACGAGGCGGGTGCCGTCCAGGGTCCGGCCGAGGACCTCGGTGACCTGGGGATGGTCGAAGTCCCCGCCGCGCAGCGCCTCGGTGTCGATGGTCTGCCCCAGCGGGGTGCCGATGAACAGGCGATGGACGGCATACGCCCCGGCCGCGGCGAGGGCCGCCACCAGCAACGGGGTGAACGTGTGCCATCGGCCGGCCGGCGTCTTCTTCTCCGGCGGCGCCTTCTCGGCGGGCGCCGGACGGGACGCGACGGCTGTCATGGGACCTCCTGGGGCGTGCGATGTGCAACGCGCCTTTCCCCGTCGCCGGGTTTTTGAAGCGTGACCGCGGCAACGCTTTCGCACCCGTTCGTGATCTCGTCCCGCACCCGGCGTCCCGGAGCTTGGTGACCGACGCCGGAGCACCTGTTCCGGCGCCGACCGAGGGGACTCTCACTCATGGGGCAGACCACCCGACGACTGCTCACCGGCGCTCTGCTGGTGCTCGCCGCCGGGGCCGGGGCGACGACGGCTCCCGGCATGGCGCAGGCGGCCGGTGCCACGGTGGTGACCGGGAAGATCCGGACCTCGGACGGCCCGGTGAACGTGCGGGACACCCCCTCGACGAAGACCGCCGTGGTCCGGAAGATCGCCAACGGGGCCACCGTGAAGCTGGCCTGCTCGATCCAGGGCCCGAAGATCAAGGGGACGGTGCGGACCACCACCCAGTGGGACCGGCTGACCGACGGCCGGTACATCTCGCACGCGTACGTCGTCTCGGCCACGGTCAAGGCGTGCCCGCCGGCCGCGCCCGCCCCCACACCCACCCCGGCCCCCGCCCCGCCGGCCCCGGTCCTGACGCCGGAGCAGTTCATCAAGGCCGCCGTGCCGGGGGCCCAGCAGGGCTGGCGGCAGTACGGCGTACCGGCCTCGGTGACCATCGCCCAGTCGATCCTGGAGTCCGGCTGGGGGCGCAGCGGCCTCTCGGCGGTGGACAAGAACTTCTTCGGGATCAAGTGCCAGAAGGGCTTCCACGGCCCGCACGCCACCGGCTGCCACGTCTACACGACGAACGAGTGCGACAAGGCGGGTAAGTGCTTCGTGACCGAGGACGCCTTCCGCACGTACGCCACGATGGCCCGCTCGTTCCGCGACCACGGTCACTTCCTGCGCAACAACAAGCGGTACGCGCCCGCCTTCGCCCACACCAAGGACGCGAACAGGTTCATCTGGACGGTGTGGAAGGCCGGATACGCCACCGACCCGGCGTACTACACCAAGGTCACCCAGATCATGACCAAACACGATTTGTACCGGTACGACACCTGGAAGTGATCCGCGGCCTACGCTGCTCATGGTGGGGCAACGGGAGAACGGAGCGCGGCGGGCCACCGGTCCGCTGCTCTCCGTATCCGTGCTCCTGGTCGGCCTGATCGCCACCGCGCTGGCCACCACCGCCCTGCTCACCGCCCAGCGCGGCAACGCCGACCGGATCATGGACCAGCGGCACGCCACCGCGCTCGAGGCGATCCGGATGGAGACCGAGCGCTATCGCGGCATGGTCGACACCCTGGCCGCCGGGCTGGCCAACGACCCCGAGACGACCTGGGACGACTTCGACACCGCGAGCGGTCCACTGGCCGACGCCGCACTGATCGGCGCGGCCCCGGTCGCGTTCGTGGTGCCGGTGCCCACCGCCGGGGTCGGCGAGGCCGAGCGGTCGTGGCAGGCGCGGGGCGCGGGCGATCTCACCTTCAAACCCGATCCGGCGTACGCCGAACACTTCTTCGCCGTCTACGTCCGGCGGCTCGACCAGGAGGAGCCGGGTGCCCGTTCCGGCGCCGACCTGGCCGCCGTCCCCCCGATCGCCGAGGCCCTGACGACCGCCCGGGCCACCCACCGCACCGCGGTGTCCGACGCCTACCTGCTCGTCGCCGACCGGCATCTGCCGGAGGCCGAACGGCAGCTGTCGTTCGTCTTCGCCGCGCCGGTCTGGACCCGGGAGAACACTCCGGTGTTCCGCGGCTGGGTGGTGTCCGCCCTGCGCGGCGGGACCTTCCTGAAGGACATCCTCACCACCGTCGGCGAGGGCCGGGTCTCCGGTGACCTGGTGTCGGTCAACGACGACGGCACCCGTGAGCTCGTCGCCTCCTGGCGTACCCCCGGGGACGGGCGGCTGCGCCGGGCCGGGCCGCTGCTGGTCGCCGACCGCGAGTGGATCCTGGAGACCAGCGGCGACGCCCGGCTGCTCACCGGCACCGGCTGGTACCTGCCGGGGGTCGTGCTGGCCGGCGGCCTGATCCTGACCGGGCTGGCCGCCTGGCTGGTGCACGTGCTGGCCACCGGCCGGGCCCGGGCCCACCAGCGGGTCGAGACGGCCACCGCCGAACTGCGCGGCACCGAGGCGGAGAGCCGGCGGCGGGCCGAACTGCTCGGCGCGATCATGACGACGATCAGTGACGGGGTCAGCGTGGTCGACTCCCAGGGCCGGATGCTGCTGGAGAACCCGGCCGCCAAACGCCTGCTCGGCGTCGCCGAGACCCCGGCCGTGCCGGCCGACTGGCAGGAGGCCTACGGCGTCTACCGGCCGGACGGGCGCACCCCGCTGCCGACCGAGGAGATGCCGCTGATCCGGGCCCTGGACGGGGAGAGCGTCGACGGCTTCGAGGTGCTGATCCGCAACCCGGGCCGGCCGGAGGGGGTGCTGGTCAGCATCGACGCGCGGCCGCTGGACCCCAGCGCCGGCGAGCACGGCGCGGTCGCGGTCAGCCGGGACATCACCGAACTGCGCCGCCACGAGACCGATCTGTCGGTCTTCGCCGGGGTCGCGGCCCACGACCTCAAGGCGCCACTGTCGGTCGTACGCGGATTCGCCGACCTGGCACTGGAGGATCTGCCGGAGGACCTTCCGGAGACCGCGGCGACCCGGGACGCGCTGGGCCGGATCATCCGCTCCGTGGACCGGATGGACACCCTGATCGAGACCCTGCTCGCCTACACCACCGCCCGCAACGCCCCGCTGCGCACCGTCCCGCTCGACCCGGAGCCGCTGACCCTGGAGGTGGTCGAGGACCGGATCGCCGCGCTCGGGCCGGGCACGGCGGCGCCGGTCTGGTCGGTCGGGCCGCTGCCGCACGTGCAGACCGACCCGGCCATGCTGCGGCACGTGCTGGACAACCTGATCGGCAACGCCCTGAAGTACGTGCGGCCCGGAGCGGTCCCGACCGTCGCGGTCACCGGGGTCCTGGACGGCCGGTGGGCGCGCATCGAGGTCACCGACTCCGGCATCGGCATCCCGGACGCCGACAAGCCGTACGTCTTCGAGTCCTTCCACCGCACCGAGGCCGCCGCCGGATACTCCGGCACCGGCCTCGGCCTGGCCATCTGCCGCCGGATCGTGGAACGCCACGACGGTGAGATCGGGGTGGAGGACAATCCCGGCGGCGGTACGCGATTCTGGTTCACCCTGCCCGCCGCCGCCGGTGACGACGAGGTGGACGAGGCCCTGCAACGGGAGCTGGCCGAACGGTTCGCGATCATCGAGGCGACCCGCCTGCCCGGCCTGGCCGCCCCCAACCCGAAACCCGCCCCGTTCCCGGACCCGTCTAGGACTCGGAGATGACCCGGGACGGCAGCAGCTGCGCGATCAGCGCCAGCAGCTGAGCCGGCACGAACGGCTTGAGCAGCGTCGCCGACGCCCCGGCGTCCTCGGCCTGCCCGTCCCCGGGCATCAGCGACCCGCTGGCCACCACCACCGGGATGTGCCGCAGATCGTCGTCGGCCCGGATCGCCCGGCACAGGTCCAGCCCGGTCATGTGTGGCATGTCCACGTCGGTGACCACCAGATCGGGCCGGTGCTCCTTCACCGCCGCCAGCGCCGTCGCCCCGTCGGCCGCCGCGACGACCCGGTGACCGGCCCGTTCCAGCGAGCGTTTGAGCACGTACCGGATGTCGTCGTGATCTTCTGCGACAACGATCACCGCGGGCCTCGTTTCTGATCGGCCATCCCATTCGATGGGATATCGAGCCAGGGGCGTCCCGGGAAACGGGGCGGTGTTAATCACGGGGCGATTCGCGGCGGTTGCGCCTATCCTTGCTGCGCCATGTCGATAACGCCTGCCGCCCTGCGCACCCAGATCACCGAGCTGCTGCCCCGCGATCAGCGGCGGCTCCAGCGCCGCCTCGACGGGACGAGACGGATCCGTGACGACGACGCGCGGGCCGCCGTGCTCGCGGAGATCGCCACCGAGGCCGAGCGCGCCCGGTCCCGCCTGGACGCGCGGATCGCGTCGGTGCCCCGGGTGACGTACCCGGAAGGGCTGCCGGTCAGCGCCCGCAAGGACGACATCGCCACCGCGATCCGGGACCACCAGGTCGTGGTCGTCGCCGGCGAGACCGGGTCGGGCAAGACCACCCAGATCCCGAAGATCTGCGTCGAGCTGGGCCGGGGTGTGCGCGGGCAGATCGGGCACACCCAGCCGCGCCGGATCGCGGCGCGCACGGTGGCCGAGCGGATCGCCGAGGAACTGGACCGGCCGCTCGGGTCGACGGTCGGCTACAAGGTGCGGTTCACCGATCAGGTGAGCGACGACACCATGATCAAGGTGATGACCGACGGCATCCTGCTGGCCGAGATCCAGAACGACCGGATGCTGTACCGGTACGACACGCTGATCATCGACGAGGCGCACGAGCGCAGCCTCAACATCGACTTCATCCTCGGTTATCTGCGCGACCTGCTGCCGCGCCGGCCCGACCTCAAGCTGATCATCACGTCCGCGACGATCGAGACCGAACGGTTCGCGCAGCACTTCGCCGACCGGGACGGCAAGCCCGCGCCGGTGATCGAGGTGTCCGGGCGCACCTACCCGGTCGAGGTCCGCTACCGGCCGCTGATCACCGTCACCGAGGACGACACCGAGGAACCGCGCGACGTGATCGACGGCATCGCCGACGCCGTCGACGAACTGCCCCGCGACGGCGACATCCTGGTCTTCTTCTCCGGCGAACGGGAGATCCGCGACACCGCCGACGCCCTGGCCAAGAAGAACCTCTACAACACCGACATCGTCCCGCTGTACGGCCGGCTCTCCGCCGCCGAGCAGCACCGGGTCTTCGAACGGCACAGCGAACGCCGGATCGTGCTGGCCACCAACGTCGCCGAGACGTCGCTGACGGTGCCCGGCATCAAATACGTGATCGACCCCGGCACCGCCCGGATCAGCCGCTACAGCCATCGGCTCAAAGTGCAGCGCCTGCCCATCGAGCCGGTCTCGCAGGCCAGCGCCAACCAGCGCAAAGGCCGATGCGGGCGGACGTCGGACGGCATCTGCATCCGGCTCTACTCGGAGGAGGACTTCGAGCAGCGGCCGGAGTTCACCGAGCCGGAGATCCTGCGTACCAACCTGGCCTCGGTCATTCTCCAGATGACCAATCTCGGTCTCGGTGACCTCCAGAAGTTCCCGTTCATCGACCCGCCGGACCGGCGCAACATCACCGACGGCATCAAGCTCCTGGAAGAACTCGGCGCGCTGGAGGACCGCAAGCTCACCCCGATGGGGCGCCAGCTCGCCCAGCTGCCGGTCGACCCCCGGCTGGCCCGGATGGTGATCGAGGCGGACCGGCAGGAGGTGCTGGCCGAGGTGATGGTGATCGCCGGCGCCCTGTCGATCCAGGACCCGCGCGAGCGCCCCACCGAGAAACAGCAGCAGGCCGACGAGAAGCACGCCCGGTTCGTCGACAAGGAATCGGACTTCTTCAGCTATCTCAACCTGTGGCGCTATCTGCGGGAGAAACAGCAGGAACTGTCCGGCAACCAGTTCCGCCGGATGTGCCGCAACGAATTCCTGAACTATCTGCGGATCCGTGAATGGCAGGACATCTACGCGCAGCTCAAGCAGGTCGCCCGTACCCTCAATCTGTCCCTGAAGGAGGACTGGGAGGCGGGCGTCGCACCGCAGCCGGTGCACACCGCCCTGCTCTCCGGCCTGCTCAGCCACATCGGCATGAAGGATCAGGAGAAGCGCGAGTTCATCGGCGCGCGGGGCGCCAAGTTCGCGATCTTCCCGGGGTCGGCGCTGTTCAAGAAGCAGCCCCGCTGGGTGATGTCGGCCGAGTTGGTGGAGACCAGCCGGCTGTGGGGCCGGGTGAACGCCCGGATCGAGCCGGAATGGGCCGAGAAACTCGCCCCGCACCTGGTCAAGAGCAGCTACAGCGAACCCCACTGGGATTCGAGGATGGGCGCCGTGATGGCGTTCGAGAAGGTCACCCTGTACGGCCTGCCGATCGTGCCCCGGCGCCGGATCGGATTCAGCAAGGTCGATCCGGTGGCGTCCCGGGAACTCTTCATCAGGCACGCGCTCGTCGAAGGCGACTGGGAGACCCACCACAAATTCTTCAGCGAGAACAAACGGCTCCTGGAGAAGATCGGCGAGATCGAGAACCGGGCGCGGCGGCGGGACATCGCGGTCGACGACGAGACCGTCTACGCCCTCTACGACGCGCGGATCCCGGCCGAGGTGGTGTCGTCGCGGCACTTCGACGGCTGGTGGAAGAAAGCCCGGCACGAGCAGCCCGACCTGCTCACCTTCACCCGTGAGGACCTGGTCAACACGGGCCGCGACACCGTCGACCCACAGGCCTTCCCGGACGCCTGGATCAGCAACGGGGTCCGGATGCCGCTGTCCTACACGTTCGAGCCCAACACGCCGCGCGACGGCGTCACCGCGACCGTCCCCCTCGAACTCATCAACAAGATCGACGCCGAGGACTTCGGCTGGTCGGTGCCCGGATTCCGGCGCGAAGTGGTGATCGCGCTGATCCGGGCCCTGCCCAAACAGCTGCGCACCGCCTTCGTGCCGGTGCCGGACTGGGCCGAGGCCGTCCTCGACCGGGTGCCGGCCCGCCGCGGCCCGCTGCCCGACGCCATCGGCAACGAGCTGCGCCGGCTCACCGGGACCGTGGTGCCGCGCGACGCGTGGCGGCCCGACCAGGTGCCCGACCACCTGCGGATGAACTTCCGGATCGTCAACGAGGCCGGCGACACCCTCGCCGAGGGCCGTGACCTGGAAGTACTGCGCCGCCAGCTCGCGCCCAAGGTGCAGGCCACCATCTCCAAGGCGGCCGGCGACCTGGAACGGCGCGGCATCACCGCCAACGACTTCGGCGCGCTGCCCCGGCGGATCGCCCAGGTGCGCGGCGGATACGAGGTCAACGTCTGGCCGTCCCTCGTCGACGAGACCGACAGCGTGGCGATCCGGGTCTTCGAGGACGAGGCGTCCCAGCGGGTGGCGATGGCCGCCGGCACCCGGCGACTGCTGCTGCTCACCCTGCCACCGGCCGCCCGGTTCCTGCAGGGCCGGCTGGACAACCGGGCCAAGCTGGAACTCTCCCGGGCCAACCCGTACCGGTCGATCGCCGACCTGCTCGACGACTGCGCCGGAGCGGCCGTCGACCGGCTGGTCGCCGAGGCCGGAGGGCCGGTGTGGTCGTCGGTCGAGTTCGCGTCCCTGCGCGACACCGTCCGGCAGGACCTGGTCGACGCGGTGGCCAACGTGGTCACCCAGGTGCAGGCGGTGCTGGCCACCGCGTACGACGTCGAACAGCGCCTCAAATCGCTGCGCGACCCGCAGCTGCTGCCCGCCCTCGCCGACATCCGTCAGCAGCTCAAAGGCCTGGTGCACGCCGGGTTCGTGACCGAGACCGGCTGGCGGCAACTGCACCAGATGCCCCGCTACCTGCGTGGCATCGTGCACCGGCTGGACCGGGTCGGCGGCAGCCTCGGCCGGGACCGGCAGCTGACCACGCAGATTCACGAGATCGAGTCGGAATACCGCGAACTGCGCGCCCAGGCCGGGCGCAACGGGCCCGCCGAAGAGGGGCTGCGGGAGATCCGCTGGATGATCGAGGAGCTGCGGATCAACTACTTCGCGCAGGCCCTCGGTACCGCATACCCCGTCTCTGACAAGCGGATATTCAAGGCCATGGACGCCCTGCCGATCTGAGAAGGTTGCAGGTCGGTGCGCCCCCGGTGCCGTTCGGTCACGCCTCTGTCGTGGCCGTTCGGCACCCTTTAGGTTTCTCGGCATGACGAACTTCGCCTTCGCCGCCTCTGTCGCCGCCGTCCGCCCCGCCGGGGCCTACCTCGACGAGATGATGGCCCGGGTCGGCGTCGACGGCCTCACCGCCGCGTTCGCCGACCCCGGTCTGCTCGCCCGGATCGACCAGCACGCCGCGGCCGTCCGCGACGCCCTGCTGGAGGCCGGGCGCCGGATCGACGCCGCCGGGCTCGCGGCGTACGCCCGGAGCATCGCCGCCGCCGCCACCCGCGCCGGCCGGCCGCTGCCGGAGCCCGGGTACGCCCCCCTGTCGCCCGCCGAGTGGGCCGCGGCCGGGTTCCCGCTGCTGCGCCTGGTCGCGGTCTGCATGATCGCCGACGAGGCCGGACTACTCTAACGATCTACTTTTTATCGGCCTAAGTGCAATAAACCGCCCAATAAGGGATCTTCTTCTCATGAAGATCCTGCTGTCCGCCCTGTCCGCGCTCCTCACCGTCCCACTGTTCGGCGCTCCCGCCCTCGCCCAGGAGCCCGCACTCGTCGCCCGCTACAACTTCGACGGCGGAGCCACCGAAGGCAGGGTCAACGACCTCTCCGGCCGGGGCGCCGCGCTCACCCTGCGCGGCGCCAACAACGGCCAGGTCGCGATCATGACCGAAGGCAGCGGCCGGTACGCCTCCTTCCCCGGCCAGTGCGCCAGCACCACACCCACCTGTGCCAAAGCCATCCTCGAAGCCGACGACCGGGCCGAACTCGACCCCGGCACCCGCAACTTCAAATGGGCGGCCAGCGTCCGCATCACCAAGAACCAGCTCAACGGCAACGCCAACGTCATGCAGAAAGGGGTGGCCGACACCGAGAGCCAGTGGAAGATGCAGATCACCGGCCGCACCGGCCGCGCCCAGTGCGTGATGGTCGCCCGCGGCACCGCCCAGACCTTCTCGGCGATCTCGGCCCGCCCGGTCGCCGACGGCCAGTGGCACCGCGTCGTCTGCGAACGCACCAACGGCACCCTGTCCGTCTCGGTCGACGGCACCCCCGGCAGCCGGGTGGCGGTCCCCGCCGCGGTCACCGTCGACAACGCGATGCCGATGCGCATCGGCGGCCCGAACCTGACCAAGGGCGCCGACATGTACCACGGCCAGATCGACGACGTGTACGTCCAGCTCGGCTGACACCCACCGCAACCCGGCTAGGGCAGGTGCGCTCCGTCCCGGCCCGGCGCGCTTCGGCCGAGCCACGGCCAAGGCTTGGTGCGCGTTAGCGTGGCCGTGCTACGGCTTGGTGCGCGTCGGCCTGGCCGCGGCTCGGCGGAGCTGCCAGCTGCCGCACGGCCGCACCACCTGCACGTTCCGCGCAACCCGCACCGATCGCACGATCCGCGCAACCCGAATCACACGCACGACTCCCGGACGTGGAACGCCCGGCACCCGGTGATCCCGGTGCCGGGCGTTCTGTCATTCGTGCTTGTTCCGTCAGGTCATCCGGCCGCGTCCGCTCCGGCCAGCCGGCCTTGCTCTGTCGCCGGCTGTGTCCGGTCCGGCCTGCCGGCCTGCCCTGTCGCCGGCCGCGTCCGGTCCGGCCGGTTCGGATCCTGCCGTCCGGTCGAGCGAGCTGCCGAGGCCAGACCGTGTGCCGCGGTGTNGTTGTGGCTCGATTCGAGCCACAACGCGGCACACGAACGGAGATCCTGACGCCGACAGGTCCTAGCTGCGGCGGAACGCGTAGCTGCGCCCACCACCGGACCGGTTCTCCCGGGCCCGGCCGGAACGCTCCCGGGCAGCCTGCCGGGAATCCCCGGCACCGTGATGGGTGGCGGCCGACCCGCTGGACTGATCCTTATCAGTCCCCGGCAGCGAGGGTCGAAGGGTGGCGGCGATGTCCCGCCGGGCGATCTCGTCGAGATCGAGGTGAACGGAGAACGGTTCGGCAGGCATAAGGCGACCTCCTCACGGCTCCACGAGGGAGCAGCGGCGACGGTCGCCACCAGCGGTGGGACCGTGCCGTCAAAAAGCGGAATGCGAGTGGTGTGACCACGACGTGGCCCGGCAGGAACGACGCCTGCCCGGGTGTGTCAGGAACCGTGACGGAGTAGCGCATGAACCGACCCACTCCGGCCTGACACGGCACACGGAGAACAACGCGGCCCGGCCAGGTGCACACGGCACGGCGGGCGGCGGGCGGGAAGGAATCACAGCATGCGCTCACGCTATGCCGCCCGGAAAACCCGCGCAACCGATTATTCGGTGCGGGGCGTCTGTGCCTGCGCACGACCGGGCACGGTGTGCTCCTGCCGGGTGAGCCGAGTCAGCCGGTCGAGGATCTGCGCAACACTCGGCCCTCCGCCGGCAAGAAGACTTAAAAGAGTGTTCCTCTGGGCTGCTGGCCCGTTCGCGGTAAATTCCCCGCGCGAGTGTCCGCTTTCGGGCCCCGCCCTGGCCGATCTTGGCGGATTTTCCACCTAATAGGGTCTTCTTCTCGGCTGCCTGATCACTCGCGGTCAATAGCTCGCGCGGGCGACTCGCTCAGCAGAGATCTTGGTGGATTTACCACCGGAAAAGGTGGTAAATCCACCAAGATCGGCCAAGGTGGAGCTGGAGGGCGGACACTCGCGCGAGGAATTGACCGCGGACGGGCCAGCAGCCGAGAAGAAGGCTTGAAACGGTGGTGAATCCACCAAGATCGGCCAGGGCGGAGCTGAGGGGCGGACACTCGCGCGAGGCATTAATCGCGAGCGGGCCAGCAGCTGAGAAGAAGGCTCAATAGGTGGTGAATCCACCAGGATCTCGGCGGGACTGGTTGCCCGCACGAGGGATTGGCCGTAAGTGATCAGGCAGCCGAGGACAAGGCTCGAAAACGGTGGTGAATCCGCCGGGATCGGCCAGGGCGCGGCTGAGCAGTCGCGCCATGCGTTGACGACAAGGGCGCGGGGAGGGGTGCGGGACCACCGCATTCGGCCCGGCGGGCGCCGGGCGGTCTGGGGGACGGGGCGGCCTCGCGTGGTGGAGACGATGCTGTTCAGGGGCGTACCGGAAAAGGGAAGTGACCTGCCGCCGGGGAGTGGATCGGTGGGCGGGGGAGTCAGGTGCGGGGGAGTTCGGCCAGGGCGGCGGTCAGCAGGGCGGCCGACGACGGGAAGTCGGCCAGCTGGTCGCGGATCAGGTGCAGGCCGGCGCGCAGCGCGTTCGGGGGGACCTCGCGGGCGCGCAGCACGTCCACCGTCCAGCGGGTGAAGTCGAGGAAGATGTCGTCCTCGCCCACATACAGCGCCGACGCCAGGAAGTCCACGATGTGGCCGATGTCTTCGGCGGTGGAGTCCACCTGGGCCGGGTCGTAGTGGTGGGCGGCCGGATAGGCGGCGGCCAGGCGGCGCATCGCGGTGCTGATCAGTTCCGGTCGGGAGCGGACCAGGTGGGTGTATTCCTCGCTGCCCAGGTACTCCGGGTCGGGGAGATCGTGGGCGGGCGGCCAGTTCTGGGACAGGCGGAGCACCGCCTCCTCGCCGGTCGACGCCCAGGCGTGGGCGCCGAGGCGTTCGGCCCAGCGGCCGCCGGGGCCGAATCCGCGGCCGCCGGCGATCACCGGGATGCCGGCGGCGCGGCAGGCGGTGACGGCGGCGTGCGCGCGGGGCAGCCTCGTCGCGATCATGCAGCTCAGGGCGACCGCGTCGGGGCCGGTCTGGTGCAGGTGGGTGATCAGGTGGCGGCCGGGGACGCTGGCGCCGAGGAAGTCGACCCGCCAGCCGTCCAGGCGCAGCAGCTCGCCGAGCATCCGGGCGGGCAGGCCGTGCCATTCGCCGTCGACGCAGGCCAGGGCGATCCGGCCGCGGGTCGGCCGGACGGTGGTGCGGGCGCCGATCGCGGCCAGGGCGCGCTCACCGGCGGCGGTGGCGGCGTGCTCGCGGGCCACCGTCCACGTGTTGGCGGCCCACAGTTCACCGACGGCGGCCTGGGTGGCGCCGATCAGGTCGACGATGATCCGCTGCGGGGGGACGCCGTCGTCGAGCAGTCCGGTGACCAGCTCGGCGGCGCCCCGGTCGTCGCCGTCGGCGACCAGGGAGAGGTAGTAGCCGCCGAGGGCGTCGTCGATGCGGGTGACGGTGTGCGTCGTGGTCATGAGCGCTGCCTCGGCCGGCGGGCGCCGATCGCGTAGGGCGAGACGGCCGCCCCACCGCCGCGCAGGCTCAGCGGGGTGCGGGTGGGCGCGCGCACCGCGAGCATGGCGATGTCGTCGGAGTGGCCGCCGTGCGACCAGTCGGAGACGAGTTGCCGGATCCGTTCGACGGTGGCGGCGCCGGGGATGCCCGCGCACGAGGCGAGGGCCTGCCGGAGCCGGGCCTCACCGTACTGCTCGGTGCCGGTGGGGCCGCCGCGGGCCTCGGTGAGCCCGTCGCTGTGCAGCAGGCACAGCTCGCCGGGGGCCAGCTCGACGGTGGCCGGCCGGACCACGGTCCGCGGCAGCACGCCGATCAGGGTGCCGCTGACCGGGACCTCCTCGACGGTGCCGTCGGTGCGCAGCACCAGCGGCGGCGGGTGGCCGCCGGTGGCCAGGGTGAGACGGACCCGGCCGTGGTCGACGCGGGTGACCGAGCCGGTCACCAGGGTGACGAACCGGGATCGCCGGCCGGACCCGAGCAGCGCCTGGTTGAGCACGTGCAGCATCTGCTCCGGCCCGGCGCCGACCAGGTGCAGCGCCCGCAGCGTCTGCCGGACCTTGCCGGTGAGCACTGCCGCCTCCGGGCCGGTGCCGCACACGTCGCCGAGGGCGATCACCGTGTCGGTGCTGTCGCCGGACGGCTCGAAGACGTCGTAGAAGTCGCCGCCGATCCGCAGCGCCTCACGGGCCGCCTGGTAGGAGCCGGTCAGCTCGAAGCCGTCGATCTCCGGCAGCTCGGGCGGCAGCAGGTCGGCCTGCAGGACCGCGGTGATCTCGACCTGCTCCTGGTAGAGGACGGCGGCCGAGATGGCGGCGCCGGCCCGGGCCGCGAAGACCCGGGCGAGCAGCTCGTCGCCGGTGTCGAAGGCGGCGTCCGGGCCGCCGCGGGCCAGGATCAGCGCGCCGGCCGGCTCGGCGTTGCCGGGCAGCGGCACCACCAGCAGCGCGCCGACCGGGCCGAGCGAGGCCGGGACCAGCCAGGCGGGCGCCTGGGACGGGTCGAGCCAGCGGCTGGGGATGGGCGGGAACCCGCCGAGCGCCTCGGCCAGGCCGGGCACGTCGGTGATCCGGCTCTCCCGCAGCGAGCCCTCCTCCAGGGCGTGCCCGGGGGCGAGCCGGCTCCAGGCGCTCTGCCGGCGCAGGGCCGGCTGGACCACCACGGCGGAGTCGGCCAGGTGCTCGACGGCCAGTTCGAGGGTGGTGCGGACGCAGCGCCGCACGTTGAGCGAGGCGGACAGCCGGCGGCCCGCCTCGGCGAGGAAGGACGCGTGGAGCAGGGTGCCGGCCGGTGTCGGTGCCGTCATCGTGCCTCCTGTTCACTCCCCGTCGTGCTGGCTGCGGTCGATCCCCAGCCTACGTGGTCGCCCGGTCAGCCGTTCAGATCGACCACGACCGGGGCATGATCGGACGGTCCCTTACCCTTGCGGGCCTCCCGGTCCACGTACGCGTCGGTGACCCGTTCGGCCACGTCGGCGCTGGCGTGCACGATGTCGATCCGCATGCCCTTGTTCTGGTGGAACATGCCGGCCCGATAGTCCCAGTAGGTGTAAGGGTGGTCACCCTTGAGGGGGCGGGCCGGCACCTCGGCGAGCCCGATCCCGCGGATCGCGGCGAGCGCCTCCCGCTCCGGCGGGGTGACGTGGGTGGCGCCGGCGAACAGGCCGATGTCCCAGACGTCGGCGTCGGTGGGCGCCACGTTCCAGTCGCCGGCCACCACCAGCGGGCCGGCCGCCAGGTCCGGGATCAGGGCGTCGCGAAGAGTGGAGAGCCAATCGAGCTTGTACGTGTAATGCGGGTCCTCCGGCGACCGGCCGTTCGGCACGTACACCGACATGAACCGGATGCCGCCGCAACGGGCGCTGATGGCGCGCGCCTCCGGATCGGGATAGCCGGGAACACCCGCGAAACCGTGGCGCACGTCCTCGATCCCGGCCCGGGACAGCAGGGCGACCCCGTTCCAGCGGCCCTGGCCGTACGCGGCGGTGGCGTACCCCAGTTCGGCGACCTCCTTCTCCGGGAAGGCGCCGTCGGCGACCTTGGTCTCCTGCAGGCAGACCACGTCGGGCGCGGTGGTGGCCAGCCAGTCCAGCAGCCGGGGCAGCCGGGCCTTGACCGAGTTGACGTTCCAGGTGGCGAAGCGCATACCCGGATTTCTACCCGGTCGGCTCCCGGGTGGCGGCGATCAGGGCCACGGCGAGTCCGGCCGTCAGGACGAGCAGGAGCGCGACGAGCAAGGTCATGGTCCTCCCATCGGATTCCGCGTGCGAATAATGCCGGAGTTGCCCGCACGGCACCAGGGTCCCTGGAAGGTTTGTCTTTCGAGAGGGGGCGGATCATGCGCGTGGAGGTCATGCCGGGATTGCCGGCCGATCTGCTGGACCAGGCCTGGGATTTCTACCTGGAGTGTTTCAACGATCTGCGGGTGCTCGCGGCCAACCGGCACCTGCTCCACCGGGACGAGTTCGACGACCTGATGGCGGACACCCGGGTGCCGAAGTACGTGGCCCTGGACGCCGAGGAGACGGTGGTCGGGCTGGCCGCGATGACCACCGAACTGGACGCGATCTCGCTGATCGCGCCGGAGTACTTCGAGTACCACTGGCCGGAGCTGTACCGGGAGAACCGGATCTTCTACGTCAGCTTCGTCGGCGCCGACCGGGGCACCCGGGGCGCCGGCGTGTTCATCGCCCTGCTGCGCCGGATGTACCAGCCGATCGGCGAGGTGGACGGCAAGGTCGTGGTGGACATCTGCTCGTACAACGAGGACCGGCACCAGCTGCCGCGGATGATCGCGATCATCCTGGGCCGGGCGGCCGGCCGGGCCCAGCCGACCCGGGTGGACGCCCAGTCGTTCTGGCTGTACGAGTTCCCCAAGGCGGGTGCGCCGGTCCGCAAGGAGGAGCGGCGCGGTCTGGTCCGGGACCGGCGGGTCAGTTCGTCGGGTTCGGAGCGCCGCCGGGTGTGATCTGCGGGGTCCGCTGGATCATCTCGCGCCAGCGCTGGGAGAAGTCCGGGGCGTCCACCGCGGCGCCCCACAGCCAGCCCTGGCCGTTGAGCACCCCGACCGCGTGCAGCGCCTCCCGCTGCAACGGTGTCTCCACGCCCTCGGCGATCACCGACAGGCCGAGGGCGTGGCTCATCGCCACCACCGCGCGGACGATCTCGTCGTCCTCGACGTTGACGCCCAGCCCGGTCACGAACGAGCGGTCGATCTTGACCCCGGTGACCGGGAACCGGCGCAGGTAGCCGAGCGCCGAGAACCCGGTGCCGAAGTCGTCGACGAGCAGTTTCACCCCGAGTTCGCGCAGCTCGAACAGGACCCGGGCGGTGACGCTGGAGCCGTCCACCATCACCGACTCGGTCATCTCCAGGGCCACGCAGTGCGCCGGGACGCCGTACCGGACCATCTCGCCGGACACGATCAGTGGCAGCTCCGGATCGTTGAGCTGCCGCGGCGACACGTTGATGGACAGGTAGAAGTCGTCGCCGACGGTGCCCTCGGACCGCCACACGCCGAGCTGGCGCAGCGCCTCCTTGCGCACCCAGGTGCCGATCGCGGTGATCAGCCCGGCGTCCTCGGCGATCGGGATGAACGTCATCGGCGGGATCGCCCCGCGCTCCGGGTGCATCCACCGGACCAGCGCCTCGGCACCCACCGGCACCCCGGTCTCCAGGCGGACGATCGGCTGGTACGCCACGTGCAGCTGCTCCTCGGCCAGCGCCTGCCGCAGCGCCACCTCCAGCTCGATGCGCTCCCGGACCTGGGCGTGCATGCTGGTGTCGAAGATGGTGGACCGGCCCGGCCCCTCGCCCTTGGCCCGGTACATCGCGGTGTCCGCGTCCCGCATCAGGGCCTCGGCGGTGACCGCGGCGGTGGCCGGGTCGGCGTCGGCGTGCGAGATGCCGATCGACGCGCTGATCACCACGTCGTGGTCACGCACCGGGAACGGCCGGGCGAAGCAACCGCGGATGTCGTCGACGAGGCGCAGGGCGTCACCCTTCTCCCCGACGTACGCCAGCAGGAACTCGTCTCCGCCGACCCGGGCCACTGGGATCCCGGACGGCACCGCGGACCGCAACCGCCGCCCCACGTCGATCACCAGCTGGTCGCCGGTGTCGTGCCCCCACGAGTCGTTGACCCACTTGAAGCCGTCGAAGTCGAGCATGTAGACCCAGATCCGGTTGTTGCCCTCCGGGTCGACCACGGTGACCAGGCGTTCGATCTCGGCCGACATGGACTGCCGGTTGGGCAGGCCGGTCAGCGGGTCGTGGGTGGCCTGGTGTTCGGAGCGCAGCTGGGCGGCGACCTGGGCGCGGACCGCGGCGACCGCCCGGGCCAGCAGCAGCGCCACGATCAGCGCCCCGGTCAGCGCGATCAGCAGCCGGTGCGCGGCCGTCTCGGCGCCGGTGGTGAGCAGCAGCAGGAACGGCATGGCCAGGGCGGGCAGCAGCAGCGACAGCCGGGACCAGGACCAGGCCTGCGCGGGCAGTTTGTCGGGGCGGCTGACGTCGGCCACCGAGGGGTGCAGCGCGGCCACCCCGAGAGCCGTGTACGCCACCAGGAACGGCACGTTGAGCAGCGGCGACGCGTAGATCTTGCCCTGTACGCCGACGATCGCGTAGGCCAGGTCGCCGGTGAACATCGCGGTCATCATCACGATGAACGCGATCAGGCTGGGCGGCCAGTGCTTGGCGGTGAAGGTGAGGTTCGCCAGCAGCAGCACCAGGGTCACGTCGAGCAGCGGGTACAGCCCCTGGATGAAGGAGAGCAGGTGGTCGCGGCCGTCGATGGCGGCGGCCGGCAGGGCGAGCAGCAGGGTGCTGGCCAGCCCGGCGGCCAGGAAGACGATCAGGCCGTCCAGCACCGCGTGCCGGTCCAGGCTGCCGCGCTGCCGGAGCAGGATGGTGAGGAACGTGCCGAGCAGCAGGTAGCCGCTGAAACTGGCGGCGTCGGCGAGCAGCGGCCACGGCATCGGCTGCTCGGTGACGGTCGGCCGGATCAGCACGCCGACCAGGAAGAGCAGCGCCGACACGCCCATCGTCAGCCAGGCGCCGGCCGGTTCGGCGCCCCACCGGCGCGGGCCGAGGAAGCAGCCGGCGACCGTGGCGACGCCGAGGGCGGCGAACCCGGCGGTGGCGGCCACCGACTCCGGGACCGCCGCGTAGGTGACCGTGACGACGAGGCCGGCGGCGGCGATGATCTGCCACCAGCGGCGGGGGTGTACGGAACGCACCGGGCATTCCTCCCGTACGGCCCGAAGATCAATAGATGGGCCAACGGTAGCAATTCGGTCAGTGGGTTACCGGGCTTCCCGGAAGCTGCCGGGCCACCCGGCGGGCCGGGATCCGGGCCCCGGACACCAGGACCGCCGGGCACGCGCCGAACCGCACCACCTCGGTGGCGACCGACCCGAGCCGGCCCGCCGGGGCCGTCGACCGCGGCCCCAGCACCAGCAGCCCGGCCCGCCGGGAAGCGGTGATCAGCGCCGACGCCGGGATCCCGGCCACCACCCGGCGGCGCGCCCCGGCCGCCTCCGGGACCTGCGCCAGCACCTCGTCGAGCAGCCGCGCGCCGCCGGTCTCCCGGCCCGGCCCGGTCACGTGCAGCACGTGCAGGGCCACCTCCCGGCGGGCCGCCGCCGCGGCCGCGAACCGCAGCACCGGCACCGCCCACGGCGAGGCGTCGACCGCCGCCGTCACCGGGCCGGACGGGGTGCTCTGCACCCGGGCCACCGCCACCGGGCACTGGGAACGGGTCACCAGATCCGGCCGCAGACCGCCCACCACCAGCAGTTCGGCCTGGCGGCTGAGCGCCGGCAGGACACGCCCGGGCGGGCCATCCACCAGTTGACCGCGCGCGCCGGCGCCGGGTGTGGAACGCTGGGCGATGGCGACCGCCTCGTCGACCATCCGGGAGGCGAGCCGGCGTGCCGGGCCGTAACCGGCGTCGGCGGGACCGGCGAAGGCGTGCACCACCCGCACCACGCGTCCGCGGGACGAGGCCTCCCGCGCGGCGAACCGGATCGCGGCCGTGTCGGCGGGGATCCGGCCGACTCCCACGACGATGTGCATAGGGCCTCCGTAACAGAGTCGCAATATACCGACCATTGTCTATGGCGCAACGACCCATACGTACTGGTGACCAATGCCTCAACAGCCAGCCACCTGATGACCCATTCAGGTTGAGGGTTTACGGTGAACGGCAAAATATTTGGGACATCTGCCGGTGAAGTGAGGGAAATACATGACGGATGTCAAGCTCGACCACCCCGGTGGTCAGTTGTCGATGGCAGTCAAGAAGGCCGTCGACGGTCCGGGCGGCATCGACGTCAGTGCTCTGCTGAAGGAGACCGGTTACGTCACCCTCGACCAGGGTTTCGTGAACACGGCGTCGACCACCTCGGCGATCACTTACATCGACGGTGACCAGGGCATTCTGCGCTACCGCGGCTATCCGATCGAGCAGCTCGCGGAGAAGAGCACCTTCCTCGAGGTGTCCTACCTGCTGATGAACGGTGAGCTGCCCACCCCGGCGCAGCTGCGTGACTTCGCCGACAAGATCCGGGTGCACACGCTGCTGCAGGAGGAGATGCGCACGTTCTTCTCCAGCTTCCCGCGTAACGCGCACCCGATGTCGGTGCTGTCGTCGGCGGTCACCGCGCTGTCGACGTTCTACCAGGACGCGCTCGACCCGCTCGACTCCGAGCAGGTCGACATCTCCGCGATCCGCCTGATGGCGAAACTTCCGACGATCGCGGCGTACACCTACAAGAAGTCCATCGGCCACCCTCTGCCGTACCCGGACAACTCCCTCGACTACGTCGAGAACTTCCTGCGCCTGACCTTCGGTCTGCCGACCGTCCAGTACGACGTCGACCCCAAGGTCGCCAAGATCCTGGACATGCTGTTCATCCTGCACGCCGACCACGAGCAGAACTGCTCGACCTCGTCGGTGCGCCTGGTCGGGTCGGCGCAGGCCAACCTGTTCGCGTCGGTCTCGGCCGGCATCGGCGCCCTCTCCGGCCCGCTGCACGGCGGTGCCAACGCGGCGGTCCTGGAGATGCTGGAGCAGATCCGCAAGGACGGCGGAGACGTCAACTCGTTCGTCACGCGAGTGAAGAACAAGGAAAAAGGCGTCAAGCTGATGGGCTTCGGCCACCGGGTCTACAAGAACTACGACCCGCGCGCCGCCATCGTGAAGAAGGCCGCCCAGGAGATGCTCTCCACCCTGGACAAGCCGGACCCGCTGCTGGAGATCGCGTTCAAGCTCGAGGAGATCGCCCTCTCCGACGAGTACTTCATCTCCCGCAAGCTGTACCCGAACGTGGACTTCTACACCGGCCTGATCTACAAGGCCATGGGGTTCCCGACCGACATGTTCACCGTCCTCTTCGCCATCGGCCGGCTCCCCGGCTGGATCGCCCAGTGGCGCGAGATGATGGTCGACCCGGCCAACAAGATCGGCCGCCCGCGGCAGATCTACACCGGGTCCCCGGTCCGCGACTTCGTTCCGGCCGACCAGCGCTGATCCGTTCCGCCTTTCCGATTCACCTCTGCCGTTTCGCCAGACGCCTCGCCGGATATCGTCCGGTGGGGCGTCTGGCGTTCGACGGTAAGGGGAGAGACACATGGATGTGGTCATCGGCATCGACACCGGGACGACCTCGACGAAGGGGATCGCCGCCGGTCCGGCCGGTGAGATCCGCGCCCTCACCAGCGTCCACTACCCGCTCGCCGTCCCCGGCCCCGGCCGCGCCGAGCTCGACAGCACCGCCCTCGTCGACGCCGCCCTGCGCGCCCTCACCGACGTGGCCGCCGCCTGCCGGGACAACGGCGACCGGGTGATCGCGGTCAGCCTCAGCTCGTTCCTGCACGCCCTCGTCCCGATGAAGGCCTCCGGCGAACCACTCGGGCCGGTGATCACCTGGGCCGACAACCGGGCCGCCGAGCAGTGCGAGCGGATCGTCGCCGACGGGCACGCCAAGGAACTCCAGGCCCGCACCGGGACCCCGGTCCACCCGATGTCCCCGCTCACCAAGCTCGCCTGGTGGGCCGACTCGGATCCGGAGACGCTGCGGGACACCCCACGGTGGGGCGGGGTCAAGGAGCTGATCGTCGCGGCGCTGGCCGGCGGTCCCTTCCTCGTCGACCTGTCGGTCGCCTCGGGGACCGGCCTCTACGACATCCACGCACGGCGGTGGGACCAAGACGCTTTGACCGTTTCGGGGGTACGGCCGGAGCAGCTCGCCGAGGTCGTCCCCACCACACAGGCCCTGACCCTGGACCCCTCGGTGGCGGCGGCCGCCGGTCTGGAGCCGTCGACACCCCTGATCATCGGGGCCGCCGACGGGCCGCTCGCCAACCTCGGGGTGGGCGCCACCCCGGCCGGGGTGGGGGCGATCTCGCTCGGGACCAGTGGGGCGCTGCGCACCGTGGTGGGGGCTCCCACCAGCGACACCGCGGGGCGGTTGTTCTGCTACGCGCTCACCGAGGACCGGTGGGTGATCGGTGGGGCGGTGAACAACGCCGGGTCGGTGGTGCGGTGGGCCGGATCGGCTTTTGTCGGCGATTCGTCGGATTCCGTCGGGGAGGACGCCGACGACCGGGACGCTCGGCTGCTGGACGAGGCCGCCGCCGTCCGGGCCGGCAGCGACGGGCTCATCTGCCTGCCGTACCTTCTCGGCGAACGCGCCCCCTGGTGGCGTCCCGGCATGCGCGGCGCCTACCTCGGGCTGCGCCGCGAACACGGCCGCCCGCAACTGGTCCGCGCCGCCGTCGAAGGCGTCTGCCAGCAGCTCGCCCTGGTCCGCGACTCGTTCGACGCCGAAGGCGCGCCACTCACCGAGATCCGTGCCACCGGCGGGGCCGCCGCCTCGAAACTGTGGATCAGCGTGCTGGCGTCCGCCCTCGACCTGCCGGTCACCGTCGCCGACGTGCCCGAGGGCACCGCGCTCGGCGCCTGCCTGCTCGCCCGGCACGCCCTCGGTGAACTGCCCGACCTCGACCGGGCCGCCGCCATGGTGCCCACCGGTGAGCCCACCCGGCCCGACCCGGCCGACGCCGGCCTCTACCGGCGGTTGCGGCCACTGGTGGAGAAGAGTGCGCTCGCCGTCCTGGACGTGGTGACCGAACTCGACCGGATCGCGCCGGAACCGCTGCCCGGTACCGAGAAGGCAGTCCGTTCCTGACCGCTGTGGTGGAGCCCGCGTTGACGGGCCGATCGGCGGTCGGGAAGAGTGGCCGGTGAGCGGTAGCGGAGGAACCCGGTGCGAGTCCGGGACGGTCCCGCCACTGTGACCGGCTCACCTCGGTGAACCGGGAGTCAGGAGACTCCGGCCGCTCGCGACAACCGACGAGCGGGCGTGGACACCCGCCGGAAGGGACCCTGGTGACGACTCCGTACCCGTTCTCGGCCGTGGTGGGCCTCGACGACCTCCGACTGGCCCTGCTCCTCACCTCGGTCTCCCCGGCCGTCGGCGGTGTGCTCGTCCGCGGCGAGAAAGGCACCGCCAAGAGCACCGTGGTCCGCGCCCTCGCCGGGCTGCTGCCCTCCGTCGACGTGGTGCACGGCTGCCGGTTCGCCTGCGACCCGGCCGCACCCGACCCCGGCTGCCCCGACGGCCCGCACACCCCCGGAGGCCCGTCCGCGTCCCGGCCCGCGAGCCTGGTCGAACTCCCCGTCGGCGCCACCGAGGACCGGGTCGTCGGCACCCTCGACCTGCAGCGCGCGCTCAGCGACGGGGTCAAGGCGTACGAGCCCGGCCTCCTCGCCGCCGCCCACCGGGGTGTCCTCTACGTCGACGAGGTCAACCTGCTCCCCGACCACCTGGTCGACCTGCTCCTGGACGCCGCCGCGATGGGCCGCGCCCACGTCGAGCGCGACGGGGTGTCGGTCAAGCACGCCGCCCGGTTCCTGCTCGTCGGCACGATGAACCCGGAGGAGGGCGAACCCCGCCCCCAGCTGGTCGACCGGTTCGGCCTGGTCGTCAACGTCGCCGCGCCCCGCGACGCCCGCCAGCGCGCCGAGGTGGTCCGGCGGCGGCTCGCCTACGAGGCCGATCCGGACGGGTTCGCGGCCCGGTTCGCCGAGGCCGAACAGGAGTGTGCGGCCCGGATCGCCGCCGCCCGCGCCCAGCTCCCGTCGGTGACGCTGCCCGACACCGAACTCGACCGGATCGCCCGGGTCTGCCTGGCCTACGGGGTGGACGGCATGCGCGCCGACATCGTGGTCGCCCGCTGCGCCGTCGCCCTGGCCGCCTGGCACGGCCGCGACCGGGTCACCGCCGACGACGTCCGTGACGCGGCCCGGCTGGCGCTGCCCCACCGCCGCCGCACCGACCCCCTCGACCCGCCCGGCACCGACGAGGAGAAGCTGGACGAGGCCCTCGCCGAAGCCGAACGCCAGGCCCAGGAGGATCGCGCCGCCGATTCCCCGGACGCCTCCGATGCCGCCGGTCCGCCCGATCCCTCCTCCGGCGACGACCCCGACGACGATGGTCCCGGTGGTGGTGCGGGTCCCGGCGGTGGTGACGGTCCGCCCGACGGTTCCGGTCCATCAGACACCCTCGGCGGTACGGGGGAGAGCCCGGCCCCGCAGCCTCCCTCCGGTCCCCCCTTAGCGGCCGGCGATGCCTCTCCCGCCGGCGCCTCCGACTCCACGCCGTCCCCGGACGGCCGGCCCGCCGGAGCGGTGGCCACGGCGGGCACCGCCTACCGCACCCGCACCCTGCGCATCGCGGCCCGCGGCGAGGGCGGCCACACCGGCCGTCGTTCCCCGGCTTTCGCCCGCCGTGGCCGGGTGGTCGGAAGCCGCCAGCCGCAGGGCAAACTGGCCGGCGCCCCACACCTGTTCGCCACCCTCCGGGCCGCCCTGGACCGGATCGCCCTGGACCGGGCCGCTTTGGGCGGGGCCGCCGTGGACCGGACCGTCTTGGACGCCGTTGTCCCGGCCGCGCTGTCCGGTGACGACATCGCCGTCGCCCCGCTCCCCGCCCTCCCGCCGCCCGTGGTCGACGGCGCGGGCCCGGCTCCGGCCGGATCACCTCGCGCGGGTGGCGGCTTCGGGCCGGGCGGTGGCGGGCCCGTCCGGGTGCTGCCGCGGGACGTGCGGGAGTCGGTTCATGTCGGGCGGGAGGCCAACCTGGTGCTCTTCGTGGTCGACGCCTCCGGATCGATGGCCGCCCGGAAGCGGATGACACTGGTCAAGACGGCGGTGCTGTCCCTACTGCGCGACGCCTACCAGCGGCGGGACCGGATCGGGATGATCACCTTCCGGGGCAGTGAGGCCGACGTCGTGCTGCCGCCGACCTCCAGCCACGAGGTCGGCGTCCAGCGGCTGGCCGCCCTGCGCACCGGTGGCCGCACCCCGCTGGCCGCCGGTTTGAAAGCCGCGGTCGCCACGATCGCCACCGAACGCCGCCGCGACCCCCGCCGCCGCCCGTTGCTGGTGCTGGTCACCGACGGCCGTTCCACCAGCGGCCCCGACCCGATGCGCCTGGTCCCGGCCCTGTCCGGGGTGGCGAGCGTGGTCGTCGACTGCGAATCGGGCCCGATCCGCCTGGGCCTGGCCCGCAAACTGGCCGCCGCCCTGCGCGCCGAGATCATGCCCTTGGAGCAGCTCCAGGCCACCACGGTCCGCAACCGCCCGTCGCAGCCGTCCGGCCCGGAGACCGCGCCCGTCACCGATCGCGCCTACCGGCACGCTGCGTGACACCGGCACCCGGCCGGCCCGCAACACCGCTCGCCGTCCGGCGGATCCCCTCCGCCGGTTCGTCCTGGATCACGCGTCCCGGTGGGAAGACCAAGCGTCGGACACTTCTGGAGAACCGGCCTGGCGGCCCGTTACCCGGGAACTCGCTGGAAGACGCCGATCTGTGGTGCCGCGACCGCCTCCGCCACCGAGCCACGCCAGCGGGGTCGTGCCGGTGGTTGCGGTAAGAGGGAATCGGTGGGCGGATGCGTTCGCCCGTGGGGTCGTGCCGGTGGTTGCTGTCGGCGGGATTCGCCGGGCGGACGCGTTCGGTAGCGGTTTGTGTCCGATCACCGGTGGCGCCGGCCCGCACCGAGCGCACGTTCTCCCGATCGTGAGTGCCTGCCGGGCGGTGGGCGCCGACGCCGGCAAACGATCGTCGTCCGTGCGCGGGTGCCGGGTGCCGGCGGGGCTGCTCGGGGTCTGGGGGCTATTGCCCAGGGCGAGATGGTGACCGGGGTTAGCAGGGGGTCTCGGGATAGCCGGTGGCCTCGGAATCGCCGGAATCGCCGGGATTGCC
This sequence comes from Actinoplanes sp. G11-F43, assembly GCF_050589265.1. Classification (NCBI taxonomy): domain Bacteria; kingdom Bacillati; phylum Actinomycetota; class Actinomycetes; order Micromonosporales; family Micromonosporaceae; genus Actinoplanes; species Actinoplanes sp. G11-F43. Next base: position 86,384 of record NZ_JBNZCE010000019.1, read on the forward strand.
CGGAGCGGCGGGCGTCCGGGGCGATAGGTGTTCGAGCGGCGGGAGAGCAGTGGGTGTCTGGAACGGTGGGATTCCAGAGTGGCGGGTGTCCGGAGCGGCGGGTGTCCGGAGCAGTGGGTGTCCAGAGCAGTGGGTGTCCGGAGTGGTGGGACTACGGAGTGGGGGGCGTGGCGGGGCCGGAGGACGGTGTGGGCCGCCGGGGAGTGCGTGGCGGGAGCCGCGCCGAGTTCGGTCGCCGGTCGACGTGGGGCGGGACGACTTCGGCGGGGCCCCTACGGCGTACCGGAAAAGGGTTGTTGAAACGGTGAGGAAAGGGGAGGCGACGTGCCGCAAGGGAAAGTGACGAGTGTGCCGAATGACGGGCTGACCACCCGGCAGCGGCGCCGGCAGGCGGTTTTCGCGGTGCACACCGGGGCCGGCAAGGGGAAGTCGACGGCGGCGTTCGGAATGGCGTTGCGGGCGTGGAGTGCGGGCTGGCCGATCGGCGTTTTCCAGTTCGTGAAGTCGGAGAAGTGGAAGGTGGGGGAGGAGGCCGCGCTGAAGGCGCTCGGCGAGCACGGCCCGACCCCGGTGACCTGGCACAAGATGGGTGAGGGCTGGTCCTGGATCCAGCGGGCCGGCACCGAGCGGGATCATGCCGCGGAGGCCGCCGAGGGGTGGGCACAGATCAAGCGGGATCTGGCTGCGGAATCGTTCAAGTTCTATGTGCTGGACGAGTTCACCTATCCGATGAAATGGGGTTGGGTGGATGTCGCCGACGTGGTGGAGACGTTGCGTGATCGGCCGGGCACTCAACATGTGGTGATCACCGGGCGGGACGCTCATCCGGATCTGATCGGGGCCGCGGATCTGGTCACCGAGATGACGAAGGTGAGGCATCCGATGGACGCGGGCCGGAAAGGGCAGCAGGGGATCGAATGGTGAACCGGATCGTCATCGCGGCGCCGGCCAGCGGGCACGGCAAGACGACTGTGGCGACGGGGCTGCTGGCGGCGTTCGCGCGGCGTGGGCTGCGGGTGGCGCCGTTCAAGGTGGGCCCGGACTACATCGATCCGGGCTATCACGCGCTGGCGGCGGGCCGGCCGGGCCGCAACCTGGATCCGGTGATGGTGGGGGAGGACCTGGTCGGGCCGCTGTTCGCGCACGGGTCGCGGGGTGCGGATCTGGCGGTCGTCGAGGGCGTGATGGGCCTTTACGACGGGCGGACGGGTGCCGGCGAGCAGGGGTCGACGGCGCAGGTCGCGGGCCTGCTCGACGCTCCGGTGATCATGGTGGTGGACGCGGCGGCGCAGGGCCGGTCGATTGCCGCGCTGGTGCACGGGTTCCGTAGTTTCGGGGCGGTGCGGCTGGCCGGGGTGATCTTGAACCGGGTGGGTTCGGACCGGCACGAGCGGATTCTGCGGGACGCCTGTGAGGAGGTCGGCACGCCGGTGCTGGGCGCGCTGCGCCGGGCGGACGCGGTGGCCGCCCCGTCCCGGCATCTGGGGCTGGTGCCGGCGGCGGAGCGGCGGGCCGAGGCGCTGGCCTCGGTGGACGCGATGGCCGAGCTGATCGCGGCGTCGGTGGATCTGGACGCGGTGGCGGCGGTGGCCCGGTCGGCGGCGGCGCTGTCGTTCGAGGCGTGGGACCCGGCCGTCGCCGAGCCGATCGAAAACGGTCCGGTGGTCGCGGTCGCCGGTGGTCCGGCTTTCACTTTCTCGTACGCCGAGACCACCGAGCTGCTGTCCGCGGCCGGTGCGACGGTGCTGCCGTTCGATCCGTTGCACGACGAGAGGCTGCCGGCCGGCACCCGGGCGATCGTGGTCGGCGGCGGGTTCCCGGAGGTGTACGCGAGCGCCCTGTCCGCCAACGAGCCGCTGCGCGACGCGGTGAGGAAGTTCGACGGGGTGATCGCCGCGGAGTGCGCCGGCCTGCTGTGGCTGTGCGAGTCGCTGGACGGCGCGCCGATGTGCGGCGTGCTCGCGGCGGACGCGGCGATGTCGCCGTCGCTGACGCTGGGTTACCGGGACGCGGTGGCGTTGTCCGACAGCCCGCTCGCCCCGGCCGGGACCCGGGTGACCGGGCACGAGTTCCACCGGACGACGGTGCATCCGCGGTCGGGTCTGCTGCTGTCGCCGGCGGCGGGTGCGGCGTGGGCGTGGCGGGGCGCCGATCCGGAGGGTTTCGCGACGCCCCGGCTGCACGCGTCCTATCTGCACCTGCACTGGGCCGGCCGCCCGGGGCTGGCGCACAACCTGGTCAGCGCCGCAGCCCGGTGATCGCCCTCGGGCTGGGCGCCCGCAGCGGGGTGGATCTGCCCGGTCCGGTGCTCGCCGCGCTGGCCTCGGCAGGCCTGGTTCCGGCTGACGTATCGGTGCTGGCCTCGCTGGACCGGCGGGCGGGGGAGCCGCGGGTGCGGGAGCTGGCGGCGGCGTACGGCTGGCGGGTGGCCGGTTTCCGGGCAGCGGAGCTGGCCGCCTGCCCGGTGCCGCATCCGGGCCGGGCGGCGGCCGCCGCGGTGGGCACGCCGAGTGTGGCGGAGGCGGCGGCGCTGCTGGCGGCCGGCCCGGGGGCACGTCTGATCATGCCGAAGAGGGCGCACGGGGGTGTCACCGTGGCGCTGGCTCTCTTTATACAGCCCGCCGGTAGCCACCAGGGATTTTGCTGAAACACCAGCCGATCGGGGCGTCGCTTTTCTGACAATACGTCGGTGCGATCGGGTCGGAGAATCTCCATTCTGCTTGTCGTGGTTCTGGTGCTCACTCTGTGCACCCGGCCGAACTCCGCGATGGCGGGGGTCCTGAGAACCACGGCGCAGGGTGTGCGTGCCGAGATCAACCTGCTGGGTGGGGCGCTGCCGATCACCCTGGCCGTCCCCAGCCCGGAGCGCAGCTGGACCGAGGGCGGCAGCGCCTCCTCGTCGACGCTGGCCAACCCGGGGCTGAAGCTGCTCGGCCAGTCGATCCTGTCCAGTGGTGTGATCACCTCGACGGCCGGTCCGGGCACCGGCGCCAGCGGGCGCGCCGAGTCGAGTGTGGCCGGCGCCAGTGTGCTCGGGGCGACCGGGATCGGGGTGGGCGCGGTCCGGACGGTCTGCACGATGGCCGCGTCCGGCATCTCCACCACCGTCGAGATCGCCGACCTGAAGGTGGCCGGGCAGACCATCGCCAACCCGGACGTCAACCTGAAACTGCCGGTCGGCAACCTGGCCAGTGTCTTCGTCGACCACCGGACCGCGGACTGGGACGCCACCGGCGTCTACAAGTACACGGTCCGCGCCCTGGACGTCAGCCTGCTCGGCGGCGCCGGGATCCTCAGCACGGTCGCCAACGGCAGTGTGGTGGTCGGCGAGTCGGTGTGTTCCGGCACGATCGTCCTGGACCAGCCGACCGTCACCCCGGTGTCGCTGGCGCCCGGCCAGTCCGGCACCCCGGTGGTGACCGTCGGCAACAGCGGTGACGTCGGCGCCGCCAACACCACGATCAGGATCCCCAAGCCCGGTTCCCAGTACGTCCTGGACCCGCCGACCGTGACCGGCGGTGGAACCTGCTCGACCGCGGACCCGGACTACGTGATCTGTTCCGGGGTGACCGTGCCCGGCCGGGGCAGTGTCAAGGTGTCGCTGCCGGTGAAGCTGAAGACGTCGGGTGCCGGCGGCTGGTCCACCAGCACCGGCAAGCTGATCAGCGCGGCCAGCACCCCGGTCGCCCAGGCCGGCCAGACGAAGACCCAGACCACGGCCGGCACCCTGGTCAACGCGCAGGCGGCGAGCACGTCGGGCGGCACCGTGACGGTCGGCGCGGTCACCCTGGCGGCCGGCAAGTCGGCCACCGGCACGGTCAAGGTGGCCAACCCGGGGCCGTCCGACGCCAGCGCGGTGATCACCGTGCCGATCGGCAACCGGCCGGCCGGCATCACCGTGTCCTCGGCGGACGTGGACGGCAACGCCTGCGCGGTCACCACCGCGGCGATCACCTGCTCCGGGGTGCCGATCGTGGCGGGCACCGAGGCGACGGTCCGGATCGCCACCGCCGCCGCCGTCACCACCACGGTCGGCACCACCTGGGACCTGGCCGGGGTCACCGCCGTGATGAACGGGTCCACGGTGACCGGCGCCGGCCGTCTGGTCACCGTCGGCGCCCCGGACGTCAACCTGTCCGGTGGCATCACCGTGGTCCCGGCGACCGCGATCCCGGGCGGTTCGGCGAGCACCGCCACCGTCAAGGTCACCAACGTGGGCTCGCTGACCGCCACCCCGGCCACCATCACCATTCCGGCCCCGCCCACCGGGTACGCCGTCACCGGCACCGTCTCCACCACCGGCGGCGGCACCTGCGCCACCGGGACCGGTGGGATCGACTGCACCGGGGTGACCATCCCGGCCGGCCAGTCGGTGAACGTGTCGGTGCCGGTCACCCTGGCCGCCGCGGTCACCACCCCGTGGGCGGCCACCTCGACCGCGCCGATCACCGCCTCGGCCGGTGACTCCACCGGAACCACCACCGGCACGATCGTCACCCCGTCGCCCCGGTTCACCCTGGGTGTCACCACGGACGGCCCGGCGGCCGGCACGATCAGCCCGGGGCAGACCACCGGCATCACCGCGAAGATCACCAACCAGGGCCCGTCGGACGCCGGCCCGGCCACCTTCACCGTGGTCGCCCCGGCCGGCACCCTCCTGGGCGTCCCCACCAGCACGCCCACCGGCGCGACCTGCACCGGCGGCGGGGCCACGCTGGCCTGCTCGGCGACCATCCCGGCGGCCGGCCCGGACCTGAACCTCACCCTGCCGCTGACGGTCAACCCGCTGGCCGGCACCTCCCGGCCGCTCACCGGCGGTTGTCTCAGCCTGGACAACGACGCCGTCTGCCAGTCCGGTGAGCCGGTGCTGCCGGCGATCTCGCTGCGCAGCCCGTTCACCGTCCGGGTCACCGGCACCTTCCTGCCCGCGGTGATCACTCCCGGTCAGGACGGCACCGGCCGGATCACCCTGCGCTCGTTGCAGGCGGAGAACGACCTGACCGTCACCATCCCGGCCGGCCCGGCCCTGCCGAGCGGCTTCAGCGTCCTGTCGGCCACCGCCGGCGGCACCCCCTGCACGGTCGACGCCACCGCCGTCACCTGCACCGGCGTCGGCCTGACCGCGCTGACCGGCAAGGACGTCGCGGTCCGGGTCGCGGTGGACCCGGCGGTGGTGCCACCGGCCGCCTGGACGCCTGCCGGGATCACCGTGGCGAGCGGATCGGAGACCACCACCCTGACCGGCCCGCTGGCCGCCACCGGCACGGTCGCCTACAGCCTGGCCGCGACCACCACCACCCCGGCCGACGGCACCGTCCTGCCCGGCGCCACCACCGGCCTCGGTGTGACCGTGGTGAACAACGGGCCGTCGGCGGCGACCCCGGCGGTGTTCCGGGTCTTCGCGCCGGCCGGCACCAGCTTCCCGGCCACCGGCCTGCCCGGGATCTGCCAGCGCACCCTGGACACCCTGCTGACCTGCACCGTCGCGTCCCTGGCCCGGAACGCGTCGACCGGCGCGCTGACCGTGCCGCTGGCGGTGTCCGCCAACGCCGACCCGTGGACCCCGGTCAGCGGCGGCTGTGTGGACGCCGACGGGGTGCCCGGCTGCCTCGGCTCCGGGGACCGGGCCTTCGCCGACTTCACCCTGAAGGCGCCGTTCGCGTCCCGGGTGGCGGTCACCACCGACCGCGCCGACGTGGTGCCGGGACGGACCGGGACCGCGACCGTGCACGCCAAGGCGCTGCACGGCGCGCTGTCCGGGCTGTCGGTGAGCGTCCCGGAGGCCGGGCTGCCGGCCGGGCTGACCGTCACCGGCGTGTCCAGCCCCTCCGGCGGCACCTGTGCCGGCGCGAACGGGGTGTGGGCCTGCTCCGGCCTGTCCGTCGCCGACGGCGCCACCGTGGACGTCGACGTCGCCCTGCGAGCCACCACGGGCGCGGTGCCGGGCGGCACCTGGACACCGAACCCGGTCACCGTGGCCCAGGGCGGTGACCAGCTCACCCTGGTCCCGCAGCTGGCCCGGATCAGCGCGGCGCAGACCGGCCTGGACGCCACCGTCAGCCTGACCGGGCTGAGCCCGCTGCCGGGCGGCAGCGGCATCCTGAGCGTCGGCCTGAGCAACACCGCCGGCCCGTCCGACGCGGTCGCCGTCCCGGTCACCGTGATCGCCCCGGCCGGCACCGTCCTCGGCACGCTGACCGGCACCGCCGCGCCCAGCTGCGGCCTCACCCAGGGCGACACCCGGATCGACTGCCGGGTCGACCTGCCGGCCGGTGGCACCCCGCTCACCCTCGGCGCGCAGGTGGCGATCGGCGGTGACGTGCTGTCCGGCCGGGCCCTCACCGGCGGCTGCGTCGACCTGGACGGCAACGGCATCTGCAACACCGCCGACCGGGCCATCCCGAACATCACCATCGGCACCCCGATGCAGCAGCGCGTCGACGTGGTGACCACCCCGGCCCGGATCGTGCCCGGCGAGGACGCCCTGGCCAAGCTCACCGTCACCTCCACCGGCACCGAGAACGGCCTCACCGTCACCGTCCCCGCGGTCGGGCTGCTGCCCACCGGGACCAGCGTCACCGCCGCCGTCCCGGCCGGTGGCGGCGCCTGCGACACCGGCACCGAGCCGATCCGGTGCACCGGCCTCAACGTCACCGCGGGCAGCCCGGCCGTCGTCGACCTGCGGGTCGACTCCGGCCCCGGCGGCCTGCCCGGGATCTGGACGGCCGCGCCGATCCTGGTCTCCGGCGGCGGCGAGACCGCCATCGACGCCGGTGACCTGGCCGTGGTCGGCCTGCCCCGCAGCGAACTGAGCGCGGCCGTCACGGTGCCGCCCACCGGCGCCGTGCCGGCCGGCGGCACCGCCCCGATCGGGGTCACCGTCACCAACACCGGGCCGTCCGACGCCCGCCCGGCCCTCTTCACCGTGAGCGCCCCGCTCGGCACCCGGCTGGACCCGGCCGCCACCCCGCCGTCCGGCTGCACGGTGGCCGTCACCGGGCTGCTCGCGGCCTGCGCGATCCCGCTGGCCGACGGCGCCGACACCGGACCGCTCACCTTCCCGGTGAAGGTCCCGGCGCTGGCCGACCCGTTCACCGCGCTCGGCGGCGGCTGCGTCGACCTGGACGGGGTGCCCGGCTGCGGGCCCCGCGACCAGGGCGTCCCGGACATCAGCCTGTCCGTGCCGTTCGCCCGCACCCTGTCGGTGAACACCACCCCGGCGACGGTGGTGCCGGGCACCTCCGGCACCGCCCTGCTCACCCTCAGCTCGGACCGGGCCACCCTGACCGGCCTCGCGGTCGCCGTCCCGTCCACCGGCCTGCCGAGCGGCCTCACCATCGACCACCTGGAGCTGAACGGCAGCACCTGCGCCTCCCCGTGCACCGGCATCACGGTGGCCCCGGGCAGCCCGGTCCAGGTCGGGGTGGCGCTGAACGCCGCCCCCTCGGCCACCCCGGGCACCACCTGGACGGTGCCCGGGATCAGCGTCGGCAACACCGACGGCACGCTCAGCCTGGACCGGCGGCTCGCCGTGATCGGCCCGGCCGACATCGTCGTCGACCCGTCGGTCACCATGCCCGGCGCCGCCATCGAACCGGGCAGGACCGGCACCGTCGGCGTCACCGTCGGCAACACCGGCACCTCCGACGCGCTCGGCGTCCGCTACTCGGTGATCCCGCCGGCCGGGGCCGTCTTCAGCGTGGTGCCGCCGGAGTGCGGCCGGATCGCCGGCTCCGACAAGCTGTCCTGCACGGTGGACATCCCGGCGGCCGGCCCCGACCCGGTCGTCCCGCTCACCCTCAAGGTCGGCGCGACCACCCGGCCCGGATCCACCCTCACCGGCGGCTGCGTCGACCTCAACAACGACGGCCTCTGCCTGAACCCGCCGGACACCCTGCTCGGCCCGATCGACGTGGCCACCCCGTTCGAGAGCCTGTCCCGGGTCCGCCTGGACGGCGCGCTCATCCCGCCGAACTCCAGCGGAACCGCGAAGATCCTGATCGACGCCCCGGCCGCGCCCGGCACACCGGTCACCGTGTCCGTGCCGCTGGACACCAAACCGGCGAGCATGCTGATCTCCGGGGAGACCATCGCCCCGAACGGCGGCTGCACCACCACCGCCGCCGCGATCACCTGCGCCACCACCTTCGCCACCGCCGGCACCGCCACCGTCGAACTGCCGATCACGGTGGCGAACGGGACGGCCGACGCGGTCTGGAACGCCACCGGCATCACCGTCACCCGGGACGCCGGCGAGACCGTCATCGGCGGCGGCATCCTGGCCCGCACCAGCGCGCCGCTGTTCGCCCTGACCGCCGCGGTGGACATGCCGGACGACGACACCGTCCTGCCCGGTGACGTCACCACGATCAAGGCCACGATCGGCAACACCGGCGCCGGTACGGCCACCGCCGTCCCGATCGTGGTGACCGCCCCGCTCGGCACCACCTTCACCACACCGCTGCCGGACGGCTGCGTGCGGCTGTCCCCGCTGACCACCGGTTGCGCGGTCACCCTGCCGTCCGGTCAGTCCACCGGCCTGGACCTGCCGCTCGCCGTACCGCACCAGCTCACCGGCACCGTCACCGGCGGTTGCGTGATCCTGTCCGGCAACGCGTGCGACGTGAACCTCGATCCGTTCGGCCTGCGTACCCCGCTCGCCGCGGTGCTCTCCGCGGCCGGTGGCGTGCCGGCGACGGTGACCCCGGGCCGCAGCGACACCGCCACCATCCGGCTGGACGCCGGGGCGGCCCGCGACGGCCTGACCGTCACCGTCGGCACCGACAACCGCCCGGCCGGTCTCACCATCGGCGCGGCCAGCATCGGCGGCACCGGCTGCGACGTCACCACCGACACGGTCACCTGCACCGGCGTCGACATCGGCGGCGGTGGCAGCGCCACCCTGAACCTGACCGTCGACGCCGCTCCGGACGCCCGCCCCGGTGACACCTGGCTGCCGGTGATCCGGGTCAGCCAGGGCACCCGCACCCCACCGGACGTGGCCCTGCTCCAGCGGCTCGCCGCGACCGTCGGCGCCGCCGACACCGGCGGCGGCCTGGACGTCAGCGTGCTGCCCCCGGCCGACGGCAGCGTGCTGCCGGGCGGCGAGACCGTCCTGCGGCTGATCATGACCAACCCCGGGCCGTCCGCCCTGCCCGGCGCGCTGGCCCAGGTCAAGGCCCCGGAGGGCACCACCTTCGGCGAGCTGATCGAACCCGCCTCCACCTACTGCGACAAGGCGTCGTCCACCCTGGTCAGCTGCCAGGTAGACCTGAGCGCGGAGACCCGCCGGCTCCGGCTGCCGCTGGACATCCCGGCGCCCACTGCGCCCGGCGCCACCATCAGCGGCGGCTGCCTCGACGTGGACCGCAACGGTGTCTGCGGCGCCGGCGACACCGCCATCGGATCGTTCACCCTGGGCAAGCCGTTCAGCGCCCAGGCCCTGCTCGGGGTGGCCCCCGGCAACGTCGTCACCCCCGGTGACACCGGCACCGGCGTGCTCCGGGCGGTCACCGACCGGACCCTGAGCGGTCTGCTGCTGGAGATCCCGGTCACCGACCTGCCACCGGACCTCACCGTGGTCGGCGCGACCGGCCCGGCCGGCTCGGTCTGCACCCTGACCGGCGGCATCGTCTGCACCGGCATCACCCTGCCGAACGCCACCAGCGACCTGGTCTCGGTCACGGTGCGCCCGGCCTCGTCGGCCGCCGAAGGGCTCACCTGGACGCTCAGCCCGGCCGACCCGGCCACCCTGACCAGCGCGGCCGGTGACGTCACCGAGTTCACCGGAGCCTTCCTGCGCACCGGCGCACCGGTGCCGGGGCTGAAGTTCGCGCCGTCCCTGCCGTCCGGCACGGTCACCCCGGGCACGGTCGCCCCGTTCCGGGCCCTGATCACCAACACCGGGCCGTCCGACGCGGTCGACCGCCTGGTCCGGGTCAACGCGCCGGGCGGCACCACCCTCGGCACCCCGCTGCCGGCCGGCTGCGCCACCGTCGGCACCGGCGCGCTGGACTGCCGGGTCACCCTGGCCGCCGGCGCCGCCCCGCTCACCTGGGACCTGCCGGTCCGGATCCCGGCCAACGCCGACCCGAACACCCCGCTCACCGGCGGCTGCCTGGTCGACGGCCGCAGCGACTCCTGCGGCGCCGGCACCACCCCGCTGCCACCGGTCACCCTCACCCCGGCGCTGTCCCAGGCCCTGACCATCTCGGCGGTCAGCCCGCCGGAGATCAAACCGGGCCGCACCGGCACGGTCACCGTCCGGATCGCGGCGACCAGGGCCCGCAGCGGCCTCGGCGTGACCATCCCGCTGTCCGCGCTCCCGGCCGGCATGAGCATCGTCCGGGCCCAGGCCGGCAGCCGGCTGTGCACGGTCGGCGCCAACACGGTGAGCTGCGCCGGCCTGGACGTGACAGCCGGCGGGAACATCGAGATCACGCTCAGCGCCGAACTGCGCGACACCGCCGAACCGGGGGCGACCTGGACCCCCACCGTCGCCGTCGTGGAGGGCGCGCAGACCGCCGCCAAGACCCTGCGCGCGGCCACCGTCGGGGTCGCCGACACCGTCCTCGGCGTGGCGGTGGAGACACCGGACCCGCAGACCCTGCTGCCCGGCGACGCGGGCACCCTGACCGCGGTGGTCACCAACACCGGCAGCTCGGCCGCCCGCGGCGTGCAGTACACCTTCTTCGCCCCGTCCGGCGTCACCTTCCGGGCTCCGGCCGCGGTCACCGGAGTCACCTGTGCCACCGCCCCGTCCGGCGTACGGGTGGACTGCTCGATCGACGTCAGCGGCAACGCCCGGACCCGGGTCGCCCTGCCGATCACCGTCGCCCCGGGCGCCGACGTGCGCACCCCGCTGACCGGCGGCTGCGTCGACACCGACCGCAGCGGCACCTGCACCGCCGCCGACACGGCCATCCCGCCGATCCAGCTCCGGCAGGCGCTCGCCGACCGGCTGCAGATCACCGGCGTACCGGCCACCGTGGTCCCGGGCGGCACCGGCACCGGCGTGGTCCGGGTGACCAGCAGCACCCCGATCACCGGCGCCACCGTCACCGTGCCGCTGGCCGGCCTGCCGGCCGGATTCACGGTGACCGCGGCCAGCGGCCCGGCCGGATCGGCCTGCGACCGCACCGCCATCCGGATCCAGTGCACCGGCGTCAACCTGGCGGCCGGCGCCACCCCGGCCCTGTCGGTCACCACCGGGGTCGGCCCGGCGGTGGTGCCCGGACTGGCCTGGGCCCCGGCCGGCGTGGTCGTCGCGCACGGCGGTGAGACCGTCACCGGCCTGGCCCGGCTGATCGAGGCCGGCACCCGGACCGCCCCGGTCACCTGGTCGGTCACCGGCGCCGGCGGCAGCGCCGCACCCGGCGCGTCCCGCACGGTCACCGTCACCGCCGCCAACCCGGGACCGTCCAGCGCCACCGGCGACACCGTCTCGGTGGTCGCGCCCACCGGCACCGCGTTCGGCGCCCTGGCCGGCCCGGCCGCCCGCGACTGCCGGGCCACCGGCGGGCGGGTGCTCACCTGCACCGTCACCCTCGACCCGGGCGCCACCGTCAGCTGGGACGTGCCGCTGACCGTGAACACCGACGTCACCGGCGGGCAGACCCTCGGCGGCGGCTGCGTCTCGGCCGACGGCGACGCCGAGTGCGGTGGCCCGAAGGACACCGCGTTCGCCCCGATCACCGTGGCCCAGCGGCTGCGCGACAGCGGCACCGTGGTCCTCGGCGGCGCGGTCGTCCCGGCCGGCGCGACCGGCACCGCGACGATCACCCTGTCCTCGACCGCCGACCTCACCGGGCTGACCCTGACCGTGCCGCTGGACAGCCTGCCGGCCGGCTTCACGGTGGCCGGGGCGACCCTCGACGAGAACCCCTGCCAGGTCGGCGCCACCGCGATCACCTGCACCGGCATCGACCTGACCGCCGGCGCCGCCCGGGTGCTCGGGCTGAACGTGAGCGTGCCGTCCGGCACCGAGGGCGCCACCGAATGGCGGGCCACCGGGGTCACCCTGGCCAAGCCGGGCGGCGCCGCCGACGACGTGATCACCGCGGCCGGGGTGCTGGTCAGCGCCGGCGCCGGCGGGGGGCCGTCGGTCTCGGTCAGCATCGGGAGCTGGTCCCCGGCCACCCCGGCCCGTGGACAGACCAGCACCCTGCCGATCACCCTGGCCAACGCGGGACCGGGCGCGGCCGGCCCGTACGTGCTGACCGCGGTCCTGCCGTCCGGTGTCACCCGCGGCACCCTGCCGTCCGGCTGCGCCGAGGGCACCACCGCCCGGATCGTGATCTGCCGGGTGCCGCTCGCCGCCGGGCAGTCGTCCACCCTGCGGCTCCCGGTGACCGTCGGCTCGGGCGCCACCGAGGGCGGCCGGCTCACCGGCGGCTGCCTGGACCAGGCGCTCACCACCGAACAGCGGTTCGACCTGGCCTGCGGCAGCGAGTCGGACCTGCCGCTGCCGGACCTGACCGTCGGCCGGCACGACGTGGACCTGGAGATCGGCTACCAGGGTGGCACGGTGCCCGCCCCGTCCGGTGGCACGCTGGTGGTGAAGATGCCGTACGGCAACCGGGGCAGCAAGACCGCCGCCCAGGTCAAGTTCAGCATCGTCCCGCCCGCCGGGGTCACCGTCGCCGGGGTCTCACTGACCACCGGCGCGACCGGGGAACGGTTCCGGGCCGCGGCGTCGACAGTGGTCGCCGCGACCTGCCGGGCGAACCCCATGCTGGCCACCAACGCGGTGCTCTGCGACGCGCCGGACTCGGCCGCCGACTCGATCAGCGACGTGTCGGTGACGCTCAAGGTCGGTGCCGGAGCCCAGAACGGACTCCAGCGGATGGCGGTCACGGTCAGCGCCACCGACGCGGACGGTTACATCGCCGACAACTCGGTGAACGTACCGATGATGGTCTCCGGCACCGCCGACGGCGGCGACGGCGGCAACGGTGACGGCGACACCGGGGACGGCGACCAGGGCGAGGACGACGCCGGCGGCGACCTGCCCACCACCGGCGCGCAGATCTCCGGCATGGTCCTGCTCGCCACCATGATGGTCGCCGGTGGCCTGGGCATCGTGGTGGTGGTCCGGGAGAACGCCCCGCCGGCCCGGCACCGCCCCGGGCGGCACCGCGCCTGAGCAGTCCCGGGGGGGGGGGGGGGGG
>NZ_JBNZCE010000019.1:99561-250052 GCF_050589265.1 Actinoplanes sp. G11-F43
CCCCCCGACCGGTGTCAGAGCGCCCTGGACGCCGCCGGCCACTCGTGAACGGGGATGTTGTCGTGCATCAACGGCAGATAGCGGCGCAGCATCTCGTGCAGGGCCCGCTGCCGGTCCTGACCCTGTGCCTCCAGCGCGTGCAGCGTCTCCACCTGCCAGGACGCGCCGTTACGGTGCCGCAGGCAGCGCTGCTCGATGATGCCGAGCAGCCGGTCCCGCTGGGCCGGATTGACACCCCACAGGTCCAGCCCGGCCGCCGCCTGCGGCAGCAGTTTGCGCAGCACCAGCTCGGTCACCGGCAGGGTGCCGTGCCCCGGCCAGAACACCGTGGCGTCGATGCCGTGCCGGGCACAGTTGTGGAAGTTCTCCTCGGCGGCCCGGAAACTCATCTGCGTCCACAGCGGGCGTTCCGCCTCGGCGAGCGTACGGACCAGGCCGTAGTAGAACGCCGCGTTGGCGATGGTGTCCGCGACCGTCGGCCCGGCCGGCATCACCCGGTTCTCCACCCGCAGGTGCGGGCGGCCGTTGACGACCGCGTAGATCGGCCGGTTCCACCGGTACACCGTCCCGTTGTGCAGCCGCAGCTCACTCAGCTCGGGGATCTCGCCGCGCTCCAGGATCTCGGCCGGATCGTGGATGTCGCAGATCGGCAGCAGCGCCGGGAAGTACCGGACGTTCTCCTCGAACAGGTCGAAGACACTGGTGATCCAGCGTTCCCCGAACCAGACCCGGGGGCGTACACCCTGGGCTCTTATCTCCTCCGACCGGGTGTCGGTGGCCTGCTCGAACAACGGGATCCGGGTCTCGCGCCACAACTCCCGGCCGAACAGCAGCGGCGAGTTCGCGCCCAGCGCCACCTGGATGCCGGCGGTGATCTGCGAGGCGTTCCAGTACGACGCGAACTGCGCCGGGCTCACCTGCAGATGGAACTGGGTGCTGGTGCAGGCCGCCTCCGGCGCGATCGTGTCGGTGGTGACCGCCAGCCGGTCCACCCCGTCGATCCGGATGTCCAGGTCCTCGCCGCGCGCCGCGAAGATCTGCTCGTTGAGCAGCTGGTAGCGCGGGTTCGCGGTGAGCGCCTCGCCGGTGAGGTGCTCGCGCCGCAGCGTCGGCAGGATGCCGACGGTCACCATGTGCGCTCCGGCCGCCCGGGCACGCCGCTCCGCCTGGTTCAGGCTGGACCGCAGGCCGCGTTCCAGCTCGGCGAAGTCGTCACCCGCCAGCCGCCGGGGTGGCAGGTTGATCTCGATGTTGAACTGTCCCAGCTCCGTCTGGAAGTCGGGATCGGCGATCGCGCCCAGCACCTCGGCGTTGCGCATCGCCGGGTCCGCCTGATCGTCGATCAGGTTGAGCTCGATCTCCATACCGGTCAGCGGCCGCTCGAACTCGAACCGTGCCTCGCGCAGCATCGTCGCGAACACGTCGAGACTTCGGCGGATCTTCTGCCGGTACCGGGTCCGGTCCTCACGGGTGAAATCGGTCTGGTCGACTTTCTCGCCCACCGCGCACCACCTTTCAAGCCGTCAGAGACGGAGGGGATCGCGCGGCGCCGTAGCCGTCATCCCCTCGGCCATATGATGACCGCAGTCAATGGCGGCGCGCCTCAGGTCGCCCGGCCATTCGCGCCAGAACGGCAATGGATCTTTCATGGCGGGCTTTTCTACCCATCAGGCGCGAGAATCATCCCAGCCAGAACGCGATCACCGCGCCGGCGATGAACACACCCACCGCCGCCTGCAGCAGCATCACCGGCCCCAGGTGCGACCACTGGGTCGGGATGCGGGGCGTCAGCGGCTGCATCGTCGTCAGGTTCACCACCTGGACCAGCCGGACCGGCAGCTGCGGATCGGACTGCGGCTGGGTGCGCACCTGGACCAGATCGCCGCGGTGCAGCGCCGACTGCGGCAGCTGCCCGTGCATCTCGATCTCGTAGGTCTGCCCCAGGTCGTCGCGCAGCCGGACCGGCGTCACCAGGAACTCCGGGCCCTTGCGCAGCTCCTTCAGCGAGCGGTGCGGCGGTTTCATCCGGAACAGCGAGGCCAGCAGCTGGGCGATGCCCGCGGTGAGGAAGACGGCGATGGCCACCGGCCCGCCGACGCGCACCTCACGGGTGTACGAGGTCTGGAAGCCGACGAAGCGGCCGGTGATGATCGGACTGACATGCCGGAGGATCCGCTCGCGGTGCAGCTCGGTGTCGTCCATGGGGGGTCACCTCCTTGGATGTTCTTCAATGCTACGGAGAGAACACGCTTGTGCACCGTGAGTGAATTTCCACTCACTGCATACCGCCTGCCCCGCCCCACCGCCGGAAGATCACCGCGATTCCCCGGAGATCCGCACCGATCTGCGGAAATCCACCATCCGGGGACCCCCGAAGGGGTGAACTGAAACGGAGCCGTGAAACCCGGCCGGGCTGTCCTGTCGTCCCGGCACGTGGACAGGCCGGGGATAGGGGGTGCGACACCGGTGGCATCGACTTACGTCAAGCCGGAGAGCGTGCTGGCGCGTACCGCGACCAAGATGGTCGAGGCGCACGCCGGCGGACTGGGCCCGCACGACGGGCTCACCGAGTGCCCCGTCTGCGGCGAGGAGCTGCCCTGCCGCACCGGCCAGGCCGCCGCCCAGGTACTGGCCGCCGCCGGCCTGGCCGAGGAATCCGGCCTGCTCGCCGCGACCCGCCCGGCGTGGATCGCCCCCGCGCCGATCCCCGGCCTGATGCCGCCCGCCGTCCCGCTGCCGCCGTCCGCCGACGCCCTCTCGCCGCCCGCGTCCCCCGGGCCGCCTTCCTCATCGGCGCAGACTCCGTCCTCCGCGCCGCAGTCTTCCGCCGAACAGCCGTCTTCCTTCACGCCGCCGTCCGCGCCGCCGTCCTCGTCCTCGTTCTCGTCCTCGCTGAGCCCTTCGCCCAGGTCGGGTCCTTCAGCCGCACCGGCCGATGATCATCTCGGCGCCCCGGAGCCGCGTCCCCTTCCCGGCCCCAGCCCGTCGGCACCCTTCGCCGGTCCCGGCCCGTCGTCGCCCATCGCCGCTTCCGGTCCGTCCGCGGCGCCCGCTTTCGTCTCCGGGCCCGCGGTCGCCCCCGCCCCACCCCCTCCGGCGAGCGCGCCGTTCTTCCGCCCCGGCGACCCCAAGGATTCCGAGGACCGGCCCGCCGCCGGTACGGGTGACGTGCTCGACCCCACCCACACCGAATCGTCCACCTCGCTCACCGGTCCCGGGCCCGCGATCGGCGACCCGTCCCCGCCCGCCGGTGGCCCGTCCTCCTCCGCCACCGGCCAGTCGGTCTCCACCTCCGATCCTTTCCGGACACCCCGCTCCCATTCATCCACCGCGGGTCCGGCCGCTTCCGGAGCGTCCATCGGGGATCCGGCGGTCTTTGGAGCGCCCACGACGGGTTCGGCGGTCTCCGGGATGCCCGGCGCGGGTCTGGCAGCCGCCGAAGGTTCGGCAGCGTCCGGTACGTCTGGTACGTCCACTGCGGGCCGGTCGGCTCCGGGGACGTCCATCCCGGACCTGACGGCGCCCGAGACGTCCACCCCGGATGATCGGCAGCGCCCCTGGCCACCGGTGGGAACGGCCGCGACCGGCGGCCCCCTGTCGGACGACCTTCCGTCCTGGGCGACCGAGGAGACGAGTTCGTGGGCCACGGCGAACGGCACGCCCCCCTTCGCCAGCCCCGCCGAGGGGTACCGTCCGTCCTGGCTGCCCGGCGGCGATTCCGAACCGCACAACGGCTCGCCGGAACCCGCCACATCCCCGAGCCCCGGCAACGCCCCCCTGTCGTCGGGTCGCGACGGCGGCCAGGGCGCCGGCCCGGAAAACTCCGCCCGGCCGGGCGTCCCCGGCCCGCCGGACACCACGGATCACCCCTCGCCGGGCCGCCACGCCACCCCGGCACCCTCTGGCCGCCACGCCACCCCGGCACCCTCCGGCGGCCACGCCGCCCCGGCGTTCTCGGGCGACCGTGCCGCCGCGCCGTCCTCCGGTATCCCCTCCACCACGGGATCATCGGGCAGCCACGCCACTTCGGCGACGTCCGGCTATGCGGCACCGAGCGGCCACAGCACGTTCGGGCAGCACACCTCACACAGTGCCGCCTCCCACGGCCTGGCCTCGCACGGCCTCTCCGGTGCCGGCCCCACCGGAACCGGGCACGCCGACCACACCGGCCCACCGATCTCAGGCTTCTCCACGAGCGGTTTGTCCGCTCTCAACCTGAGCGCGGGCTCCGCCCGGGGCGCTGATCCGGCCCGGGATGCCGATCCGGCCCCGGTTTCCGATCTCGCCCGGGGCGCTGATCCGGCCCGGGGTTCGGATCTCGCCCAGGATGCCGATCTCGCCGGGGGTTCCGATCTCGCCCGGGGCGCCGATCTGGCCGCCCGTGTCATCCCTTCCGGCGGTCCGGCCATCGGCGGAGTAGGCGATCCCTTGGGCGCGGCGTCGCCCGCCCCGTCCACGCCGTCCCTCCCTGGGCTCACCCCGGGGGGAAGGCCCCGGTTGACTCCCTTCCCCAGCGAGCCGACCGCCGACGAGAGCGCCCCGAAACCCGGCCGGGCGCCGGACGTTCTGGGCTCCGGTTCGGCTCCGGGCGGTCCGAGTTCCGGCCCGGCTCCAGGTTCCGGCCGATCGCTTTCGGACATCGAGCCACAGGGTGGCAATGCGGCCGGGCCAAGCGGCTCATCCGGCCTGAGCGGCCTATCCGGACCAAGCGGCCTATCCGGACCAAACGGCTCATCCGGGCTTAACGGCCTATCCGGACCAGGTGGCCCATCCGGTCTGAGCGGCCTACCCGGCCTGCCCGGACCAGGTGGTCTGTCCGGTGCGGCTGCCGGTGGCCCGTCCGCACAGCACGCGTCGCACATTCCGGCCACGGAGGGCGATCCCGCCTCCGGCATCCGGGCTCGATCCGGCAACGCGCCGATCGCACCACCGATCGGCGAATCCTTCCCCGGGATGGCGAAGTCCACCCCGCCGCCCCGGCCCGAGGCCACCACTCCCGGCGGGGTGTTCGCCAACCGTTCGTTCCCGGGCTCCGGTTCGTCCTCGGCCCACGGCACCTCCGCCTATCCAGGTGCGCCGGCCGGTATCCCAGGTGACGGCACCACGGGCGGCCCGTTGTCCGGCGGCCCGAGGTTGCCGCAGCTCCCTGCTTCGCTGCCCGCCGAGCCCGGGACGGCCGGGAGTCCCGGCTTCTCAGCGTCCGATCCGGGAGCCCCGGACCAGCCGGTTCCGCCCACCTTCGGACGTGGTGACACCGGCCCGGCCAGCGCCTACGACCTGGCGAGCTCCAGCGGACCCGGCCAGGGATCCGCCGCACCGGGCGGCAATGCTCCGGGAAGCAACGCCTGGGGATCCGGCGGTCCGGGAGACACCCGCCCCGGTAACGCCGGTCCGGGTGCCGGTCCGGGCGCGTTCGGCTCGGTGAGCCCAGCGGGTAACGAGGCTCCGGCGAGCGCCTTCGGCCCCGGCAGCACCGGCAACACCGGATCCTGGAACAGCCCCGATGCCACCGGTGCCGCCGGAACGGGCCCCGCCGCCGTCACCCCCGGTTCGTGGGTCCCGGAGGCCGGAACGGGCGTGCCCGGAGCCGGGTACCCCGGTCCGGCAGGCGACGACCGCAACGCCGTGGCGGACGGCCCGGTGGGACCCGGCAACCTCGGGCAGATCGGAGCCGGTCCGGAAGTCGCCGGGCCCGGTGCGGGTGGCTTCGGTGGCGGACTTCCCGCTGCTGCCGCGATCAGCGAGTCGACCAGGCGCCCCGCGTCGTACAGCCAGCAGAACAGCCCTCTCGACGCGCCACGGTTCACCCGGTCGGCCCGGCCGGCGCAAGCGGGTGGGCTCTCCTCCGCCTCCGGCGGGTTCCCGTCGAACGGTGGTTTCCCGTCGACTGGCGGATACCCGGCCGGCCCGGCATCCGGGTCGTCGGCAGCGGGCGGTTTCCCCACTGAAGCGGCACCGGTCCCGGGCGGAACCGGTGGCGTGCCGGCAACCGGTGGTGGGCCGGCGCTGGGCGGACCAGTGGCTGGTGACGCTTCGTCCCCGGGCGGGTTCACCGGTCATGGCGGGGCGGTCCCGGGCGGGTATGCGGCCGGCGGCGCGTCGGCTCCGGGCGGGTACGCGGCTGGTGGGCCGCCGGCTTCGGGCGGGTACGCGATGGGAGCGGCGCCAGGGCCGGGTGGGTTCCCGGCGGGGGCGCCGGCTTCGGGCGGGTATCCGGCGGGGGCGGCATCAGGGCCGGGTGGGTTCCCCGCGGGGGCGTCCGCGGCACCGGGGGAGCACCCGGGCGGGCCGTCGACGGCCGCCGGATCGCTGAGTGGGATCAACGGGCAGCACGCCGGCCAGACCGGGATCTTCGAAGCGGCTGCCGGGGCGGGTTCGCCGGGTGGTGGCGTCTCCGGCGGCATGCGGGGTGCGCTGCACTCGCCGCCGGACTGGCGTTCGGCGCAGGAGTCCGGTGCTTCGGGGCCGGGTGGGACGGGTTCCTATGCGGCGCCCGGCACGGATGCTCAGCACGACCAGGCAGGGCCGGGCCGGCCGCCGTTGCGGGCTCCGGACATGGGGCGGCACACCTCGACGGCGGCTCCGGATTCCGGGTACGCCGTATCGGGGCAGCAGGCCGGGCACCCGATGGCGGTGCCGCCGTCCGGCTACCGTGCCTCGACCGCACCGGCCGATCACCGCGCACCGGTCTCGCCGGGTGGCCACACCGGAACGGCCGGCGGCTTCGGGCCGGAGGGCCTGGCGGGTGGTCAGCCCATGCCGGGGCCGGTGGCCGGTTACGGCGGTCCGGAAGGCGGATACGGCGGTCCGGGGGCCGGCGCCGGTCATGGCACCTACGGCGCGCAGGGCGGCTACTCGGCTCCGGGCACGGCCGGACCGGGCTGGCAGGGCGGCGGCGAGCCGGGAACCCCGCAATCCTGGCCGACTGGCGGCGAAACGTCGCAGTCCTGGCCTACCGGCGGAGGTGAGGCGTCGCAGTCCTGGCCGGCCGCGGGCAGCTGGCAGCAGCAGTCCTGGCAGGCCGCGGGCAGTGAGCCGGGTGCCGTGCCGGGCTGGCAGGTTCGCGGGGACGGACCCAGCGCGGACGGCCACCAAACAACCGGCCACCAAACAACCGGCCACCAAACAACCGGTCACCAGACCGCCGGTTACCCGGCAACCGGTCACCAGTCGCCGGGTCACCCCGCTCAGGGTTACGAGGGCTCCGGCCATCAGTCGCCGGGGTACCCGGTGCCGGGTGGTCATGACGGGCCGGGGCAGGGCGGGTACGGCACCGGCATCGCGGCACCGGCCCCGTACGGGAGTGCTCCGGTCGTGGCCCCGGGGAGCAACTCCTCCGAGGGGGCTCCGACGGATGAGGGGAACGTTCCGTCCGGGCTGCCGGCGCGGGCCGGTTCCGGGTTCAGCCGTCCGGTCGCGGCGGCGGTCCCGGAGGCGTTGCAGGATCCGTCGCAGGCCCCGAGCGGTCTGCCGGCGCGCTACCACCGATGAGGGCGGCGAAGCGATGAGCACGGGGAGCCTCCGAGGGCTCTGTTGATCAACTGGTAGGGCGGGGATTCACGACAAGCGGGTGGGATTCGTGTGTGCGACGGGACCGGGGTGGCAGACATCCCGGTCCCGTCGCGCACGCGGTGAGGTGACGCCGGCCCGCGTACCGAAGGCGGTCCGGCACCGGACCGGGACGCGGGAGGTCAGGGGTGTGCCGGGACGCGGGCGGCGGGGCGGGTGACGGACGGTGGGGATGGATCCGGGCGCGCCGACGGGCGGCGATGTTTGAGCCGGGCTGAGCCGGGCAGTAGGTTCCGATGGCGGGGACGCGTCTCGGGGGTTGCGGGCGTCTCCACTGACTGTTGCCGGAGGGGGTGGCATGCCCGCGCGTGGTCGATCCGGTGAACCGGCCGAGGGGACGCTCGAGGATCTCGACGCGGCCGCGGTGGCGTTCGCTTCGGGGCGGGCCGGTGTCCGGCCGGCGGAGGCCGCGGTGCTGCGGGAGGAGCTGGTCCGGTTCTGTCTGCCGTTCGCGGGGCGGATGGCGCGGCGGTACCGGGGCCGGGGGGAGAGCCTGGAGGATCTGGAGCAGGTCGCGCGGCTGGGGCTGGTGAAGGCGGTCGACCGTTACGACCCGGAGCGGGGCTCTTTCACGGCGTACGCGGTGATCACGATCTCCGGCGAGTTGAAGCGGCACTTCCGGGATCGCACCTGGGGTGTGCACGTGCCGCGCCGGATGCAGGACCTGAGCCTGGAGGTGGGGCACGCGACGGCGGTGCTGACCGGTGCGCTGGCCCGCACGCCGACGACCGCCGAGCTGGCCGATCATCTGCGGACGAGTGAGTCGGCGGTGCTGGGCGCGGTGGAGTCGGCGGCCGGGCACACGCCGGCGTCGCTGAACGCGCCGGTGGCCGGGGACGGCCTGGTCGAGTTCGGTGATCTGCTCGGCGATGTGGACGGCGCTCTGGAGTCGGTGACCGACCGGCTGACGGTGACGGATCTGCTGTTGCGGATGCCGGCGCGGGAGCGGCGGATGCTGGCGATGCGGTTCTACGGCAATCGCACCCAGGCGGACATCGCGGCCGAGCTGGGCATCTCGCAGATGCACGTGTCGCGGCTGCTGAGCCGGGCGCTGTCCTGGCTGCGGCAGGCGATGCTCAGCGACGATCCACCGTGCTGGGAGGTGGAGGGCCGCGGGGACCGGCCGGGCATGCGGGTGTCGGTGCGCCGGGACGAGCGGCATGTGCTGCACGTGCGGGTGTCCGGTGAGGTGGACCGGGACACCGCGGAGCGGCTGCGGACCGGGTTGCGGCGCGCGCTGGCCGAGCCGGGGGTGTCCGGCCTGGTGGTGGACTTGAGCGGGGTTCCGCTGGTGGACGCGGGTGGCGTGTCGGTGCTGTTGGAGGCGTCGCGGGCGGCGTCGGCGGCGCGGCTCGGTTTCGGGGTGGCCGGCGCCCAGCCGTACGTGGCACGGATCCTGGCGGTGTCCGGGCTGGCGCACGTACTCAAGCGGTCCTGAAAGGTCTCAGGTTCGGCGGATCGCCGCCCAGACCACTTTGCCGTCCTTGGACGGCAGATGACCCCAGCTGTGGGCGAGTTCGCTGACCAGCAGCAGCCCGCGCCCGCCGAGCACTTCGGCGGGCGCCGGGGTCCGGGCGACGGGTGGTTCGGGGGAGCCGTCGCGGACGGCGATGTTGAGGTAGCGGTCGCGCACCGACAGCCGCAACGTCATCATCGTGTGGGCGTGGTCGACGACGTTGGCGACGAGTTCGTTGGCGACCAGGCTGGCCGGTGCGATCAGGTCCGGCAGGTCCCACCGCAGGCAGGCCTCGGTGGCGATGTCGCGGGCGTGCCGGGCGGAGCCGGAGACCGGCAGCAGTTCCTCGCTGACCGAGGGCATGGTGCGTCTCCCGTCGTGCAGGTGGGCGAGTGCGGCGTCCCTGCTGTCGAACAGGGGCATCCGCTGGTTGGCGCCGATGCCCAGGTGACGCCGGGTGCCGGGTGGCGGCGCGCAGAGCAGGACGGGGGTGCCGGGCCAGCGGGCCGCCTGGCGGAGCACCACCGGCAGTATCGACAGGGCCAGCGGCTGGTCCACGTGCAGCCCGGACAGGTCGACGAGCAGCGCGTCGGGTTGTTCGGCCAGGCATTTGTACAGCTGGTCGCGCAGTGGCACGGTGTGTTCCAGCCGCAGCCGCCCGGAGACGGCGGCGACCAGGGTGACGGAGTCACCGCTCACTTCACACCGGATCGACATGGCTTGGTCCTTCCGACGATCTGCGGGTTCCCGGCCGGGACCGAGGTAAACGTCAGGCCGTCTCCATCACGATGATGGCCCCGTCGTCCCCGTCCCGGACGCCGTCGCGGTGCCGCAGCGGGGTGCAGGCGACCCGGACGGTGATGGCCCGTCCCCGGCGGTTGACCGCGTCGAGGCGGACGTCCCCGGACCGGCCGTCCTCCCCGAGGGCGGCCCGCAGCAGGGGCCGGACCCGGTCGATGGGCAGGCCGATGTCGAGGTTGAGGAAGTGCTGGCCGATCACCTCGGCGGAGCGCAGCCCCCACAGGTCCTCGGCGTGCCGGTTCCACATCCGGATCCGCAGGTCCGGGTCGACGACGGCGACGCCGGCCTGGAGGCTGGTCAGCACGGTCTCCAGGAAGGCGTTGGCCTCGTCCAGCCGGGTGGTGCTGACCCGCAGCTGGTCGTTGATGCTCTGCAGCTCGTCGTTGGTGGACTGCAGTTCCTCGTTCATGGTCTCCAGTTCCTCGTTGGTGGACTGGAGTTCCTCGTTGGTGGTCTCCAGTTCCTCGACGGTGGACTGGAGTTCCTCGTTGGTCGTCTCCAGTTCCTCGTTGGTGGACTGGAGTTCCTCGTACGCCGCCTCGAGTTGTTGATTGGCGTGTTCCAGATCGTCCTGGAGGCGGCGCGCCGCGGTCACGTCGTGGAAGATCAGGTTGACGCCGAGGAGGCTGCCGTCGGCGCCGCTGAGCGGGCTGATCTGCACCACCAGGTGGGTGACCTCGGAGCCCCGGTGGTGTTCCACGTCGGTGACGCGCAGGCTGCGCCGGTCCAGTTGCGCCTGCTCGATGTAGCGGCGCAGCTCGACCGGGCGGTAGGACAGGTCGAGGTCGCGGAACGGGCGGCCGATGTCACGGGACGACACCCCGAACATCTTCTCCAGCTGCCGGTTGGAGAGCGCGACCATGCCGTCGGAGGTGAGCGCGAGCTGGGCCAGCGGGCTGGCCGCGAACGCCTCGTTGCGCAGCTCGTCGAGGCCGGTCACGCCGTGCGGGCCGGCCGGCGGCGGGTCGGCGAAGACCACCCCGGGCGGCGCGTAGAGGCGGGGCACCCGGCGGAAGACGCGCCGTTTCAGGTCGATCGGGGTGAACAGGCTGCTGTGGCTGAGCAGCATCTCGGCCTTGCCGAGGAAGAGGACGCCGGTGTCGGCGAGCGCGAAATGGAACCGGCCGAGGATCCTGGACTGGGTCTCGGCGTTGAAGTACATCAGCGTGTTGCGGCAGGTGAGCAGGTCGATCCGGGAGATCGGGGCGTCCTGCACCAGGTCGTTCCGGCCGAAGATCACCGACCGGCGCAGGTCCTTGCGGAACGTGTACCGCCCGTTGACCTGCTCGAAATACTTCTCCACCAGCGGCGGGGGCAGGACCTGGATCTCACGTTCGCCGTACGACGCCTGGCGCGCCTCGTTGAGCTGCTCCTCGTCCACGTCGGTGGCGTAGATCTTGACCCGGTCCTTGAACTGGTCGACGCCGAGCATCTCGGCCAGGACCATGGCCAGCGTGTACGCCTCCTCACCGGACGCGCACCCGGCCGACCACACCCGGATCATCGAGTCGGACGGCTTGGCCGCCACCATCGGCTCGAGCACCTCGGCGCGCAGGTAGTCCCACGCCTCGGTGTCCCGGAAGAACGCCGTCACGTTGATCAGGATGGTGTTGAACAGCGCGGTGAACTCGTCCGGATGAACCTGGAGATGGTCGAGGTACTCCGGATAGCCGCCGGCGTCGACCTGGGACATCCGCCGGTTGACCCGCCGCATCAGGCTGGACCGCTTGTAGCCGGTGAAGTCGAATCCGCGCGACTCCTTCAGGTAGGAGAGCAGGGCTTCGAAGTCCGGGTCGGTCTCGTGCACGATCCGGAACGCTACCGCACGTCACGGACCGGCGGTCGCACCGAGACGGGCGATCAGCTCCCGGAGCGTGCCGGCGGCCGACTCGGCGTCCTCGGCCAGGGTCAGGAACCGGTCCCGGCGCCCGCCGACGGCCATCCGGCGGCTGAGCTCGGCCTTCTCCTGCAGCGCCCGCAACGCCATCCAGAGCGCGCTCTCCAGGGTCTCGGCCTGTTCGTCCAGCAGACTCTCCGGCGACCAGGCGTGCCCCACCCGGCAGCGGAACCGGGGAACCGGCCGGCTCTCGATCTGGAAGAGGCTGCCGCCACAGCTGGGGCAGCCGAAACCGGCCGCCGGGGCCAGCCGGTCGGTGCTCGTCGGGTACAGCTCGGACATGGCCACCTCGGCGTCGAGCAGGGGATCCGGAGCGGGCGCCGGAACGGGGTCCAGCGGTGTGCCGGTCAGGTCGGCGAGCAACCCTCCGATCTTGGCGGCCGACGTCACGTGATCGGCCTCCACCGCCTCCAGCGCGGCCCGCGGCATCCACGGATGCAGCACGTCGGCGGGATCCTGCACCACCGTGGTCCCGCCCCGGGCGGCGATCGCGGACAGCCCGGCCGCGCCGTCGTCGCGGGAGCCGGACAGCACCACCCCGATCGCCCGCCGGCCGGCCGTCCGGGCCACCGAGCGGAACAGCGGGTCGACGGCCGGGCGGTGGCCGTTCTCCGCCGGGCCACGGCTCAGCCGCAGATGCCCGTCGAGCAGCAGCAGATGGTGGTCGGCCGGAGCCACGTAGATCCGCCCCGCCAGCACCGGCACGCCGTCGGCGGCGGTCACCGCCGGCAGCGGGCCGCTGCGGGACAGGATGGCCGGCAGCGCGCTCGGCGCCGACCGGGGCACGTGCAGGACCACCAGCAGCGCGCCCGGATAATCCGCCGGAAGGCCGCCGGCCAGGGCCCGCAGCGCCTCCACCCCGCCGGCCGAGGCGCCGACGGCGACCAGGTCGCGGTGCTCGGCGGTCACGCCGCCGCCCCGGTGGTCAGCTGGGACCACACCACCTTGCCGTCGGTCACCGGCAGCACCCCCCACGCGTCGGTGAGGTCGCCGATCAGCCGCAGGCCACGCCCGCCGGCGTCGGTGACGTCCGGGTCGAGGGTGCGCGGCATCCGGCGACTGTGGTCACGCACCGCCACCACGATCCGGCCGTCGCGCCGCCGCAGCGTGAAATCCATCGTGGTACGGGCGTGCCGGACCACGTTGGCGACCAGCTCGGTGGCGACCAGCGCGGCGGTGGCCGTCACGTCCGAGCGCTGCCAGGCGGTGCACGTCTGCGCCACCAGGGCACGGACCTGACGGCACGCCTCCGGGACCGGGCGCAGCCTCACCCGTACGTCATCGGTGGTCCTCGGATCCTCGGCCAGGGCCGCCTCGCGGTCGGTGACCAGGCGCAGACCGGCGCACCGCGGATCGGCCCGCAGCGCCGCCCGGGTCTCGGTGGAGGCGCCGCAGATCACGATCGGGACCGCCGGGAACGCCTCGGCCCGGCTGATCTCCGCGCCCAGCAGGGCCACCGCGTCCGCCTCGCCCACCCGCAGCCGGGTGAAGTCCAGCAGCAGGCAGGACGGCTGCACGGCGAGACTGCGGCGCACCGCGGCGCCGAGCGCTCCTCCGGTGACCGGGTCCAGGGTGCCGCTGACCGTCAGGACCGCCATCGGGAGGTCCTGCTCCGGCCGGCAGACGAGCTGGCTCGGCATCACACCTCCCCATCCGCGATGTCCGGCGCCACCCGGGCGCACGTCAGGCTCACAGATGCCCGGCCTCCGCCCAGGACAAACGCGGCCCGGCCGATCACCTTGACGGGCAGCGCGCGGGAGTCCGGCGCCTGAGCGCGGGCAAAATGCAGTACCGTTGCGCGCCATGGGTGTGTCGCAGCGGCTGAAGAGCCGGTTCCGCAAGTTTCTCCAGCGTCCGGGCACGACGGTGGATCTGGGGCCGCTGTCGAAGCGTCTCCCCGCCATCGAGGCGCGCGAGGAGGCTCTCAAGGAGCTGGACGACGCGGCGCTGACCGAGGCCGCGCTGGAGGCCCGGGAGTACACGGAGATCTGCGCCATCGGCCGGGAGGCGGCCCGGCGGGCGATCGGCCAGCGGCCCTACGACGTCCAGCTGCTCGGCGCGATGGCCCTGCTCGACAAGCGGGTCGCCGAGATGGCCACCGGTGAGGGCAAGACCCTGACCGCGACGATCGCCGCGTACGGGCACACCCGGCTCGGCAACGGCCCGGTGCACGTGCTGACCGTCAACGACTACCTGGCCAAGCGGGACGCCACCTGGATGGAGCCGATCTACACGCTGCTCGGCCTGACCGTCGGCTGGGTGACCGAGTCGATGACGCAGGAGGAGCGCCGGGAGGCGTACGCCGCGGACGTCACCTACGTGTCGGTCAGCGAGGCCGGTTTCGACTATCTGCGCGATCAGCTGGTCACCGACGTGGCCGACCGGGTGCAGCGCGACCTGG
This sequence comes from Actinoplanes sp. G11-F43, assembly GCF_050589265.1. Taxonomy (NCBI): domain Bacteria; kingdom Bacillati; phylum Actinomycetota; class Actinomycetes; order Micromonosporales; family Micromonosporaceae; genus Actinoplanes; species Actinoplanes sp. G11-F43. Next base: position 113,686 of record NZ_JBNZCE010000019.1, read on the forward strand.
CCACCTGTGTCGTCGACGAGGCCGACTCGATCCTGATCGACGAGGCCCGGGTGCCGATGGTGCTGGCCGGCAGCACCTCCGCCGAGGGCAACCCGGTGGACGAGGCCGCGGCCCTGATGAAGGACCTGCGCAAGGGCTTCCACTACGAGGTCGCCGAGGACGGGCGCAGCGTCGCCTTCACCGAGGACGGGCTGAAGGAGCTGGAGGAGAAGCTCGGCGGCATCGATCTGTACGCCGACGACCAGGTCGAGCACCTGTCCGCGGTGAACGTGGCGCTGCACGCGCACGCCCTGCTGCGCCGCGACGTGGACTACATCGTCCGCAACGGCTCGGTCGAGCTGATCGACGAGATGCGCGGCCGGGTGGCTCAGCGCCGCCGCTGGCCGGACGGTCTGCAGGCGGCGGTGGAGGCCAAGGAGGGCCTGTCCGCCACCCAGGAGGGCGAGGTGCTGGACACCCTCACGGTGCAGGCCTTCATCGCGCTCTACAAGACCGCCTGTGGCATGACCGCGACCGCGGTGCACGTCGGCGAGCAGCTGCGGGAGTACTTCAAGCTCGAGGTGGCGGTGATTCCGCCGAACACCCCGAACATCCGTGAGGACGACGTCGACCGGATCTACTCGGCGCACGACATGCGCGACGAGGCCCTGGTCGAGGAGATCAAGATCGCCCACGAGTCGGGGCGGCCGGTGCTGATCGGCACCCTGGACGTGAAGGCGTCCGAGCGCCTGGCGAGCCAGCTGGAGGCGGCCGGGGTGCCGTGCAGCGTGCTGAACGCGAAGAACGACGCCGAGGAGGCCGCGATCATCGCGGAGGCGGGCGCGCTCGGCGCGGTCACCGTCTCCACCCAGATGGCCGGCCGTGGTGTCGACATCCGCCTCGGCGGCAGCGACGAGAAGGACCGCGACGCGGTGGTCGAGCTGGGCGGTCTGTACGTGATCGGCTCCGGCCGGCACGACAGCCGCCGGGTCGACGACCAGCTCCGTGGCCGGGCCGGCCGGCAGGGCGACCCGGGCCGCTCGGTCTTCTTCGTCAGCCTGGAGGACGAGCTGGTCTTCCGGCACGCCGGTGACATCCTGCCGGCCTCGCCGCGGATGGACATCGACGGTGTCGTGCACGACTCCCAGGTGGAATACGCCGTGGAGCACGCCCAGCGGGTCGCCGAGGGTGTCAACCACGAGATCCACAAGAACACCTGGCGGTACAGCGTCGTCATCGAGCAGCAGCGCCTGCTGCTGGCCGAGCGCCGGGAGCGGCTGCTCACCTCCGAGGTCGCGGCGATCATGCTGCTGGAGAAGTCCAAGGAGAAGGCCGACGAGACCGACGAGGACGTGCTGTCCGAGTCGGCCCGCGCGATCGCCCTGTTCCACCTGGACCGGCTCTGGGTGGACCACCTGGCGTACCTGTCGGAGGTCCGGGAGGGTGTGCACCTGCGCGCGCTGGGCAAGCTGGACCCCCTCGACGAGTTCCACCGGGCCGCGGTGCCGGCCTTCCAGGAGCTGCTGACCCAGGTCGAGTCCCGGACCATCGAGACCTTCGAGGAGGTCGACCTGGCGGACGGGTGGCAGCCGGAGCGGGCCGAGATCGTGCGGCCCAGCGCCACCTGGACCTACCTGGTGCACGACAACCCGTTCGGCTCCGAGCTGGACCGTCTCATCGCGGCGGTGGGCCGGCGCCTCACCTCGGGCGGCTAGACCGGCTCTTCGCCCGCTGGGGCGCCGCCGTCGTGGCGCCCCAGCAGTTCCACCATCTCCGGCAGGCCGAAGAACTCCGCGGTGGCCAGGCCGGAGCGCGGGTCGGCGCCCGCTCGCAGCAGTGCCCGGACGGTCTCCGCGTTGCGCCGGAACACCGCCGCCCCCAGCGCCGTCTGGCCCCGGTCGTTGGCCCGCTCCGGGTCGGCGCCCCGCTCCAGCAGCGCCGTCACCGTGCCGGTGTGGTTGTGGTAGGCGGCCAGGATCAGCAGTGTGTCGCCCTTGGCCCCGGTGAGGTTCACCGGCAGCCCCGCGTCCACCTGAGCCGCCAGCTCCCCGGCCTCGCCCGCCCTGGCCAGGTCGAACATCCGGTGCGCGTAAGCGATCGTTTCGGTATCCAGTTCTGTCATGACCGGGCACTACCCCCGTTCGGCTTTGCTTAATGCCGCTGACAGAAAGCGTTCCCGGAATGCATTTGTGTGACGAACGACAATATGGAACCGTGTTCCCACACTGTGGATCGTTGACTTGACCCGCTAGCCTGAAGGCGGGAATTATCGGCCCCGCTTTACGCACAGTGATCAGTCGTATTCGCTTGCTGCAGCAAATTCTGGGGGATGAATCAATGCCGGTCAGCGCATTGTCACCGCGTGCCGATCGTCGTTCCACGGGGCCGGGCAGAGGTTCCCCCCGAGGTGCCGCCGAGCCCGCGCTGACCGTGACGCTCGCCATCCCGCTGACCGGCGACGTGGTCTCCCCACAGGCGCACCGGCTGCTCGCCGCGGTCCGCGAGCTGGTCGAGCTGAGCAAGGGCACGGTCACCGTGGAGCCGGCGGCGTCGTTGCCGGAGGGCGAGGAGGCGGCCGCCGAGCCGGCTGAGGACGCCGCGGCCGAGCCGGGTGGCCCGGAGGTGCGGCTGCACACCTCGTCGCGCCAGGCGACCCTGGAGGGCGTGGCGCTGCCGTTGACCCGTCTGGAGTTCGACCTGCTGCAGTTCCTGGCCGAGCGGCCCCGCCGGGTGTTCACCCGGGCCCAGCTGCTGACCGCGGTCTGGGGCTACGAGCGGGCCGGGGAGCGCACGGTGGACGTGCACGTGCGGCGGCTGCGGCTCAAGCTCGGCAACAACCTGCCGCTGATCACCACGGTCTACGGGGTGGGTTACCGGCTGGCCGACGACGCCAACATCCTGCTCCTGCCGCACGATTGAGCCATGCAGGTCCGTCCCGTCTCCTTCGAGAACCTCGTCGAGGATCTCGCCGACCGGCTGGTCAGTCGGGAATCCGACAATCATCTCCGGGTGGCTTTCGACGGCGCCCCGGCCGCTGATCCGGGCCGTCTCGCCGACGCCCTGGTGGGCCCGCTCCGGGTCCGCGGCCGCCCGGCCGTACGCGTCGACACCAGCGATTTCCTGCGCCCCGCCTCGGTGCGGCTGGAGTTCGGGCGGACCGACCCGGACGCGTTCTACACCGGATGGTTCGACGAGGCCGGCCTGATCCGTGAGGTGCTGGCCCCGGCGGGCCCGGATGGGTCCGGCCGGATCGTCGAGCGGCTCTGGGACGCGAGCGCCGACCGGGCCGCCCGGGCGCCCTACCGGGAGCTGCCGCCCGGCGCGATCGTGCTGGTCAGCGGCCCGTTGCTGCTCGGTTCCGGGCTGCCGTTCGACTTCTCCGTCCACCTTGAGGTGTCCGCCGCGGCGCTGGCCCGGCGGACGCCCGCGGAGTTCGCCTGGACTCTTCCGGCGTACCGCCGCTACCGCGCCGAGGTGGCCCCGGAAACCTTCGCTGACATGGTGATTCGTCTCGACGACCCGCGTCGCCCGGCGCTCGTCGAGGGCGGCTGGTGACCCTCGGCCGGCGCTCTTCGCGAGACCCGAATGCCGAGTCCGTGGCGGATTCGACCACTGACAGTTATGCTCCGGTTACTTTTTCGCGGGGGTCCCGTTTGGGATCTTCGGCGGTGGGTATCGTCCGGCTCCTACAGCGAGCCGGCCCGGGACGAGGGTGACCCGGCGGATGCCCACCGGCTGGGGCTGAGTGAAGGGCAGGGGGACTGCATGCTCGTCAACGGAGCGGTTGTCGCAGGCAAGGGCGCGAGCGCGGTGAAGGGGCTGCGCTCGACCGAGGAGATCGAGCAGATCCGGGTGATCCTGCAAGGCCGATTCGAGGAACTCAACACCGAGTACGAAGAGGCCGTCGCCCAGAACACCCGGCTGCGGCTGGTGGAGATCGGCGACGCGGCCGGCGACGACCAGGCCGACAGCGGTTCCAAGACGGCGGAGCGGGACGCGGCGACCTCGCTGCTGAAGACTCTGCTGGACCGCCGGACGCAGGCGGAGCACGCGCTCGCGCGCCTCAACGACGGGACGTACGGCAACTGTGAGGGTTGCTCGAACCCGATCCCGGTGGAGCGTCTCGAGGTGTTCCCGTCGGCCACCTCGTGTGTGAACTGCAAGTCGGTGCGGGAGCGCCGGGCGAGCTGACGACCCGTTTTCCGGCGGCGGGTAATTCCCGCCGCCGGAAGAGCATTCATTACTGAACAACTGTTTATCCGGATCGGTGAAAATCAGCGGTTCGGCGGGCGTGCCCCACCTATCCACGGGTAGAACGGCAGGTATGACCGACACCGCGGAAGAACACGACGAGACCGCCGAAGGCGACTACGAGTACGACGAGGCGCACGGTGCCGACGACACCGGCCCGGACGTGCCGCAGGCCCTCCGGGACGAAGCGGAGCGCCACCTCTCGCTCAGCCCGCCGACCTGATCAGGCCGGCTGAGCCACCTGCACGGCGGTGAACAGCAACCCGGCCGTCACCAGCCCGGTCACCAGCACGGTGACGACCGCGGCGGTGTCCAGCCCGGTCCCGCGCCGGTCGGCGATCAGCTTGGCGACGATCACCGCCAGGATCGGGAAGAAGAGCAGCACCAGCAGGGCGACCACCGGCGCGGCCTGAGTCCAGTCGCCGCCCGCGGCCTCCCCGGTCCGGCGCACCAGCAGATTGCCGGCCACCCCCAGACCGCCGCCGACCAGCCCCAGGATCACGAACAGGACCTTGGTGGCGAAGGTGATCGGCCGGGCCGGCGGGATGTACTTGACCCGGTTCTCCACCTCGTCCAGATAGTCACCGGCGGCCCGCTCCTCGGCCCGCTGCCGGGGGATGCTCGCCTCCGGCAGGTTACGGCCGTACCGTTCGGCGGCCGGGCCGATCCGGTGCACGAAATCCGACCACAGACCGGCCGCCCGCGCGTCCACCTGCTCCAGATCCCGCCGGGCCTCCCGGACCGCCCGCCGGGCCTCCTCCAGCTCGGCCCGGGCGTCCTTGACCGCGGTGTCGGCGGCGGCCACCCGGTCGTCGTACCAGGCCGCCGCCTCCTCCCGCAGCCCGGTCGCCCGGTTGTCGAGGGTGGTCAGCCGGTGCAGCACCACCCGGTAGTCGGCGCGGTCCAGGTCGGCCGGTTCCAGTTCGCTCATGAGTTTCCGTAAGGGATGATCACTTCGGCGCCCCGATGCACCGAACGGTCGAAGTGCAGGGCCCGCCACGGGCGCGGGTACCAGTTCGGCGCCCCCTGACCCGGGTAGTACGGCGACAGCTCGCTGCCGTGCACGTCCAGCGCCACCCAGGCGCCGATCGCGTCGGTCCGTGAGGCCGGGCCGCCCAGCGCGTCCCGCAGCAGTGCCGCCCCACGCCACCAGCCCAGCACGTGCAGCCGCCGCTCCGGCCCCTGGCGCAACACGGTGACCAGCTGGTCGGCGGCCACCTTGCCGCCCGGCAGCGCGTCCGCCGCATAGATCAGGATGAAGTGCGGCCGGTCCGCCGGCCACGCCCCGTTCGCCTCACCGACGGCGTCCTCCAGCAGCCAGTTCACGTTCTCCGCGTCATACCAGCCGCTGTTCGGGATGTGGGCGTGCAACGCCTCGGCCGCCGCCCGCGCGTCCTGATCCAGGCAGACCACCGAGAACCGGGCGCCGTCCGGGCCGAACTGGGCGGCCAGCGAACGGCCCGCCGTAGCCAGGATCGCGCACGCCTCGTCCACCCGGGTGCCCAGCACCGCCAGGTTCCGGCCCGGCGCGCGGCGCAGCACCGTCCGCGCCGACCGGGCTCGCACGTCGATCGTCTCGCCGAGCAGCGCCACCGGGGCGGCCGGGGCGTCCCCGGCCCGCAGCGCCCGGAAATCCGGGCTGTCGGCCAGCTTCGGGACCACGTCACCGTCGAAGAGCCGGGGCGGGCCCGACTCGGCCGGACGGCGCCGCCACAACCGGTGCTGCAGCGCGCTCCACTGCTCCCGGTCCCCGGCGGCCGGCACCCGCACCACCCGGTTCGCCTCCACCGCGCCGGAGTCGGCGTTCACCACCGCGTGATAGCGCGGCAGCGAGTCGGCGGCGGCGTTCGTCTCGGCCAGCACCCGCCGGGCCCGGGGCAGCGCGATCCGCAGACTGAACTGGGCGACCAGCGCCGGCCGCCCCCACAACGCCTCGATGCCGGACACGTCCTGGCTGGCCAGAATCAGGTGGATCCCCTGCGAACGGCCCCGCCGGGCGAGGTCCTCCAACAGGTCGACAGCCTCCGCCGACACCCCGTCCCGCCCGGACAACAGCACCTGGAACTCGTCCACCACCGCCACGATCCGCGGCCAGACCCCCTCCGGATCCTCGGCGCGCAACTCGGCCAGATTCGTCACCTCGTGCTGTTTGGCCGCGTCCGCCCGGCGCCGCAACTCACCACCGAGGAACCGGAGCAGCGCCAGACCGAACTCACGGTCGGTGTTGACGTTCACCCCGACCAGGCGTACGTGCGGCAGCCAGCTCGGATCCCGCCGGCCCGGCGCGAACCGGGCGAACGACACCCCCTCCTTGAAATCGAGCAGGTAGAACGCCAGCTCGTCGGGGGAGTAGCGGGCGGCCAGCGCGCCCATCCACGCGTAGATGAAGTTGGTCTTACCGGTGCCGGACGGGCCGGCGATCAGCGCGTGCGGCGGATAGTCGCTCAGCGTCACCTGCACCCGCGGGCCCTGCGGGCTGTCCCCGAGCGGCGCGGTCAGCCCGGTCGCCGCCGACTCCCGCCACTCCGCGCCCTGCTCCGGCAGCAGACTGTCCAGCGCCACCGGCGCCGGCCCGGCCGCCACCGACTCCGCTATCCGGCGACAGGTCGCCGTCACCAGATGTGGGGGAGGAGCCGGATCCAGCCGTACGGGTAACGCCCCCGCGCTCTCGATCCGAGCCCCGTCGCCGTCCGCCGCGTCGATGAACTCGATCCCCGGCCCCGCCTCCACCGGCAGCCCCCGGATCACCAGATGCACCCCGCAGGCCGCGCCGGTACGCAGCAGCCGGTCCAGCTGCGACCGCTCGTGCCGGGACAACTCGGGCCCGCCCAGCAGCACCGCCACCCGCCACGGCTCCGGCCGCCGCCGGGTCGCCGAGTGCAGCTCACGCAGCGAGGTGTACTCACCGGCCAGCACCGTCTCGTTGATCCGCCGGACGTGACCGACCAGCTCGTCCAGAAGTTTGTCCAGCCCACCCGGGCCGACGAAGGTGAGCACCCCGGCCGGGGCCAGCGGGGCGAACCCGGCCAGACCGCCGCCGAGATGCTCCGGGTCGTATCCGACGATCTGGACCGTGCCCGGCAGGCTGGTGCCCAGCGCCCGCAACAGCAACCCGGCCACCACGGCGTCGGCCGCGCGGTGATCGCCGTCCCGGACCACGATGTGCCCGTGATCCAGCAGCCCCACCAGGGCCGGCACCTCGGAAGCCGACCGCGGTGCGGCGCTCTCCGCACCGGCGCCCGGCGCGGACGCCCAGGCCCCGGCCGCCCGGTCGTCGTCCCCGCCCGGTGCGTCCTCCCGGGACGCCACCGACGGCTCGGGCAACATCAGCCGGCCCACCCGCAGCTCCGCCGCCCGCTCCAGAGGCGTCGCCTCCCAGCGGTCCCAGGACTCTCCGGCCGCGCCCGGCGCCGCCCGGCCGGCGGCCGCCGCGGCCACCCCGACCAGAGCCGCCAGCTCGCCGTCGTGCCACGCGTCGATCTCGGCGGTCCGCTCGTCGCGGGCCGCCACCAGCTTGCGCCGCCGGGCCGACGCGGCGGCCCGGACCCGTTCGAACCGGGCCTCGGCGGCCTCCACCGCGTCCTGCGCCCGGGCCAGGGCGATCTGCGCGGCGCCGAGCGCGTGCGACAGCCCGGCCCGGATCTCCATCACACGGTTCTTGGTGGACTCAGCCATGACCCGCCGGCATCGTCGTGATCGTCACGGTCACCTGCGCTCCTCCGCCTCGTCCGGGCGGGGACGGACCGGCTCCGGGGTGTTCGGATCCAGCGAACCGGCGTCCCGGCCCAGCCGGGCCAGCAGCACACCGGTCAGCACACTCGCGGTCACCGCGGTGTCCGCCGGATGCCCGGCCGGCCGGTCGCCACGTTTCTGCTGTTGCTGCTGCACCGGCACCCGGCAGATCCGGTCCAGCAGGGTCTCCAGCACGTGCGGCTCGGTGCCCGGCAGCAGCGACTTCACCCGGCCCTCGGCGGCGGTCCGCAGCCGCGGCACGTCCTCCGGCCGGGGATCGTGGCCGAGCAGGTCACCGGCCAGCCGGTGCAGCACGGTCGGCGTCACCGCGGACAGGCCCAGACCCGTCGACGCGTTCACCGCGTGCAGCTCCCGCCCCAGCCGGGCCCGGTCACCGGCCCGCACCCCCGCGGCGATCCGGCGCAGCAGCTCCGAGGTGTCCGCCTGCTCACCGGTCCGCCCGGCCCGCTCCGCCGAGGGCGCCTCACCGGTCAGCTGGGCCACCCGCTGCTGCCACCAGGGGCCGAGCGCCTCCGGCCGCTCCGGCTCGCCCTCCGGCTGCTCCGGCCGGGGCCGCTCCTCCTCACGGCGCATCGCGGTCCGCCACTCCTGGCCGGGCACCGCGCCCGGGGTGGCACCCAGCCCCAACTGGGCCAGGTAGCGCTCGATCGCGTCCTGGGTGGCGCGCAGCGCGGCCGCCGCGTTCTCGGTGTGCTCGGTGGCGTGCCCCAGCCGGGCCACCCCGATGTCCCGGCTGGACTCCTCCTGCACCCATCGGAGAAGTTCGGTGGCGCTGCGGAGCTTGTTCATCGCGGCGGCGACCTCACCGGTGGGTAGACCGTCGGCGGCGGCGCGGAGCTGGGCGCCGAGATCCTGCAGCAGCGACATCGCGTCAGAGGCTCGCCGTGTAGCTGTGCGCCTGCTCGACCGCCGCGAGCGTCGCCGTGAACGAATCCTCCAGCTGCTGCTCGGCCTGCGACAGCGAGGCGTGCGCGGCACCGACCGCGTCACTGGCGCTGCCGTCGAGGGCGGCGGCCAGACTCTGCTGCGCCTCACCGATCTTCTCGCGCGCCGCCTGGATCGCCTGCTGTCCCTCGGTGACCTGCTGAAGCGCTGCCTCGACGGCAGCTCTGAGCTCGGCGACACTGGCCACCCGGGCAGCCTCCTGTGCGGGTTTACGACTTGCGGTCCCAGAATACCGCCCGGTTCCCGCCGGGCCGTCCTCCGGTGCCCCTTTTTGCCGCCCCGTGCCCACCACGACACGACGCCGCTTTCCCCGGGCGCCCGGACGGCAGCCCTGGTGAGATCCTATCCGAAGATGATCCACTATGGACTGGAGGGGCCCCGCGGGGCCATTCGGATCACCCGCGCCGGGGACGCCCTCCCCGGCGCGGCCGGGTGATCCGTCCAGCCCGTGTGGTGAGTTCCGGCACGCTCCGCGCCGGAACTCACCACACGATCGAAGCCCGCCTCGGTGCAAGCCCGCCGGGCACGGATGACTCCTGGTTGGTGGGTGGGTGTCCGGTGCCCCGGGCCGACGGCACCACACGCTTATCGGTCCATGCGCGCTTGCCGGGCCCGAGGGCGCCATCGGCGGCGCCCGGTCTGCGGTGGTGCGTGCTTGTCGGGGCCGAGGGCGCCATCGGCGGCACCCGGTCTGCGGTGGTGCGTGCTTGTCGGGGCCGAGGGCGCCATCGGCGGCACCCGGTTTGTCATGGTGCGTGCTTGTCGGGGCCGAGGGTGCTGGTGGTGGCACCCGGTTTGTTATGATATACGTTTTGTGGGGCCTGGAGCGCCCGTTGGCCGTACCCGGTCCGTCATCGTGTGTGCTTGCCGAGCCGGAGAGTCTTGTTCTCGACCGCCTGATCACTTGCGGTCAATCCCTCGCGCCGGCGACTCGCCCAGCGGTGATCTTGGTGGCTTTGCCGCCGGCGGGAGTCCTCCTCTGGGCTGCTGGCCTGTCCGCGGTCGATTCCCCGAGCGAGTGCCTGCCTTCCGGCCCGGCCCTGGCTGATCTTGGAGGACTTTCCATCGGATCGAGCCTTCTTCTCGGCTGCTGGCCCACTCGCGGTCAATTCCTCGCGCGAGTGTCCGCCTTCCAGCTTCGCCCTGGCCGTTCTTGGAGGATTTACCACCGGAAAAGGTGGTAAATCCTCCAAGATCTCTGCTGAGCGGGTCGCCGGCGTGAGGGATTGACCGCAAGTGATCAGGCAGCCGAGAACAAGACTCGAAAAGGTGGTAAAGCCACCAAGATCGGTCAGGGATAGGGCCGGAAGCGGGCACTCGCGCGGGAATTGACCGCGAGCGGGCCAGCAGCCGAGAACAAGATTCCGGAGGGCTGTTGGCGGCGCACGGCCCGTCATCGGGTGCGCTTGTCAGGGGGCGCCCGCCGCCCGATCGCCGTGTGTCCCCTCCGCCGGGCGAGTCTCCGGTCGGTCGAGCTCCTGGTGGGCGGATCTCCCGGTATGCCCTCCGCTGGACACGCCCTCCGCTGGACACACCTTTCGCCGGACACGTCTTTCGCCGGACATGCCTTTCGCCGGGTCGGTTCTCCGGCGCGCCGGGGTGGCGGGACTCTGTCTGGACTTGTCGTGTCGAGTGGGTTCCCCGGCCACCGCATTCGGCCCGGCGGTCGCCGGGCGGTCCGTCAGCGGCGCGGACGTCGCGCGGACCGGGCAGGGCTACCCGATCGGCGTGGGCCCGAGTGGCGTACCCACATGGGGTTGGGATCGGTCATCGGCCCGGAAGCCGCCGCGGACCTGGAGGGACGCGGACCGGAGGGCGGGGTGTGGTGAGTTCCGGGGCGGAGCGCACCCGAACTCGCCACGCGGGCCGGTCAGCGGGGGACCGTGGACGGGCCGCGGACCTCGGCGCCCAAGGCGGTCACCCGGGTGCGGAGGCCGCGGTCGGCGGTGACCACCACGGTGCGGCGGGTGGGGGCCGTCTCCCGGACCAGGTCGACGATCTTGTCGTCGCCGGAGCCGGTGGCTCGTTCGACGTGGACGCCGGGTGGGCCCTGGGGGACGTCTCGGGCCCGGCCCTCGACGACCAGGATCACCTCGACCGGTGCGGGCAGGCCGGGCAGGCCTGTCATGTGCAGGCCGGCCAGGTTGTCGCGGAGCCGGGCGGCGGCGCCGGGACGGTCGCGCCACCAGCCGTCCGGGACTGAACCGACCACGTTGGCGCCGTCGACGATCAGGACGGGACGGCCCGCTTCGTCCGGGGCGAGACGGCGGTCCGGGCCGGCCGGCGTGGGCCGGTGGCCGGTGTCGGGCGGGGTGGGGTGAAAGTCCGGGGCGGGGTGAATGTCCGGGGCGGGGTGCCTGTCCGGGGTGGTGTGGGTGGGAGGGCGGCCCGCGCCGGGTGGGCCGGGACGGTCCGGGTCGGCCGGTTCCGGCTCCTGGAAGAGCGGGGTGAGGGAGGGTGGATCCTGGGACGCCGCCATGAAGTTGAGTGTAGTCGTGTCAACTTTTTCCGCGATCCGGGAATCGCCGGGCTGTTTCACGCGCTGTTGACAGGCGGACGGCGCCGGTTTGCCGTTCCAGGTACCAGGAGAAGAGAGACTGATGAGCATCGGACCGTTCGGGCCGGCTGGGCCCGGTCAGTGGGACGACCTGTTCGCCCGCTTCTTCGGTGCGGCCGAGCCGCGCCGGTCGGCGCAGCGTTTCGACATCGCGCGCTACATGAGCAACGACGCCCGGCAGGTGCTGGCGGATGCCGCGCGCCGGGCCGCCGAGCTGGCCGGCGGGGAGCGCACCCTCGCCGATCTGGACACCGATCACCTGCTCTGGGCGGTGCTGCAGCAGGAGCCGATGAAGCAGACGGTGCGCCGCGCGGGCGCCGACCCGGATCGCCTGCTGGCCGAGATGGGCCGGCCGGAGGCGGCCGCCGGTGAGCTGCCGGAGAGCATCGCGCTGACCCCGGCCGCGAAGCGGGCCCTGCTGGACAGCCTGCAGATCTCCCGGGCGGTGGGCGCGTCGTACATCGGGCCGGAGCACATTCTGATGGCGCTGGGGCTGAACACCGATTCGGCCGCGGGCCGTCTGCTGGCCGGCCGGATCGTCGACCCGCGGACCATCCCGCACCACAGTGAGCTGCCGAAGGCGCAGCATCAGCAGACCGCGCCGACGCCGACGCTGGAGCAGTTCGGGGTGGATCTGACCGAGGCGGCGCGGCGTGGGGAGATCGACCCGGTGATCGGCCGGGCCGACGAGATCGAGCAGGCCGTGGAGATCCTGTCCCGGCGGACCAAGAACAATCCGGTTCTGATCGGTGAGGCCGGGGTCGGCAAGACCGCCGTGGTGGAGGGTCTGGCCCAGCGGATCGTGGACGGCGAGGTTCCGCTCACCCTGCAGGACAAGCGGGTGGTGCAGCTGGATCTGGCGGGGCTGGTGGCCGGCACCAAGTACCGCGGCGACTTCGAGGAGCGCCTGAAGAAGGTGATCGAGGAGATCCAGGCGTCCGGGGACGGCCTGATCGTCTTCCTCGACGAGATCCACACCCTGGTCGGGGCGGGCGGCGGCGGTGAGGGCGGCGGCATGGACGCCGGCAACATGCTCAAGCCGGCGCTGGCCCGGGGCCGGTTGCGGGTGATCGGCGCGACGACGCTGGACGAGTACCGCAAGCACATCGAGAAGGACGCCGCGCTGGCCCGCCGGTTCCAGCCGGTGCTGGTCGGCGAGCCGAGTGTCGAGGACACGGTGGCCATCCTGCGCGGGCTGCGGGACAACTACGAGGCCCACCATCAGGTACGCATCACGGACGAGGCCCTGGACGCGGCGGCGGTGTTGTCGGACCGGTACATCACCGACCGTTTCCTGCCGGACAAGGCGATCGACCTGATCGATCAGGCCGGCGCCCGGGTCCGATTGCGGACCAAGACGCCGGACGCCGACCGCCGGGAGCTGGAGCGGGAGCTGGAGCAGTTGTCCCGGGACCGGGATCAGGCGGTGGCCGCCGAGCACTACGAGCAGGCGTCGGAGCTGCGTGACCGGATCAACGAGCTGAAGGCGCGGCTGGCCGGGGGCGGCGCGGGCATGGCCGGGGTGCCGCGGGTGACCGAGGGGGAGATCGCCGAGGTGGTCTCCCGGGCGACCGGGATTCCGGTGGCGCAGCTGACCGAGGCCGAGCGGGACCGTCTGCTGCGCCTGGAGGAGGACCTGCACGCGCACGTGATCGGGCAGGACGACGCGGTGGAGGCGGTGGCCGAGGCGGTGCGCCGGTCGCGGGCCGGGCTCGGTGACCCGGAGCGGCCGGTGGGCAGTTTCCTGTTCCTCGGCCCGACCGGGGTGGGCAAGACCGAGCTGGCCCGGTCGCTGGCCGGTGCGCTGTTCGGGGACGCGGACCGGATGATCCGGCTGGACATGAGCGAGTTCCAGGAGCGGCACACGGTGTCCCGGCTGGTCGGGGCGCCGCCCGGTTATGTGGGGTACGGCGAGGCGGGGCAGCTGACCGAGGCGGTGCGGCGCCGGCCGTACAGCGTGGTGCTTCTCGACGAGATCGAGAAGGCCCATCCGGATGTCTTCAACCTGCTGTTGCAGGTGCTCGACGACGGGCGGCTCACCGACAGTCAGGGCCGGACGGTCAGCTTCCGGAACACCGTACTGATCATGACCAGCAACCTGGGCTCCGATCTGATCAACGGGAGCACCCGCAGTGTCGGGTTCGGCGCCTCGGACGGTGACGAGGGGCTGCGCGACCGCCTGGACAAGCGGCTCAAGGAGCAGCTGCGGCCGGAGTTCATCAACCGGATCGACGAGATCATCATCTTCCGGCAGCTGGAGAGCGACCAGCTGCACCGGATCACCGAGATGATGCTGGCCGAGACCCGGCGCCGGCTGGAGGCCCAGGACGTCCGGCTGGAGGTCACTCCGGCGGCCGTGGACTGGCTGTCCGACCGGGGTTTCCAGCCCGAGTTCGGGGCCCGGCCGCTGCGCCGGACTATTCAGCGCGAGCTGGACAACCGGCTGTCGAAGATGCTGCTCGCGGCGGATCTGGCGCCGGGCCGGACGGTCCGGGTCGACGCCCGCGACGGTGAGCTCGCCTTCGACGTGGAGATGTCCGCGGTCGGGTAGCGCGTTGCCGGGGCGCCGCACGCGGCGCCCCGGTGCTCAGGCCGCGGCCAGCTGGCTGTTGCTGCCGCCGAGATGTTGCGGTTCCTGGGTGCGCATCCATTCGGTGTACGCCTCATTGCGCGCCAGGATGTCCTGGTACGCCTCGGCCGCGTGGTCCATCAGCTTGGGCGCGCTGCGGGCCGCCGGGGAGTCCGGGTGCCAGCCGAGCACCAGCCGCCAGCGCAGTGGGGCGCCCCGGAGCGGCCGGCTGACCAGTCCGGCCGGTGGGCGGAAGGTCGGCTGGCACAGCCCGATGGCCAGGCCCAGTTCCACCATGTCGACGCAGTTGCGCACGTCCGATTCGAGGACCCGGCGCGGGGCGAATCCGGCGCGGGCGCAGGCGGCGGCGAAGCAGTCGGCGAAGCAGCCGTCGCCGGCCCCGGCCACCCATGCCTCGTCGGCCATCTCGGCCAGGTCCACCTCGACGTTCTTGGCCTGTGGGTGGTCCTCCTTGAGGAGCACGCAGACCGCGTCCACGCCGATGGTCTGCCAGACCAGGCCGTACTCCGCGGACGGCAGCGCGTCTCCGCAGACACCCACCTGCGCGTAGTCCAGTTTGCCGGCGAGGACCATGCCGGACAGCTCGGAGATGTAGTACGACGCGTGGGTGGAGATCTGTGCCTCCGGCTGGGCCGCGGAGAGGCGGTGCACCAGGTGGGCGACGACCGGGCCACCGATGGCGCCGATCCGGTACCTGCTCATGGTGTCGTGTCCACCGCCGGCGGCCAGCCGGGCGGCTTCGTCCTGCAGACCCTTCATCGCGGGCAGCAGCACTCTGGCGCGGGAGAGCACCAGTTCGCCCAGGGCCGTCGGTCGGGCCCCCCGGCGGTCACGGTCGAACAGCGGGCCACCCAGCGTGCGCTCGATCCGCTGGAGTTGTGCGGTGAGCGCAGGCTGGGCAAGGCCGAGTTGTGACGCGGCCTTGGTCACGCTGCCGGTCTCCGCGATGGCGCAGACCACCTTCAGATGCCGCAGCTCGAGGTTCATAGCGTGACGTTAGGACTAGAAAGGGATCGAACGCTAGTGCACGAGACGTGGAATGATCGGCATCTTGTGACAAACGTATGAACGAACAGGACCAATGTTACTTCCGGGTAGTAAACCGGCTTTTGGTCACAGATCCCTGGTGTACGTCGTACGCCCGGTGACCGCGTCCCGCAGCTTGTCGAGCACTCCCACCAGCGGATCGACCACCTTGTTCCAGGGCGGACGGGCTGGTGTCGCCGGGTGCGGCCGGGTCGGAGCGGCCTCCTCGGACGTCTCGAACCGGTTCCCCAGACGGATCAGGTCCTCGACCGGCGCCATCTGCTCCAGCAGCGGCAGCAGCTCCTCCGCGTCGGCCGCCACGTGCCGGCGGATCGACTCGGTGATGTTCGTCGCGTCGCCGCCCCGTTCCAGTCCGCTGAGCAACCTCAGCAGCTCCTGATCCTCGGCCAGCTCGCGGTCGGCGATCGGGCCACCGCCCGGCACCACCGTCCGGATCGCCGGATAGAGGTACTGCTCCTCGGCGGACAGGTGCCGGGAGACCGTGGCCACCAGCACCGAGGCGACCTTACGGTCGGACGGGTCGGCGGCCAGCCGGTCGGTCAGCGAGATGATCTCGCGGTGCTGTTCGGCGACCACATCGATGATGCTGCGCCCAGTAGTCTCGCCACCCATCGGCGGCAGCGGGGGAAGATTCGCATGAGGCACGGCAGAGCGGGTACCCGATACGGTTCTCCCCGCAAACCTCCGTCACAAGATGCTGGTAAGAAGGGCGAATGACGACCACCGCCGAGAACGAGGTCGTGGACCTGTGCCGCGACCTGCTCCGCATCGACACCACCAACACCGGCGACCCGCGGACCACCGTCGGGGAGCGGGCCGCCGCCGAGTACGTCGCGGAGAAGCTGGGTGAGGTCGGCGTCGAGTCACGGCTGCTCGAATCGGCGCCCGGGCGTGCCAACCTGATCGCCCGGATCCCCGGCGCCGACTCCGGCCGCGGCGCGCTGCTCGTGCACGGCCACCTCGACGTGGTGCCGGCCGACGCCGGCGAGTGGTCGGTGCACCCGTTCTCCGGCGAGATCAAGGACGGCTACCTCTGGGGCCGCGGGGCCGTCGACATGAAGGACTTCGACGCGATGGTCCTCGCCACCGTGCGCGAGTGGCGGCGCACCGGCTACACCCCGCCCCGCGACATCGTGCTGGCGTACACCGCCGACGAAGAGGCCGGCATGGAGTACGGCTCCCAGTGGCTCGTGCAGAACCACGCCGGGGAGTTCGAGGGGTGCACCGAGGCGATCGGGGAGGTGGGCGGGTACTCGTACACCATCAATGACGATCTTCGCCTCTATCTCGTCCAGACCGCCGAGAAAGGGCTCGACTGGCTGCGGATCCACGCCACCGGACGGCCCGGCCACGGCTCCTTCATCCACGACGACAACGCCGTCACCAGGCTCGCCGAAGCCGTCGCCCGGGTCGGCAACCACCGCTTCCCGACCGTCGTCACCCCCACCGTGCGGGCCTTCCTGGAGCAGGTCAGCGACGCCCTGGAGATCGAACTCGACCCGGAGCAGCCGGAACTCGCCGTCGCGAAACTCGGCCCGATCGCCAACCTGATCGGCGCCACGCTGCGCAACACCGCCAACCCCACCCGGCTCGCCGCCGGCTACAAGGACAACGTCATCCCCGGCAAGGCGTCCGCGACCATCGATTGCCGTACGTTGCCCGGCCACGCCGACGCCTTCCTGCGCGAGCTCCGGGAGGTGATCGGGCCGGACATCGAGATCGAGCACGTGCACCAGCAGCCGGCCGTGGAGACCGCCTTCGACGGCGACCTGGTCGACGCGATGGGTGCCGCGCTGCGCGCCGAGGACCCCGGGGCGCGTACCGTGCCGTACCTGATGTCCGGAGGCACCGACGCCAAGGCCTTCGCGACCCTCGGGATCCGCTGCTTCGGGTTCGCCCCGCTCCGGCTGCCCCCCGACCTCAACTTCAGTGCCCTCTTCCACGGCATCGACGAGCGAGTTCCGGTGGAGGGACTAAAGTTCGGCGTGCGTGTGCTCGACCGTTTGCTCCGAAACAGCTGAAATTGCGGAAGGACCCCCATCCCATGACCGACCAGAACGCCGAACTCGATGTCGCCCTCGACCGGGTGATCGAGGCGGCGCGGGCGCACCTCGCGGCCGTCAAGGCGGCTGCCGGCCGCATCGACGACGACGACGTCTGGCAGGCGTACGTCGACCTGAACAACGCCTCGTTCGCGTACGACGAGAAGCTTCTCGACGCCTACGGTGAGGTCACGCCGTGGGACGTCGAGTCGATCGACCCCGACGAGGCGGACAAGCGCTTCGGCCAGATCAGCGAGGGCGCCGGCGACACGGGCGCCGACCCGTACGAGCGGGTCGTCTCGGTCCGGCAGCGCCGCGACTACCGGGTGCCCAGCGTCTCCGCCCTGATGCGGGTCGCCGAGACCGCCCGGCGCAGCTCGGTCCCCGAGGACGAGGACGCCGGCCCGGTCGAGTCCGTCGGCGAGGCCGTGCTGGAACTGCTGCAGGCCGGCGACGGCTCCCTCGCGTCCCTCGACGTGCCCGAGCTGGAGCCGCTCGACGGCCTGCTCACGGTGACCGAGGTCGCCGAGCCCCTCGACCTGGAGGCGTTCGACGACGCCGACGGGTCCGGCCCGTTCGCCCCGGTCGAGACCGATCTGCTGGTCGGCCGGCTGGACGAGCACCCGTTCCTGCCGGACGAGGACGACCACGACCACGATCACGACCACGCGGGTCACAAGCACTGAATTTGATCGCTTCGCCTCCGGCTCGCTGAATCGTGCCCTTTCACGCTGAGGCCGAGGGCACCGAGAACGACCACGATCGGTTAGTCGTTTTCGGCACCCTCGGCCTCAGCGGGCACGATTCGTGCGGGCCGGGGTTACCCCAGCGGGCCGGGTTACCCCCTGCGCGCTCAGTGCCCGCCTCGTCAGTAGCTGAGGCCTGGTTGCGGGGTGCTCTGCAGGCGGCGGCGGAGCACCACCTTGCGGGTGCCGTCGGCGAAGAGCTGCACCCGGGCCAGCTCCCACCCGGAGAACTCCGCCTGAATGGCGAGCTGCGCCGCGGCGGTCAGCCGATCGACATTCGAAGGCAACCGCAGCGGCGCGTATTCGTAGTCCATGCGATCTAATATGCGCCCGGCCCCCGCTTACAGACCAGACCCGTGCGTCACACCGGTGGGCGAGAACTGCACCATCTCCCGGACCCAGACCACCCCGAGGCTGAGGGCGAGGAACAGCACCACCGTCACCATCCGGCGCCACGGGAAGCTGTCCAGCTCGCGGTCGACCGCGATCGAGACGCCGACGCCCACACAGATGACGTGCATGAGGCACAGGAACAGGGTGAGTGCGCGCCAGGCGGTGCTGTCGACGGTCGACCACACGATGTAGGCGCCACCCACGGTCGCGGCCAGGAAGAGCGCGGGAAAGACGATGAACGGGGAGGCGATCTGCAGACGGAGCCAGGTGCTCACGCTTCACCCACCCGGGCCCGGTCCCGGCCGAGGCGGGCGGCGTCCCGCTCGATGTCGGCGCGCTGCTCCGGTGACATCCGGCAGAGTTCCGATCTCCCGTTCGCCACGGCTTCGGCCAGGCCCTCGCCCAGCCAGCTGTTGCGGACCAGTTCCCGACCCGGCTCGCCGTCGAGCAGGGCCCGGGTCAGTTCGCCGACCGGATCGCCGTTCCCGCGCCTGGCGGCGAGGTGCTCGATCAACGCCCTGGCCACCGGGTCGTCGATGATGCTGCGGCTCATCGCGTCTCCTTCTCGCCCGGTCAGTTCCCGGGGCTCCGATACGGTTCGATGGTCGGTAGTCCGGTGAGTTCGGCCGAGGCCTTGAGCGCCGCCATGGACCCGGCGATCGCCTTCAGTGCGTTCTCGGCGTGGGTGAAGGCACTCGACATCTCGTTGTACAGATCGATCGCGTAGATGGCATAACTCAACGCCACCGAGTAGCCGATCACCGAACCCGCGAATGTGGCGATCATGGCGGTCCCGCCCGCCAGGCCGATGCTCACCAGCAGCAAGGAATCGATCATCTTCACGAAGAGTCCGCTGAAGACATCGTAGAAGTTCTTCACACACTCGGCGGACTCCCGGTACAGGGCGTTGAAGTTGTTCCCGAGGTCCTCCAGCGACCTCGCCGCTCCGGCGAGTCGCAGCTGGTACTCCTGGTAGTTCTCGGCCGCGTTCCCCCGCCAGACGGACGGGAGGGCGACCGCACCGGCGGCGAGGTTGTCGCCGATCGCGCCGGCGGCGGTCCCCGCGTTCGCCATGGCGGCCCCGGCCAGGATGTAGGAATCCCAGTCCCCGGCGAACCACTCGGTCCACAGCTCGAACGGGTCGTGATCGAACACCCAGATCGCCGCCTGCCGGAGATAGGCGAACGGGCTGATCAGGTCGACCATCGGGTTGAAGGACCAGAACTCGGCCTTCGGATCCTGTGGTGTGACCAGGTGATCGACCGGCTCGGCGGGGTCGGCGAACGGCGAACCGCCGGGCGGTATCCGCAGCCGTTCCTGGGTCAGCCTGCTCGCCAGGACGTTGGGGTCGACGGCGCCGGGCCGGGTGTGGTCCAGATCCCGGGCCGCGCGAAGATCCTCCCGGGAGAACTCGACCTGTGCGAGGTTGACCTGCGTGGCCGTGTTGGCCACCAGCAGGCGCAGCCGGGCCAGCGAGGTCGTCATCTCGTGCCGGGCGACCTCGTGAGGGGTGAGCACCTGAGTCCACAGGCCCTGCTGGAACGGGCTCAGATCGGAATGACGTTCGACGTACGACAGCGAGTCCTCGGTGTCGTCAGCGGCCCGTTGCAGCTGGTTGTAGAGCGAGTTGACACCGGCCACGTCGATGAACAGTTCACCACCCATGATCCCCCGCCTCGTGAACCCTCGTCACCGGGGTGTACCGCGGGGGAGGGCGGACGGTTCAGCCCTCCGGGTAGTGGGATCCCTCTCGTTCCGGGTAGCCGACCTCGATCGCGGAGACGTCCTCCAAGGCCATCGCTATCTCGGCGGGCAGGGTGAGCTGTTCGGCGCGGAGGGCGCCCTGCAACTGGCCGGCCGTGCGGGCGCCGAGGACCGGCGCGACGATGCCGGGGCGGTCGCGGATCCAGGCCAGGGCCACCTCCAGTGGGGCGACGCCCAGGCCGCCGGCCGCTGTCACCACCGCCTCGACGATGCTGGAGCTGCGGGGTTCCAGGTAGTGGCGGACGAACGCGCCCATGTGTTCGGTCGCGGCGCGGGAGTCGACCGGGCGGCCGTTGCGGTATTTGCCGGTGAGCACGCCCCGGCCCAGTGGGGACCAGGCGAGCACGCCGAAGCCGAGGGCGGCGGCGGCCGGCAGGATCTCGCGTTCGATGCCGCGTTCGAGTAGGGAGTACTCCATCTGGGCGGCGACGATCGGGGCCCGCCCGGGGTAGGCGGACTGCCAGGTGGCGGCGCGGGCGGTCTGCCAGGCGGCGAAGTTGGAGACGCCGGCGTAGCGGACCCGGCCGGTGGCGACGGCGTGGTCGAGGGCGGCCAGGGTCTCCTCGAACGGGGTCTGCGCGTCGTACCCGTGGATCTGCCACAGGTCGACGTAGTCGGTGCCGAGCCGGCGCAGTGACGCGTCCAGGGAGCGCAGCAGGTTGCCGCGGGAGGCGTCGCGCGGGCGGTAGCGGTGCGGGGTGAGGCCGGCCTTGGTGGCGATCACCACCTCGTCGCGGGGGACCAGGTGGTCGAGCAGGGAGCCGATGACCGCCTCGGCGTCACCGTCGCCGTACACGTCGGCGGTGTCGATCAACGTACCGCCGGCCTCTAAAAAGATCTTGAGTTGGTCCGAGGCGTCGTCCGGGTCGGTGTCCCGTCCCCAGGTCATGGTGCCGAGGGCGAGCCGCGAAACCGCTAGCCCGCTTCGGCCGAGCGGTCGCTGATGCATGAGTGAACCTTATTCAGACTCCCTGCTCAGCGAAATGCCGCGGCATCGGCCGGGTGGGTCGGTTACCGGACCGAAACAGCCCTGTCGCCGTATCAGTAGTCTTGCCAGCGGACATTCCAAGATCTCGGGAGGGCCAGTGCGGCTCGGACTCAGCCTCGGTTATCAGGCGGCGTGGAGCACGCCCGCCGACCACCTCGCGATGGCCCGGGAGGCGGACCGGCTCGGGTACGCGGTGGTCTGGGCGGCGGAGGCGTACGGCTCGGACACCGTCAGCATGCTCGGCTGGATCGCCGGGCAGACCGAGCGCATCGATCTGGGCGCCGCGGTGATGCAGATCCCGGCACGCACCCCGGCGATGACGGCGATGACCGCAGCGACGCTCGACACCCTGTCCGGCAAGCGGTTCCGGCTGGGCCTCGGCGTGTCGGGACCCCAGGTCTCCGAGGGGTGGCACGGTGTGCGGTTCGCTAAACCGCTTGCCCGTACGCGTGAGTACGTCGACGTCGTCCGGATGGCCCTGTCCCGTCAGCCGGTGGCGTACCGGGGTGAGTTCCACGAGCTGCCGCTGCCCGGTGGCGCCGGCAAGCCCCTCAAACTCGGGTTCCGCCCGGCCCGTACCGAAATCCCGGTCTATCTGGCCGCGGTGGGGCCGAGGAACCTGGAGCTGGCCGGCGAGATCGCGGACGGCTGGCTGGGCATCTTCGTGGCGCCGGACGCGGCGGCCGAGCAGCTGCGGCACATCGCGGCCGGCCGGGCGAAGCGGGGGCTGACCCTGGACGGGTTCGACGTGGTCGCCTCGGTGCCGGCGGTGCTCGGCGACGACCTGGACGCGTGTGCCGACGTGGTCCGCCCGTACGCGGCGCTCTATGTCGGTGGCATGGGCAGCCGGGAGCAGAACTTCTACAACGGCATCGCGGTCCGGATGGGCTACCCGGACGAGGCGAAGCTGGTGCAGGATCTCTATCTGAGCCGGCAGCCGGCCGAGGCGGCCGCGGCGGTGCCCCGGGACTTCATCGAGAGGACCTCCCTGATCGGTACGCGTGAGCAGGTCACCGAGCGGATCCGGGCGTACGCGGCGGCCGGGGTCGGGACCCTGTCGATCAGCCCGTACGTCGGTGATCTGCGCAGTGGCCTGGAGACCCTGCGGGTGGTCGCCGAGGCGTTCGCCGACGCGGATGTGGCGAGCTGATGGCCACCGTCCTGTTGATGCGGCACGGCCGGACCACCGCGAACGCCTCCGGCGGGCTGGCCGGGCGGCAGCCGGTGGAACTCGACGACACCGGCCGTGGCCAGGCGGTCCGGGCCGGTGAGCGGCTGCGGGACCTGCCGCTGGCCGCGGTGGTGAGCAGCCCGCTGATCCGCTGCCGGCAGACCCTGGAGCTGGCCCTGCCGGACACCGAGCCGGTGCTGGAGGACGGGCTGATCGAATGCGGGTACGGCGACTGGGAGGGCCGCCCGCTGTCCGAGCTGGCGAAGGAGCCGCTCTGGCCGGTGGTGCAGCAGCATCCGAGCGCGGCGGTGTTCCCGAACGGTGAGGCGATGGCCGACATGTCGGCGCGGGCGGTCGCCGCGATCCGGTCGTGGGACGCCCGGGTGGCCGCCGAGCACGGCGACGGCGCGGTCTGGCTGGCCTGCAGCCACGGTGATGTGATCAAGGCCATCGTGGCCGACGCGCTCGGTCTGCACCTGGACCAGTTCCAGCGGATCGTGGCCGATCCGGCATCGATCACCGTCATCCGGTACACCCCGACCAGGCCCTTCGTGGTCAGGGTCAACGAGACCGGCGAGCTGGGCTCACTGGTGCCGCCGAAGACGGCTGTCCCGGCGGGTGACGCGGCGGTCGGCGGCGGGGCCGGAGGAGGCGTCTGACAGCGCAGGGTGATCGTCTGATCGCCGCAGCGTAGGCCCCGTTGCGCCCTCGGCGAACCGGCCACGGTGACCCGCGCGGATATCCCCGCGGATGGCTAGGGTTGGTGCCATGACCCACCAAGTGCATGCATTCGAGCCGCCGGAGCGGTTCGTCGCCGGGACGGTGGGCGAGCCGGGTGACCGCACGTTCTACCTCCAGGCCCGCGGCGGTGGCCGGGTGATCAGCGTGGCGCTGGAGAAGGTCCAGGTGTCGCTGCTCGCCGAGAAGCTCGAGGAGCTGCTGCTCGAGGCGAACAAGCGGTTCGGGGTGTCGCTGCCGGATTCGCCGCTGGTGGCCGTGCACGACAACGAGCCCCTGGACAGCCCGGTCGACGAGGAGTTCCGGGTCGGCACCCTGGGCCTGGCCTTCGACGTCGACACCAGCACCGTCGTGATCGAGGCGATCGAGGCCGGTGAGCCCGAGGCCGACCTCGGCGGCTCCGGGCTGGACGATCCCTCCCTCGACGACTCCTCCCTCGACGACGACGAGGAGGACGACGACGAGCCCGACGAGGATCTCGACCGGCTGCGGGTGCGGCTGACCCCCGAGGCCACCCGCGCCTTCATCGACCGGGCCCGCCGGGTGGTCGCCGCCGGCCGGCCGCCGTGCCCGCTCTGCGGTCAGCCGCTCGACCCGGCCGGCCACCTCTGCCCCCGGCACAACGGTTACCACCGGTGACGGCGGAGCCCACGTCCGTGCTGGCCGAGGCCGATGCGCTCACCCTGCTCGAACGGGGTGGCATCGAGATAGAGGGGCGCCTCGCCGACGCCTCCAACACCACCCTGCGCGCCGAGATCAGCCTGGACGGGCTGACTCGGCGCTGCGTTTACAAGCCGGTCCGTGGTGAGCGCCCGCTCTGGGACTTCCCGGACGGCACCCTGGCCGGCCGCGAGGTGTCGGCCTATCTGGTGTCCCGGGCCACCGGCTGGGACCTGGTGCCGCCGACCATCCTGCGTGATGGCCCGCTCGGCCCCGGCGCGCTGCAGCTGTGGATCGACGAGCCGGCCGAGGTGCCCGCGCTGATCGGGTTCGTCCCGGCGTACGACGTGCCCGAGGGCTGGTTCCCGGTGGCCGCGGCCCGGGACGACGACGGGGACGCGTACGCGCTGGCCCACGCCGACGACATCCGCCTGGCCCGGCTCGCGGTCTTCGACGCGGTGATCAACAACGCCGACCGCAAGGGCGGGCACGTGCTCTACCCGGCGACCGGCGGGGTGCACGGCGTCGACCATGGTGTCAGCTTCCACGTGGAGAACAAGCTGCGCACCGTGCTGTGGGGCTGGACCGGGCAGTCGTTGCCGCCCGAGGCTGTGCTTGTTTTGGAACGCCTCATGGCGGATCTGTCCGGTGATCTCGCCTCTTCGCTGGAGGATCACCTGACCATCTCCGAGGTGCAGCACGTCGCCCTGCGGGTGAAACGGCTGCTGCGGGCCGCCCGGTTCCCGCAGCCGCCGACCGACTGGCCGGCTATTCCCTGGCCGCCGATCTAGAGGTTTAGCTCACGCTCCGAGACTGCTCTCGGGACCGCTGGTTAGGCTCCCAGCATGGATGCATGGACCGGTCACGACGTACCCACCCTGCCGGACTCGCCGGGGCGGTCCCCACTGGGGCTCTACGACACCGCGCGCGCGTCGGTGCAGCCCAGCACCCCTTCCGGGGCGGCTTCGATGTATGTCTGCGGCATCACGCCGTATGACGCCACCCACCTCGGCCACGCTGCCACGATGATCACTTTCGACCTGGTGAACCGGATGTGGCGCGACGCCGGGCTGGACGTGCGCTACGTCCAGAACGTGACCGACATCGACGACCCGCTGCTGGAACGCGCCGAACGCGACGGCGAGGACTGGATCGTCCTGGCCATGCGGGAGACCGCCCTGTTCCGGGAGGACATGGAGGCGCTGCGGATCATCCCGCCGGCCCACTACGTCGGCGCCGTCGAGTCCATCCCGGCGATCGTCACGCACGTGTCGTCCCTGCTCGCCTCCGGGGTCGCCTACCGCCTGGAGGACGGCACCGGTGACGTGTACTTCTCCATCGCCGCCGCACCCTCCTTCGGCTACGAGTCGCACCTGTCCCGGGACGAGATGACCACCCTGTCCGCCGAGCGTGGCGGCGACCCCGGCCGGGAAGGCAAACGCGACCCGCTCGACCCGCTGCTGTGGCGCGGCGCCCGCGAGGGCGAGCCGGTGTGGGAGGGCGGCGACCTCGGACCCGGCCGTCCCGGCTGGCACATCGAGTGCGCCACCATCGCCCTCAACCTGCTCGGCGACACCATCGACGTGCAGGGCGGCGGCAGCGACCTGCTCTACCCGCATCACGAGTGCTCGGCCGCGCACGCCGAGGTGCTGACCGGTTCGGCGCCGTTCGCCTCCCACTACGTGCACGCCGGCATGATCGGGCTGGACGGCGAGAAGATGTCCAAGTCCCGCGGCAACCTGGTCTTCGTGTCTCGTCTGCGCGGCGACGGCGTCGACCCGATGGCGGTCCGTCTGGGCCTGCTCACCGGCCACTACCGCAGCGACCGGGACTGGACCGACGACGTGCTGAAGGCCGGCCAGCAGCGCCTGTCCCGCTGGCGCGAGGCGGCCGCGGCCCCGTCCGGCCCGTCCGGCGCGGGCCTGCTCGCCGCGGTCCGGGAGGCACTGGCCGGCGACCTGGACGCGCCGGCCGCCCTGGCGCTGGTGGACGCCTGGTCGGAGGCGGCCCTGTCCGGCGTGGGCGACGACACCACCGCACCGGAACTGATGTCCCGCACCGTCGACGCCCTCCTCGGCGTCCGTCTGTAGAACACCTGGGCCGGTCCGTCCGCGGGTCTCCGTGCCGGGCCGGTCCGTCTGCGGGTCTCTGTGCCGGGCCGGTCTGTCTGCGGGTCTCTGTGCCGGGCCGGTCCGTCTGCGGTTCGGCTGTCCGTCCCCGTCCGGTGTGGTCCGGGCGGGGACGTTCGCTGTCGGCCGCCGGCGGGCCAATGCCGCCGATTCCCGGGATGTACGTTTCATCGCTCCTGGTAGCCGCTTTGTTCTTCCGGCCGGCCGAGTCCACCTTCGCAGCCTGCCCGGTGGTGGCCGCGCCGGATTTCTGCCTCGTCGTGCCGTGTTTCTCGCGCGGTGGTTCCATTCCCTGCCGCGTCCTCGCCTGGCGTTTGCGTGCCGTGATCGAGTTCTCGCGTGGTGGTTCCACTTCGTGCTGCGCACTCGCGCGGCGTTTCCACACCCGAGTCGCACATCATGGTCCGGCGTGGGGGAGCCGTGCCGATAGCCGGCTCTCCCACTCCTGCCGCCCGGCTTATGCCTTCCGCGGCCCGCGCCTCTTCGCCCTTTGTCTCGCCTCTCGCTGCGGCCTGCCATCCTCTGCAGCCCGCGTTGCACCGCCTTTTGCTCGTCCACGCTGGGGGGCGCGCCCTCCGGTCCCTTTGCGGTTTGCCGCTGTGGTTTGTCGCTCTCTGCGGCCCGCGCTCTCCGGTCCCTTTGCGGTTTGCCGCTGTGGTTTGTCGCTCTCTGCGGCCCGCGCTCTCCGGTCCCATTGCCGTCCCTCGCCGTGAGCTGCCACGCTCTCCAGCCCTTGTCTTCTCACCCCCTGCGGCCCTTCGCCGTGGCATGCCACTCTCTGGGGCTGGCGCTACCGCCCGTTGTCATCCTTATCCGCCGACCTCGCCGTCCCTTTGCGACCTCTTGCTGTCCGCCTTGCCGGCTCCGGCGACCTTTGGCCGTCCGCCCTGCCGCACCGTTGCGCCCCTCGTTGCCCGGCTTGCTGCCCTCCGGCGCGTGGCGCGCCGCGCGCCACGCGGCGTCGGCGTTTCGGGGGAGTTCTTCGGGCGGCCCGGCGTGTCGTTCCGGGGTGGCGGTGCTTCCGAAAGCGTTTTCCCAGGTGAATGCCGATTCGAATGGGAAATGCCGCGCACTGTTCAGAGTTCCGGGATGGAAGCGCCCGCGAGACCCTAACGCTTATTAGTGATCTTTGCCCAAATTTCCACGAAATGGTGAAACTTCACGCGTTATTCGGGCAAATGCACGCGAAATGCGCCACGGCGGTCCAGAATTTTCCCCAAGCAACCAACCGCTTGAAAGGAAAAATCATGCGTCGCACGGCTCTGTACCTCGGCGGTCTCTTCCTGGCCACCGGCGCCACGCTGGCTATGGCCGTCCCGGCCCAGGCTGCCGATGGCAAGTGCCGCAGGAACATCGTTCCGGCCGCTGTTGTTGCCGGTTACGACTACGGCTACGCCGGCTACGGGGTCGACTACGTCCCGGTCGGCTACGGCTACGGCGGTGGCTACGGTGGCGGCTACTACGGTGGCGACAACTTCTACCACGGTGGCGTCTACTCGAACAAGCAGATCAGCCAGAACGGCCTGGTCAACGTGGGCCTGATCGACAGCCCGATCAAGATCCTCTGATCGATCCGATAGAGGTGTAACACCCGGATCCTCCATGGATCCAGTCTGTAGCGACTGATGCCCGAGGCACCCCGTGCCCCGGGCATCAGTCTGTTCCGGCCACGATCAGCCCGATGCCACACTCGGCTTCCGGCCACGGCCCGCCAGATACGACGGCCCGCCAGATACGACGGCCCGCCAGATACGACGGCCCGCCAGATACGACGGCCCGCCAGATACGACGGCCCGCCAGATGTGGCAGCCCGCAGCGCGTCCCGATCGAGAGCCCGCGTGGTGATTTCGGGTGCAAACCAGACCCGACTTCACCACGGAGTCCTGCACGACCACCGGTGTGGTCACTTCCGGTGTGGCTCGGACCCGAAATCACCACGGTGTCTGCCGCCGGAGCGCGCGTGGTGACTTTCGGTGTGGATCGGACCGCAGTTCGCCACGGTGTCTCGTACGAGAGCTCGCGTGGTGACTTTGGGTGTGGATCGGACCGCAGTTCGCCACGGTGTCTGCTGCCGGAGCGCGTGTGGTGACTTTTGGTGTGGACCGGACCGTAGTTCGCCACGGTGTCCCGTACGAGAGCTCGCGTGGGGACTTCGGGTCCGGATCGGACCGGGGACGGGCACGTCAGTCTGGGCTGGAAGCCTCGCCGAGAAGTTCCGCGTCGTGGACGAGGAGCGCGATCTGGACCCGGTTGTTCAGCTGGAGCTTGCTGAGCAGCCGGGACACATGGCCTTTGACGGTCGGAACGCTCATCGTCAGGCCGGCGGCGATCTCCGCGTTGGAGTCGCCGCGCCCGACCCGGAACGCCACCTCCCGCTCCCGGCCGGTCAGAACCGCGAACCGGTCGCGGGCCCGCGCCCGCCGGGTGCCGGCCGCCGGGTCGGCGACGTGATCGATCAGGCGCCGGATCGCCGTCGGGGAGAGGATGGCGGCTCCGGCCGCGACCGAACGGACCGCCGCCAGGATCTCCCGCGGCGGTGTGTCCTTCAGCAGGAAGCCGCTGGCCCCGCCACGCAGCGCTTCCAGCACATATTCGTCGGCATCGAACGTGGTCAGCACGATCACCTGCGGCGCGCCGCCCCGGCTGCGGATCCGGCGGGTGGCGGCCAGCCCGTCGACCCCCGGCATCCGGATGTCCATCAGGATGACGTCCGGCCAGTGCGCCTGCGCGACGGTGACCGCCTCGGCCCCGTCCGTGGCCTCCGCCACCACCTCGATCTCCGGCGACCCTCCGACGAGGATCCGCAACCCGGCCCGGACCAGCGGATCATCGTCCACGATCGCCAGCCGGATGACTCGCCCGTGCGCACCGTCGACCACGGCTCCGCCGGTCAGCACGGCCATGGCAGCTCCACCGCCAGCCGGAATTCGCCCCGCGACAGGCCGTGGGTGACCCGGCCCCCGGCGAGGGCCACCCGCTCGCCGATGCCGTGCAGCCCCCGACCGCCCATTGCGCCGGCTCGTTCGGCGGCGCCGTGAGGTCCCGGGCCGCCGGTGGTGACCTGCTCGCGGATGCCGTGAAGCCCTTGGCCGAGGGCGGCGCTGGACTGCTCGCCGGTGCCGTGAGATCCCTGACCGTCGATGGTCACCTGGTCGCCGAAGCCGTGATGGAGTCGGCTGCCGGCCGTGGCGTCTCGCCCGCCGAATACGGAAGGAGCCTGGTCATGGGATGGGGGAGTGGAGGGCGGTGACTCACCCGTACCGGCGAAGGGGTTGATGATCGTGATGCGGAGGACCTGGCCGCGCTCGCCTGCCATGCGGACCGTGGCGGCCCGGCTCGTGCCATGCCGGCGGGCGTTCGTCAGACCCTCCTGGACGATCCGGTACGCCGTGCGGCCGAGCGGGGACGGCGGCCCCTCCGGCGCGACATCGGTGTGGAAGTCGACGGTCATCCCGGCTGCCCGCTCACCAGCGATCAGTTCGGGAAGGTCGGCCAGCCCCGGCTGCGGCGGCTCCGGCCGGCCGCTCGGGACACCGACCACCGCCCGCAACTCCTCCAGCGCCTGGTGCGCGCTGCCGCGGATGGCGCCGGCCGCGATCGTCAGCTCATCCGGAGAGACCGCGGCCCGCACCTCGAGAGCGCCCGCGTGCAGACTGATCAGTGACATCCGGTGGGCCAGCACGTCGTGCATCTCCCGGGCGATCCGGGCCCGCTCGGTGAGGCGGGCGCGGTCCTCGCGCAGTCGCTGCTCGGACTCCAGCCGGGCCGCGTGCTCCCGCAGCGACGTGGTGAGCCGCCGGTACGCTCGCACGAACAACCCCCACCCCAGCGCCAGCCCGCTGGTCAGGGCGCGCATCAGCAGGTCGAGCCAGATGCCGGACGCCGGATCGGCGTGCAGCCCGAAGTAGACCGCTCCGGTGGCGACGGTGAGCCCGCCGAGCAGTATCGGGATCGGTGGCCGTCGCCGGATCGCCACGGTGAACAGGGCCACGATGATCGGGCCGGTCGCGGTCACCGAGACGGCGCCGAACGGCAGCAGCGCCACGGCCACCCCGAGCGGGAACCGGCGGCGCACCAGCAGGACACCCGCGCACGCGATCCCGATCGCCAGGTCGGCCTGCCAGGAGATGATCGCGCCGGGACGGGCCGCGTCGCCCAGGAACATCATCACCGAGCCGTAGAGAAGGGCGGCGACGATCGCCACGGTGTCGGCCACCCGGTCCCGTGTCCGGGCCCGGGCACCGCCGGGTTCGGGGACCAGCAGCGCGAAGAACATGGTGCCAGCGTAGGAGGATCCGGAGCCGGTGGGGAGCTACCAAGGTATGGGTTGGAAGGCATACCGGGGAACGATGCGCTCGGCGTCTCCGATGCCGGAACCTTCCGGGCATGGTGATTCCGGTCCTTCTCGTCCCGGCGGTCTGGGGTGTGCTCGCGGCACTCTGGACTCCGCGTGGCCCGCTGACCGGGGCGCAGGCGCTCGGGTCGATCGTGATCAGCGCCGCTGTCGGCGTCCTGGCCGGACGGGCGGCGCGCTCGCGGTGGCCGATCCTCCTCGCACCTCTGCTGTTCGTGCCGGCGTTCGAGCTGACCCGGATCAGGGTCTCCGGCCCGTCCGTGGATCCGCCACACCTCAGCCCGATCGGGGTCGTCGTGCTCCTCAGCGGCCGGGTGCTCCACGGATTTCTGTCCGTGGTGCCGATGGCCGCGGGCGCCGCCTGGGCCCATCGCCGCCCGGCGCGCACCCGGTTCCGCCGGTTCGCCGGCCGTGCCCTGACCGGCTCGGCGACCGCGCTGACCCTGGCGCTCGCGGTGGCGGCCACAGTCCCGGCCCGGACCGCCCCGATCCCCGGCGGTGTCGCGGAGCTGACCTCTGTCGGCGGGCTGGGCGTGATGATCCGGGGCCGGTCCCCGGACCTGCCGGTGCTGCTCTACGTGCCGGGCCCGCCGGGCGGGTCGGACACCGGGATGATGCGGACCAGGCTGTCCGGGCTGGAGGAGCACTTCGTGGTGGCGACTCTGGACCGCCGTGGTGGCGGCGCGTCCTACCCGGCGCTGGGCGGCCGGCTCACGCTGGATTCGGAGGTCGCCGACATCGTGGCGGTCACCGACCGTCTGCGGCAGCGTTTCAGCCGGACCCGGATCCTGCTGCTCGGCCACTCCGGCGGATCGATCCCGGCGATCGTGGCCGCCCACCGGCATCCGGAGAGGTTCAGCGCCTATGTCGGCACCGGTCAGGCGGTGGATCTGCAGGCCAGCGACCGGATCTTCCATCAGGACATGCTGGCCTGGGCCCGGGCCGAAGGGCGCGGCGACCTGGTGGCACGACTGGCGCGGCAGGGCCCGCCGCCCTGGGCGGACGTCTACGACTACGAACCATTCCTACTGCACACCAACCGGATGTACGGGCTACCCGATCCGCCGTTCGATCTGGCCGTTCCGGAGTCCACACTGCTCCAGAAAGCGCACACGATGACCGGGATGCTGGACGCCTGGGACGCCCTCTATCCCCGGCTGCAAGCCGTCGATCTGCATCGGGATGTGCCCGGCCTGGCGATTCCGGCCTACTTCGTGCAGGGCGGCCGGGAGATGCGGGGCCTGGCCGTCCCGTTCGCCTCTTGGTACGCCGCACTCAACGCGCCGGACAAGCGGCTGGTGACCATTCCGGATGCCGGTCATCGGCCGATGTCGGACACGCCTGAGCTGTTCATCGCGGCGCTCACCACGCTGACCGGGACGTGAGAGCGGACGGCGGGTGACTAGGACGGCCGGGAGGTGAGAGCGGCCGGTTGGGCTGGTGAACGGCCGGCCTGGACGGGAGATCGGGCCGGGGAGCTGAGCGGCCGGCCGGGTGTGGCCCGAGGGCGGGTGCGGGCCGGTGCGGGTCAGGCGAGGGCCATCCCGGGGTCCGGGTCCGGGTCGGGGGTGGGCGCCGGAATGCGGTATTCCTCGGTCAGCGTCGTCATCGGACCCGGCCAGGTCGCCTGCGCCACCTCGATCGGCTTGCGGGTCTCGTCGAAGGCGACATGCAGCAGATGCAGTACCGGGGTGTCCGGCCGGATCTGCAGGATCTCCGCCTCCTCTCGGCTCGGCTGCCGGGCGCTGATCGTGTCGGTGGCGGTGGTGTACCGGCGGTCCAGCACCTCCTCGGCCTCCTGGTAGAGGGGCCGGCCGAAGGCCTCGTGACGTTCCAGTGAGGTGCCGCTCGCGTCGACCACCCGGAACCAGGAGGCGCCGACCTCGACGGTGGCGTCATCGGCGCGCACCACATGCCGGCGGACCAGCATCTCGGTGCCGTCGCGCACCCCGAACGCGTCGGCGACCTCGGGCGGCGCCGCCTCCCGCCCGACCGCGGTGAGCTGCTGGCGGTAACGGGCGGCCAGATCCGCGTGGTATCCGCGATGGGCGCCGTACCGGCCGCGGGAGAGGCGGTTGAGGCGGCGGCGGGTGCCTCGGACGTACGTACCGGAACCGGGTTTGGTGATCAGAATGCCCTCGACCCGCAGCTGATCGACGGTCCGCTGCACCGTCTGTTTCGCCACCCCGAACATCTCGGCCATGGCCGGGATGGACGGCAGTCGCTCACCCGGCTGCCAGTCCCCGCGCCGGATACGCTCCCGCAGCTGGGCCGCGATCTGCCGATGCGGGAACTCGGCGGCGCCCGGATTGATCGTCATTCCGCCTCCTGAATCTAGGAGCTAGGTTCCTAGGATGCCCTAGAGGTTGTGCTGTCAGCCAGTCGACACGCATGAACGGCATGAGTGAATTCGGCTATCAGCTATATGGCTGTCAGAAGTCTGGCGATCGCGGCCGGCGGGGCACATACTGAGTTGACGCCAGGGTTGGCGAGGGCAACGGTCGGGCGGTATCCAGCGGCAACTGGATGCCGCCTGCCGGTTTTTCGGGGCCTGTCGACGGGCCGTCGCCGAGCACCGGGGTTCGGGTCCTCCGCAGTGAGGCAGGCCGGGCCGTGAACCATCCACATTGTTCGGTGTGAGCGCGTCGGCTGCGCTCCCGAGTCGCATCGTCGCTGATGGCGGCACTTTCGCGCGCTCGGCACCGCCTTCCACTGCTGCGTGCCGTCGGCGGAGACCTCCGAACAGGGTGGTGAGCTGGGGTTCAGTGCCGTCCGGCATGCTCCGGCCCGGGGCGGGAGGTGCGCAGCGGCCGGCGACCGGAGCTGCGGTATCCTTCGGCCACGCGCGGGCGATTTGGCTAGATGCGATACTGCAGTACCATCCGATTTGGCAGTTATTCAGGCGTTTTGGTGAGGGCTGAATGTCGGCTGGGCGCGAAGAGTTGCCCGCTGTCTCGCGGCGGCGGGTCCGGCTGGCCCTGCGTGCTGCCCGGGAGCACACCGGGCTCAGCCAGGGTGACGTGTCCAGGAAGCTCGGCTGGTCGCTGTCGAAACTGCAGCGCGTCGAGCTGGGCGAGGTCGCCGTCTCGCCCACTGATCTTCGTGCCGCACTGGACGTCTACCAGGTCACCGACCCCGACCGGATCGCCGTGCTCGTCGAGGACGCGCGCATCGCCCGCCGCGAGCGGTACCACACCACACCCGAGCTTCGTGATCATCTGCCGTCCGGGCTGTTGCAGCTCCTGCAGTTCGAGCTGGCGGCGACGGTCATCCGGGAGTATCAGTCCACGCTGCTGCCGGGCTATCTGCAGACGCCGGCCTTCGCCGAGGCGACGCTGGCCTGGTTCGACCGCAATCTGACCGTGGTCGAGCGGGAGGTCCGCCGGGATGTGCGCCTGGCCCGCCGCGAGCAGGTGATCAAGCGGGAGGGCGCGCCGGAGTACCGGCTGCTGCTCGACGAGTCCGCCCTGTGGCGGATGGTCGGCGGCCTGGAGGTGATGGCGGATCAGTTCGAGGACCTGGCCGGGGTCTCGGCCTGGCCGAACGTGCACGTGCGGATCCTGCCGATGGACGACGGCGCGCTGATGGGGATGTTCGGCGGGTTCTCGGTGGTCCATCTGGGGGCGGATCCGGATGACGCGGTGCTGTACCGGGAGACCTACCTGCGCGACGAGCTGGTGGAGGACGCTCCCGAGATCCAGTACCACCTTGATGTGTTCGAGCGAGTCTGGCGCCGATCGCTTGACGAGGCGGCGAGCCGTGCGGTGATCCTCGCGCGTGCCTACGAGCTGCGAGCGCAACGAGCCAGACAGTCCGGACGCCGTCAGGAGGATCGTCCGTCCTGAGTTTGATTGATCTGGAGGCCCGAAATGATCCCCGCCACAAAGAAGTGGGTGCGCAGTTCCTACTGCGCCACTGGAGGATGCATCGAAGTGTCTGGAATGTCCGCTGAGGTGATCGCGGTGCGCGACAGCAAGAACCCCGATCAGCCCCCATTGTATTTCTCCCGGGCGGACTGGCATGAATTCCTGGATCGGGTGGCCGACTCCGCCCGGTCCATCTCCTGAAAGTGGTGCCGAGGGCGCGTGCGCTTGTGCTGACATGGTGCGTGCCCTCGGCGCCGGCTGAGGCTTGACCGGGTGATATAAAATGATTTCATGGGAGTTATGAGAAAATGACAAAAAAGTCGGAATTAGTACGGGGTGGGTCTTCTCGGCTAGTTGCAGCTAGCGGAGAGAACCCACCCCGAGACACCCGCGTCAACCTAAAACCCGTGCTAGCAGGCTTGCAAGGCCGAGATTCCGGATGGTCCGAAACATTCTACCGGGAGGACTGGGGTCACCTCTTTCGGGCTCCAGCCGTTTCGGGGATCTTCCCGACTTCCACCGGGTCTCTCGTTCATCATTTTGTCGGTTCGCCGTTGAGTGGCCGGGAATTCCGTAACTAGAAGGATTCCCGGCCTCGCGAATTTCTCCGTAATAGGCGGTCAGTCGATTCACTCCGTGGATCGACCGGCTCCACCTTTCCGAATTCCGGATGAGAGAAGGCTCGATAATGAACCAGACCACAACGGTGTGGCAGCGTAGTTCATTCTGTTCGGCGGGCTCCTGTGCCGAGGTCGCCCACGACGACGTCACGATTTCGCTGCGCGACGGCAAGAACCCGGATCAGCCGTCGCTGGTGTTCACCCCGGAGGCCTGGAACGAATTCCAGGACCAGGTGATGGCGTTCGGTAAGTCGGCCTGACCCGGTCGGGCGCCCCGCACGGGGCGCCCGCACCATTCACCAGGAGCCGGCGGTGGGGCCGGCGGAACCGCCCCGGCGGCGCAGGTACTTCTCGAACTCGCTGGCGATCTCGTCGCCGGTCAGCGGCTGGATGCCGGCGTCGCCGACCCGCTCCTCCAACTCGCGGACGTACTCACCGAGCTCGGCGTCCTGCTCGGCGGCGGCACGGACCCGCTTCTCCCAGTCGTCGGCCTGCTCGGCCAGATCGGCCATCGGGACCGGCAGATCCAGGACGTCCTCGATCCGGCTCAGCAGGGAGAGCGTCGCCTTGGGGCAGGGCGGGTTGTTGGCGTAGTGCGGGACGTGCACCCAGAACGACAGGGCGTCCAGCTCGGCTCGGGTGGCCGCCTCCTGGAGAACGCCGACGATGCCGGTGGGTCCGTCGTACCGGGTGGGGACGACCTTGTACTTCTCCGCGGCCTCCTTGTCACTGGCGGTGCCACTGATCGGGAGCGGGCGGGTGTAGGGCACGTCGGCGAGCAGGGCGCCGAGCAGGACGATCCGGTTGACCTCGAGGCTGTGGCAGATCTCCAGCACCGACTCGCAGAAGGTGCGCCAGCGCATGCTCGGCTCGATGCCGCGGATCAGGACGACGTCGCGGTCGGCTCCGGGCGGGCTGGCCACCATGAACCGGGTGGTGGGCCATTCGATCTTCCGCGTCTCGCCCTCGGCCATCGTGATCGTGGGCCGGCTGACCTGGAAGTCGTAGAAGTCCTCGGGGTCGATGCTGGTGACCTCGCGGGCCTCCCACACCTGCTCGAGATGTTCCACGGCCGCGGTCGAAGCGTCCGCAGCATCGTTCCAGCCCTCGAAGGCGGCGATGGCCACGGGAGAGCGGAGCAGCGGAAGGCCGTCGAACTCAGTCATGGCACACAGCCTACGTGCGGGCGCGGAAACGTACCGGGTGGCCGCGCCGGGGTCCGCCGTCGATCGACCGCCCTCACTCCCGATACCAGCCACCAAGTCGCATATATCTGGGCATAATGCTGCATATGGCCGACCATGTGGATCAGGTTCTCGGACCGACCGACGACACCGTCAGCTTCTTCCAGGCGCGGGGGATGGTCTATGTGACCATCCTGTGGGTGCTGGCCGCCGCCTGGCTGCCGATGCTGCTGATCACCCTGCTGATCCGGATGGCCGCCGGCTACCGGCCGGACGCCGCCGACATCGTGGTGTACGCCGAATTCGCACTGATCGTGCCGGCCGTGCTGGCCGCGGTGGCGCTGCTGGTGGTCTGGAAACGGCTGGGCTGGCTGCACTCCTCGGTGCACGGGCTGGACTTCGCCGCCACCGGGCGCCGTCCGGTGCACCTGCCCTGGTCGGGGATCGCGTCGGTGGCCCTGCACGGGCGGGGCCCGTTCACCGAGCTGGTGATCACGCCGATCGCCGAGGACTACGCGACCGATCTGCCCGGATCGGGCGGGCTGCCGAGGTTCCGGCGGCGGGGCGGCGAGTTCACCTACATCATCGACGTGGGCCTGATGTCGCCCGGCCCGGAGGTGCTGCTCGCCGAACTGCACCGGCGGGTGCCCAGCAAGGTCTGACCGTGGGCCCCGGCGAGTGCCGGGACCCACGTCCTCGTGCCGCGCCCGGACGAGCCGTGCCGCGCCCTGATCAGCCGTGCCGCGCCCTGATCAGCCGTGCCGCGCCCGGAACAGTCGGGTTCTGCCCTGGTCGGTCGCCTCTCGTGCCTCGTCGGTCGTGTCCTGGGCGGTCAGTCGTGGGCGATGGCGCCCAGGACGTTGAGCCGGGCCGCCCGGATCGCCGGCACGACCGCCGCGATGACGCCGACCAGGGCGGCCAGGCCCAGGTAGGTGGCCATCCGGGCCCATGGCAGGACGATCTGAGTGATGCCGTCGTTCTCCATGGCCTTGGCGACCGCGCTGCCCATGCCCGCGCCGACGGCCACTCCCAGGAGTGCGCCGAAGACGGCGATCACCACGGCCTCGACGGTGATCATGCGCATGGTCTGAGCGCGGCCCAGGCCCACGGCCCGCAGCAGCCCCAGTTCACGGGTGCGCTCCAGCACCGACAGGGCCAGCGTGTTGATCACGCCCAGGACGGCGATCAGGATGGCCAGCCCCAGCAGGATCTGGATCATCAGGATGATCTGGTCGAAGCTCGCGGCCTGCTCGTCGGCGAAGGTCTGCTGATCGATCGCGGCGACCTCCGGACTGTCCGCCAGCAGCGCCTTGACCTGCGGCAGGACCGAGGAGACCGGGACCCCGTCGTCGAGGCGGACGAAACCCATCACCGGCTGAGTGATGCCGAAGCCCTCGACCGCGGCGCCGGGCAGGATGATCCGGCCGGGCAGGGTGTCCTCCGGGAAGACCAGGGCCACCGTGTACGTCCGGGGGTCGCCCCGCGGCGTCTGGACCGGCACCGTGGTCCCGACCTGCCAACCGGACTCCTTCGCCTTCGAGTCGCTGATCGCGATCTGATCCGCGCCCAGCACCGGGGCGGTCGTCCCGTACGCCTCGGCCATCCGGGACAGGTCGTCGGTGGCCACCACCCAGGACGGGCTGCCGTCGATCGCCACCTGGTCGTTGTAGAGCCCGGCCGCCGCACGGACTCCGGGGATCCCCTCGATCCCGGTCAGGACCGCCGGATCGTACGTCGGTGGGCGCGGTCCGGCCTGATCCCCGCTGATCAGGATCTGTGCCTTGAGGACCTGGGTCATCTCGACCCGCAGACTGCTCTTCGCCGACTCCATCACCACGGTGACGCCGGTGACCAGAGCGATGCCGACCATCAGCGCGGCCGCCGTGATCGCGGTGCGGCGCGGGTTGCGGCCCGAGTTGAGCCGCCCCAGCCGGCCCGGCACCGACCAGGCGAACAGCCGGCCCAACAGCGACACCACCGGCCGGCTGATCAGCGGGGTGAGCAGGGCGACGCCGATGAACGACACCAGCACGCCACCGAGGATCAGCCCCAGCACCGCGTCGCCGGACGCGGCGAACAGCCCGGTGCCGAGCGCCGCCGCACCCGCCGCGGTGACGACCGAGCCGGCCACCGTGAGCCTGGTGAGCGGGCGGTCCGGGGTGGACACGTCCTGCATCGCGGCGATCGGGGAGATCCGGGAGGCGCGCAGCGCGGGCAGCACCGCGGCGACCACGGTGACCAGGACACCGACGGTGAACGCGCTGATCACCGCGGAGAGTGGCACCCCGATCGGGGCGAGGTCCATGCCGTCGGACATCCCGCTGAACAGCGCGCCCAGCCCGGCCCCGGCGCCGACCCCGGCGGCCAGACCGAGGACCGCGGCTAGCAGGCCGACCACCACCGCCTCGATCAGCACCGAGTTGATCACCTGGCGGCGGCCGGCGCCCATCGCCCGCAACAGCGCCAGCTCCCGGGTGCGCTGGGCCACCACGATCGAGAACGTGTTCAGGATCAGGAAGATGCCGACGAACAGTGCCACCCCGGCGAAGCCCAGCAGGATCTGGTTGAAGAAGCCGATGCCCTCCTTCATCCCGGCCGAACTGTCCGCGGCGAGCTGCTCACCGGTGCGCACCTGGTAGCCGTCACCGAGCACCGGGGCCAGCCGGTCCCGCAGCCCCTCCGGGGTCACGCCGTCGCCGGCGCCGACGGTCACCGACGTGAACACGTCCTTCTCGCCCAGCATCAGCTCCTGCGCGACCGGGGTGGTGAAGGCGACCTCCTGCACGCCGCCGACGCTGCCCCGGTCGCCCGTGTACCCCCAGATCCCGACCAGGGTGAACTCGCGTTTCGGCTGTCGGGTGAGGACCGGCACCCGGTCACCGACCCGGTAGCCGGCCAGCTCGGCGGTGGTCGCGTTCATCGCGATCTCGCCGTCGGACTCCGGCCCACGGCCCTCGCGCAGCTCCATCACGTCGTCGGTGCCGGTCCAGTTCGACCCCATCCGGGGTGGGCCGAACGAGGTGAGCACCTTGCCGTCGGCGCCGATCACCCGTGCTCCGTCGGCGTCGACCCGGCCGGTCGCCGACCGTATACCCGATTGGGTTCTGATCTTCTCCACGACGGACGCCGGCAGCGGCGTGGCGACCTGCTCACCGTCCATCTCGGAGACCGCGACCGAGGGCTTCGCGGAGACCGAGACGTCGACCGACGCGTAGGCGTCGGCGAAGATCGAGTCGAAGGTGCGGTTCAGCGTGTCGGTGAGCACCAGCGCCCCGGACACGAACATCACACCCAGGATCACCGCCAGCCCGGACAGAAGCAGCCGCAGCTTGCGGGCCAGCAGGCTCTTCAGCGTGGCACGGAACATCAGAACGTCACCGGGCCGGCGCCGACCGGAGCGTCCAGCCGCTTCATCGTGTCCAGCACCGACTCGGCGGTCGGCCCGGCCAGCTCGTCGACGATCGCGCCGTCGGCCAGGAACACCACCCGGTCGGCAAAACTCGCCGCCACCGGATCGTGGGTGACCATCACGATCGTCTGCCCGTGCTCGCGCACACTGGACCGCAGGAAGGCCAGCACCTCGGAACCGGACCGGGAGTCCAGGTTGCCGGTCGGCTCGTCGGCGAAGATCACGTCGGGGCGGCCCATCAGCGCCCGGACACACGCCACCCGCTGCTGCTGGCCGCCGGAGAGCTGACTCGGCCGGTGCCCGAGCCGGTCACGCAACCCGACCGTGTCGATCACCGTGTCCCACCACTCCGGGTCGGCCTTGCGGCCGGCGATGTCCAGCGGCAGCCGGATGTTCTCCGCCGCGCTCAGCGTCG
The DNA here is from genome assembly GCF_050589265.1 of Actinoplanes sp. G11-F43. Taxonomy (NCBI): domain Bacteria; kingdom Bacillati; phylum Actinomycetota; class Actinomycetes; order Micromonosporales; family Micromonosporaceae; genus Actinoplanes; species Actinoplanes sp. G11-F43. Next base: position 153,287 of record NZ_JBNZCE010000019.1, read on the forward strand.
GCAGCAGGTTGAACTGCTGGAAGACGAAACCGATCCGGTCGCGCCGCAGCCGGGTCAGAGCCTTGTCGCCGAGCCGGGTGATCTCGGTGCCGCCGACGTGCACCGCGCCGTCGTCCACCGTGTCCAGCCCGGCCAGGCAGTGCATCAGCGTCGACTTGCCGCTGCCCGACGGGCCCATGATCGCGGTGAACCGGCCCCGGCCGAACTCCACGCTGACGCCGCGCAGCGCCGCCACCCGGGCCTCACCCGAACCGTAGACCTTCCACACCGCGTCCGCCCGGGCCGCCACCGGATCGCCGGCACTCGTCGATGCCACCTTGTCTCCCCCAGAGTCGCGAGATCGTCGTCCGGCCCAGTGTCGGCGCGGCGCGGCACGGGCGCCTCGGACCCTGGTCTGATTTCCGGACCCAGAAATCCCTGAGGCGGGCACTGAGAGGAATCTCGGGGGAGTCCCTGAGAGCGTCTCGGTCGCGGATCCGGTCTAACGTGGAAGCCCCGCACAGGAGGACCGCATGCGAGTTCGACCGGCACCGATCCTTGCCCTCCTCACCGTTCTCGTGCTGCTGGCCGGCTGTCTGCCCACGACACCCGGCCAGGAGAGCCCACCACCCGACCGGGCCGCCGACCCCACCACCCGGATCACCGGCAGCGTCGACCCCGACGGCACCGACACGCCGGAGGAGTTCGAGCAGGACATGAAGGCGTCGCAGCTCATCGCCGAGCAGTACTGGCAACGGCGCCTCGGCGGCTCGTTCCAGGCGATCCGGCAGATCCTCCCGTACGAGCGGGACGGTGAGCTGGACTGCGCCGGACAGCCGCTACCCCGCAACAACGCGGTCTACTGCTCGGCGGGCGACTTCATCGCGTACGACGTGAACTGGGCCTTCGCCGCCTTCCAGCAGATCGGCGACGCCTTCGTCTACTACCTGCTCGGCCACGAGTACGCGCACGGCGTCCAGGCCCGTCTCGGCATCCGCAAACAGTTCACCATCGAGCAGGAGCTGCAGGCCGACTGCATGGCCGGGGCCTTCATCGGCGACATGGCCCGCCAGGGCACCCTCACCATGCAGGACGACGACACCCAGGAACTGGCCGACGGTCTCGCGGCGGTCGGCGACGATCCCGGACAGCCATGGTTCGCGCCGGGCTCGCACGGCACACCCCAGCAGCGGTTCCAGTCGTTCGCCGACGGCTACGAGCGGTCGCTTACCGCCTGCGGCCTTTGAGGGCACCGTCACAAACGGTCGGCTCCGGGCCGGGAAGCCGATCACAATGGGCCGGTGAAACCTGCCGCGGTCCTCTTCGACATGGACGGGACACTGGTCGACAGCGAGCGGGTCTGGGGCATCGCCCTGGCCGAGCTCGCCGTCCAGGCCGGTGGCGTCCTCTCCGACAGCGCCCGCCTAGCCATGGTCGGCACCAGCATGGGACGCAGCATGCAGCTCTTCCGCGACGACCTCGGCCAGCCCGGCCGGCCGGAGGAACCGGACGTGCGATGGCTGACCGAGCGGGTCAAGCAGCTGTTCGCGGCAGGCCTGGTCTGGCGGCCCGGGGCGATGGAGCTGCTCCACGCGGTCCGGGCGGCCGGCATCCCGACAGCCCTGGTCACCTCCACCGAGCGAGGCCTCGTCGAGGTGGCCCTCACCACCCTCGGCCCGGAGAATTTCGACGTCATCGTCTGCGGTGACGAGGTCGGCAAACCGAAACCCGACCCCGAGCCGTATGTCACCGCCGCCGCCCTGCTCGGCGTACCGATCGCCGCGTGCGTCGCCGTGGAGGACTCGCCCAGCGGGGTGGCCAGCGCGTTCGCGGCCGGTGCCCGGGTCCTGGCGGTTCCGGCCGAGCTGGAGCTGGAGCCGGTCGACGGCGTGCACCTGCGAAACACCCTGGCCGGTGTCGATCCCGCCTACCTGGCCGGCCTGCTGACCGTGTGACGCGCCGCCCGGCCGGCTGAGCGGTCTCGATCGACGGCGCGCTCGCACCTGCCGGGCGCTCTCGGCCGGGCCGGTTGCTCTCAGTTGGCCGGGTGGTCTCGGCCGGCTGGGTGGGTCTTGGCGGGCTGGGCGCGTTCTCCGCCGGTCGGGTGTTCTCGGCCGGCTGGGCCGTCTTGATCGGCCGGAATCAGGTTCAGTGCGGCGACGATGTCCCCAGCCACGTGTGTGGGCCGGAGACCCGGCTCACACCATCGGCGGCCGTTGGCGATCCAGACGCTGGTCAGCCCCAGCGCGGCGGCACCGGCGATGTCGGCGCGGGCGCTGTCCCCGATCATCCAGGCGCCCGCCAGGGACATGCCGACAATGGCCGCGGCGGCCTGGAAGATCTCCGCGCCGGGTTTGCGGTGACCGGCCTCCTCGGAGATCACCCAGCCGTCGACCAGCCGGTCCAGACCGGTGTTGACGATCTTCGCCCGCTGCTGGACGGCCCGGCCGTTCGTGACGATCACCACCGTCCAGCCGGTCAGGCGGCGCAGCCCGGCAGCCACCTCCGGCGCCAGCACCACCCGATCCGCGCCGCCGTCGTCCAGCAGCCGCCGGATCGCCGACGGCGGGACACCCGGGAACCGGCCGGTCAGCGCGGCCGCGACCGTACCCCGCGGAGTGAACCCGCCACCGTCGGCGGCCATCACCCAGGCCAGCTCACCGGCCGGCAGGCCGTGGGCGGCCAGCAACTCCCCGGCCGCGTCCCGGAACGCCGCGTCCCGGTCGATGAGCGAGTTGTCCAGATCGATCATCAGCAGCCGCATCCGGCCCCCGTCCAGCCGTCCGATCACACGCGGGGCCGGACCAGGCCGGTCTCATAGGCCACAACCACCGCTTGCGTACGATCCCGCAAACGCAACTTGGTCAGAACGTGCCCGACATGAGTCTTCACCGTGGTCTCGCCCACACCCAGGATCCCGGCGATCTCGGTGTTGCTCAACCCGCGGGCCACGTGCGTCAGCACCTCCCGCTCCCGTCCGGTCAACGGCGCCAGCCGGGCGAGAGCGGAACCGTCCGGCACCCCGGGCAGCGCTTCGGCCAGCCGGGTCAGAACCCGCGCCAGCACCGGCGGGGAGATCACCGCCCCACCGGCGGCCACCGCGTACACGGCGGCGGTCAGCTCACCGTGCGGCGAGTCCTTGCGCAGATAGCCGGCCGCCCCAGCGGACACCGCGGCCACCACCTCGTCGTCGGTGTCCCGGCCGGTCAGGAGCAGCACCCGGACCGCGAGCCGGGCCTCCGTCACCGCCCGGGCCACCGCCAGCCCGTCCAGCCGGGGCAGCGCGACATCGGCGATCAGGACGTCCGGCGCCAGCCGCCGCGCCAGATCCACCGCCTCGACCCCGTCCCCCGCCTCCCCGGCGATGACGATCTCCCGTGGGCCGGCCCCGGTGAAGACGATCTCGGTGGCCCCCGGCCCGGAGACACCGTTTCCCGGATGTCCGAACCCGCCGATGACGTACGTCCCGGGCTCCGGCGCGGTGGCGGCGTCCTCCCAGGGGCCTGACCTGGATCCGGTGTTCTCTCCGGGTTCTGGCCTGGTGGCGGCGTCCTCCCAGGGGCCTGATCTGGATCCGGTGTTCTCTCCGGGTACTGACCCGGTGGTGGCGTTTCCTTCGGCCCCCGGCCTGGTGACGACGGTCATCTGGGATACGGATCCGGTGTTCCGTCGTCTCCCCGGCCTGGTGGGAGGGCCGCCGGCCCGCTCCGGGTCCGCCGGGCGCAGTCCAGGATCATCCTCTCGGGAACCGCCGCGATGGCCGTCCGGGGCTCTGCCCGGCGAAGACAGGGCGTCATGTCCGGCGGGGCGCATCGGAGGGCCGTCCGGCCCGGAACGGTCCGAGCGCATCGCGGTCCCGGTCAGCACCGCCCGCAGCCCGGCCCGTTGCAGGGGAGCGGAGTCCGCGAGCAGTACTCGCAGTGGTCCCGTCACGACGACACTTCCTCCACCAGGCCTCTATTCGCGGGTGAGGGCGCGGCCGGCCCCGGAACCATGGTCGCCGCAACCATCACACCGCGACACGGCGGGTACCCGGCATGCGGCCGTCGGCGGAGGAACGACCCGGTTCGGCCCGGCATGTGGCAACCCGATAATGATGATTTATCGGGAATCCGGCCATATTTGTCTGCGCTTCGACCGAGGGCGCGGGGCCAGGACGGAATGAGTGCGGAGGCGGGATGGATGAGAGCGCAGCGGGAGGGGAGGGCGAAACGGGGGTGGGCGAGGGCGGAACGGAGGTGGGCGAGGGCGGAACGAGAACAGAGGCGGGACCGCGGCCGCCGTCACCGGCGGCCCGCACGCCGCGACACCCTCGCCGGCCTGGCGCATGAGGGCGAAACGGGGGTGGGCGGAGGCGGGATAGGCGAGGACGGACCGAGAACGGAGGTGGGGTGGGCGAGGGTGAAGCGAGGTGGGTGTGTGCGAGGCAAGGGCGGTGGTGGGCTGGGCGAGGGCCAAGCGGGGATAGGTGAGGGCGATACGAGGGCGAGGTGAGGGCGAAACGAGGACGGAGGGGGTTGGGCGAGGGTGAAGCGGGGGTGGGTGAGGGCGACACGAAGGCAGAGCTGGGGTGGGCGCGGGCCAGGCGGACGAAAGCGCGGCCGAAGACGGTGCTGAGGAAGGCAGGGCGGGAGGACGGGGAAGGTCCGGGAGATGGAGCCGGAAACGGTCCTGGCTGTATCCGGGCTGGAGCCGGGAGATGCGGCGGCCGGAGGGATCAGGGTGTCCGTGGATGGGTGGGCCGGGAGATGAGGCGGCGGAGATTGGGGCCGTCCGTGGACGGGTGGCCGGGGGATGTGGCGGCAGAGGGATTGGGAACCGTCCGCGGACGGGTGACCGGGGCGTGGCGGCGGGGGATCGGGGCTGCCCGTGGATGGGTGGGCCGGGGGATGGGGTCAGCCGGCCGGGGCTGGGTCGGTTGTGGGGATGGACGGGCTGATCGGGATGGTCTGTGGGTAGGGCGGTGGGGTGCCGCCGAACTGAGGGCACAACGCCTGGTGGCTGCACCAACCGCACAGGCGGCTCGGTTTCGGGCGGAAGTCGTGGTCGCGCTTGGCGCGTTCGATGGCCTGGGAGAGGGCCAGCAGGGTGCGCTCGAAACGCTCCAGTTCGCCCTGGTCGGGGCTGTAGTCGAGGGCTTCGGCGTCCTTCAGGTACAGCAGGCGCAGCGCCCGCGGGACCACGCCCCGGGTGCGCCACAGGACCAGGGCGTAGAACTTCAGCTGGAACAGGGCCCGGCCCTCGAACGCCTCACGAGGTGCGCCGCCGGTCTTGTAGTCGACCACCCGCAGGTCGCCGGCCGGGGAGATGTCCAGACGGTCGATGTAGCCGCGCAGCAGCAGGCTGTCGTCGCCGATCATGGTGGAGATCAGGGTCTCCCGTTCGGCGGGCTCCAGGCGGCGGGGGTCCTCCACCGCGAAATAGCCGCCCAGCAGGTCGCGGGCGCTCGCCAGGAACGCCGCGATCCGGGCCGCCTCGCCCTCACCGCCGGGGAGGTCGATCAGCGCGGCCTGGCCGGTCGCGTCGGCCTCGGCCATGACCGCCGCCGGATCCCGCACCACCACAGAGGGGTCCAAGGGAGTAACGATGGGATTCGAGGGGGCGGCGGGATCCGAGGGAGCGGCGGGATCCGGGGACGCGGCGCCCGCGGTGGGAGCGCCCGGAGCGGGCGAGGAGAGGGCCGGAGCCGGGGAAGGGGCCGGGCGGCCCGAGGGTGGTGGCTCGGCCGCGAACAGGGCGGCCAGCTCCGGCTCGGCGCTGACCATCCGCTCCCAGGACGGCGCCACCAGGGCGGCCGCCGCCTCCGGGGTGCGGTCGGCGGCGGGCAGGTCGAACAGGCTCTCCAGGACCGCGTGGACCAGCGTGCCGCGGACCTGGTCGGCGGACGGGGTCTCGGGCAGCTTGTCGACGGTCCGGAAGCGGAACAGCAGGGGACAGGTCTTGAAGTCGGCGGCCCGTGACGGCGACAGCGACGGGCCGGTGGGTGACTCGGGCAGCGGGCCACGGCCGGTGGACGCCGGGGCGGCCGGGTCGCGGTCGCCGGGCTGCGGGGGCGGGGACACCTGCTGGGCCGCCAGGGGGGAGAGCGCCGTCATGTCCAAGAGGCTAGGCCAGGGGTACGACGAAAAACGCGGGGTGGGTGCCGGGCGGGCGTGTCCGTAGCATCGAACGCGTGGACGACAGCCGGGCTTCGCAATCCTCTCCGCCGCCGCCCGGGCCGGGGCGGCCGGTGGGGCGGGTGGCCGGCGTCCCGGTGTACGCGAACGCGTCGATGCTGCTGCTCGCCGCGCTGGTCACGATCGTGTACGGCAACCACGCCCGGGAGTCGCTGGGCCTGGCGCAGCCGTGGGCGTACCTGGTGGGCTCGGGGTTCGTGGTGTGCCTGATCGGCTCGGTGCTGCTGCACGAGCTGGGGCACGCGCTGACCGCCCGCCGGTTCGGGATCGGCGTGCGGCGGATCACTCTGGAGCTGCTCAGCGGCTGGACGGAGATGGACCGGGACGCGCCGACCCCGCGGGTGGACGCCCTGGTGTCGCTGGCCGGGCCGGCGGTGTCGCTGGTGCTGGGCGGGGCGGCGACCGTGGCGACCCTGCTGCTGCCGGATCACACGCTGCTGCGTGAGGTGGCCTTCCAGCTGGCGCTGAGCAACGTGCTGGTGGCGTTCTTCAACGTGCTGCCGGGGCTGCCGCTGGACGGCGGCCGGGCCTTGCGGGCGCTGCTGTGGGCGGTGCTGCGGGACCGGAACCGGGCGACCGTGGCGGCCGGCTGGGCGGGTCGCGGGCTGGCCCTGGTGACCGCCGCGGTGGTGGTGTTCCTGCAGCAGCTCGGCGTGATCACCGTGCTGGGGCTGGTCTTCGTGCTGCTGGTGGTGCTGACCCTGTGGCAGGGCGCCGGGCAGTCGATCCGGCTGGGCCGGATGACCGGCCGGTTCCCGCTGATCGACCTGGGCGCGCTGACCCGGCCGCTGCTGACGGTGCCGGCCGGCACCCCGCTGGGCGAGGCGCAGCGGCGGCGGGCCGAGGACCCGCGGCCGGATGTGGTGCTGGCGGTCGCCGACTCGGCGGGTAGCCTCACCGCACTGGTCGACCCGGTGGCCGCCGAGCGGGTTCCGGTCGGCCGGCGCCCGTGGGTGAGCGTGGAGAGCGTGGCCCGGTCCCGGGACGCGCTGACCGCCCTGCCGCTGGGTCTGACCGGTGAGCAGGTGGTCCGCGCGCTCCAGGCACACCCGGGTGCGCAATACCTGGTGACCGCAGGCGAGGATGTCGTGGGCGTCCTGCGGGTCGCCGACGTGGCCGCCGTGCTGGAACCGCGGCGCGCGAGCCGGAATTAGCAGCCTCCTGAGAGAAGATCAGTGACCACAACCCCAGCAGCCGTCGTCGATGACGTTCCCGCGCACCGTGGGCCGTTCCGTCCGGGCGATCGCGTCCAGCTCACCGACCCGAAGGGGCGGATGCACACGATCGTGCTGGAGCCCGGCAAGGCGTTCCACACGCACCGGGGCGCGCTTCAGCACGACGAGCTGATCGGCCTGCCGGACGGCAGTGTCATCACCGCCACCAGCGGCACCGCCTACCTGGCGCTGCGGCCCCTGCTCAGCGACTACGTGCTGTCGATGCCGCGCGGCGCGCAGGTGATCTATCCGAAGGACGCCGCGCAGATCGTCGCGATGGGTGACGTCTTCCCCGGCGCGAAGGTGCTCGAGGCGGGCGCCGGCTCCGGCGCGCTGACCTGTTCGCTGCTGCGGGCGGTGGGCAGTTCCGGCGAGGTGCACAGCTATGAGCTGCGCGACGACTTCGCGGCGATCGCCCGCAAGAACGTGGAGGCGTTCTTCGGCGGCCCGCACCCGGCCTGGCACCTGCACAACGGTGACGTGGCGGGCAACGACATCACCGGCTTCGACCGGATCATCCTGGACATGCTGACCCCGTGGGAGGCCCTCGACATGGTCGAGAAGGCGCTGATCCCGGGCGGCGTGTTCATCGGCTACGTGGCCACCACCCCGCAGCTGTCCGAGCTGGTGGAGGCGCTGCGCGAGCGGGGCGGCTGGACCGAGCCGCGGGCCTGGGAGTCGCTGGTGCGCGACTGGCACGCCGACGGGCTGGCGGTCCGCCCGGATCACCGGATGATCGCGCACACCGCCTTCCTGGTGTCGGCCCGCAAACTGGCCCCGGGAGTGACGGCGCCGCCGCGCCGGCGCAAACCGAGCAAGGGCGCCGAGGCGTACGCGGCACGGAAGGCGACGCAGGCCGCCCTCGCCGCTCAGCAGACGGAGGCGGGGACGGAGCAGTAGACGAGCCTACCGGGGAGTGACGCTCGCCTCTGGGTTCCGGTAGGTTCCGTGGGGGTTCGGGTTCGGGATGACAGGAGTGGGCGAGATGAGCTCTCCGCCGTTCGGCGGCAGCAACGAGATGCCGGCGGTCTTCCCGGACTGGTCGCCCTATCCGGACCTGGACTCGGCGGCGCGCGCCTACCTGCGCGACCCCGAGGTGGCCCTGGAGGCGCTGTTCGGGGTGCTGCGCGGCGCTCAGGTGCTGTGTTTCACCCTGGAACGATTCGTCAACGAGGTGAACGGGGTGTGGCAGGAGGTGGTCGTCTGTGACGGCAGCCGCCTGGTGCTCTGGCACGGTGAGGACGTCGCGCCCGGCGACGGCCCGGTCGGTGCGATGACCTCGTCGCTGCGGGTGGTGCCGCTGTCCACGGTGACCGAGGTGGGCTGCCGGCGGCGGCTCACCCGCACCCCGAACGGGCAGGCCCGGGTCGACAGCATCGACGTCTACCTGCTGCTCAGCTCGGTGGACGACGCGGTGCCGCCGCCCGGTGTCGGCGAGGAGGAGGGCCGGGCGCCGCTGCGGCACGACGCGCTGCGCTTCGGCAAGACTCTCGACGACGGCGGGCCGGGCCAGATCGCCCGGCTGGAGGAGTTCTCCCGGGTGGTGGCGTCGCTCGTGGGCCGCCCGACACTCTGAGCCGGCTCGAATTCACTCAGAAGATCTCATCGCGGTCCGGCGAGCCGATGACCTCGGGCGACTCGCCGGAGTGGGGTTTCACATAGCCGTGGCCGTCGATGCTCGGCGTCAACCCCGTCAGGGTGTACGAGGTATCACGTGCGGCATCGTCGCAGAGGTCCCGATCGATCCGAACGCACAGCTCAACAGTGTCAACGGTCACGTCTACCTCGCACAACCCGCACCCGCGAACAATGACCGACCGGCTCAGTGCCGCCCGGACGAATCGATCAAGAGTCGGTGACGAGGGTGTTGCATGGGTCGAAAACCGCTTCGCAACGGCTAGTGTTATCCCAAGACGTTCGAGCCCCCCGGGGAGGTGGGACGTGGCACGTAGCGACGAAGCGGACTCCCGCGCCGCGCGAGCGGAGAAGGAAGTCAACGATCTCTCGAGTCAGGTCGCGTTTCTGCAAGAGGAACTCGCTCTGGTCCGGCGGAAGTTGACCGAGAGCCCCCGACACGTCCGGCAGCTTGAGGAACGGCTCGCGGCAACGCAGGCGCAGCTGGCCCGAGTGACCGAGAACAACGAGAGGCTCGTGGCGACCCTCAAGGAAGCCCGGGCCCAGATCGTCACTCTCAAGGAAGAGATTGACCGGCTCGCCCAGCCGCCCAGCGGCTACGGCGTATTCCTGGCGGCCCACGAGGACGGCACGGTGGACGTGTTCACCGGCGGCCGTAAGTTGCGGGTGGCGGTCTCACCGTCGCTCGCGGCGGACGAGCTCCAGCGGGGCCAGGAGGTCCTGCTGAACGACGCGCTCAACGTCGTCGACGCGTTCGGGTTCGAGCGCACCGGCGAGGTGGTCTCGCTCAAGGAGGTGCTGGACAACCCGTCCGGCGGCCCCCGCGACCGGGCCCTGGTGATGTCGCACGCCGACGAGGAGCGCATCGTGTTCCTCGCCGACTCGCTCGATGTCGAGAAGCTGCGCGCCGGTGACTCGCTGATGATCGAGCCCCGCTCGGCGTACGCGTATGAGCGGATCCCGAAGAGCGAGGTCGAGGAGCTCGTCCTGGAGGAGGTCCCCGACGTCGACTACACCGACATCGGTGGCCTGCACTCGCAGATCGAGCAGATCCGCGACGCGGTGGAGCTGCCCTTCCTGCACGCCGACCTGTTCCGGGAGCACCAGCTGCGCCCGCCGAAGGGCATCCTGCTCTACGGCCCGCCCGGCTGCGGCAAGACCCTGATCGCCAAGGCGGTGGCCAACTCGCTGGCCAAGAAGATCGCCGAGCGGCGTGGCGAGGAGAAGCACACCAGCTACTTCCTCAACATCAAGGGCCCGGAGCTGCTGAACAAATACGTGGGTGAGACCGAGCGGCACATCCGCCTGGTCTTCCAGCGGGCCCGGGAGAAGGCCGGCGAGGGCACCCCGGTGATCGTGTTCTTCGACGAGATGGACTCGATCTTCCGGACCCGTGGTTCGGGTGTCTCCAGTGACGTGGAGAACACCATCGTTCCCCAGCTGCTCAGCGAGATCGACGGTGTCGAGGGCCTGGAGAACGTGATCGTCATCGGCGCCTCCAACCGGGAAGACATGATCGACCCGGCCATCCTGCGCCCCGGCCGTCTCGACGTGAAGATCAAGATCGAGCGGCCGGACGCCGAGGCGGCGAAGGACATCTTCGGCAAGTACATCCTCTCCGACCTGCCGCTCAGTGGGGACGACCTCACCGAGCACGGCGGCAACCGGGACGCCACGGTCGCCGCCATGATCGAGGCGGTCGTCCTGCGGATGTACACCGAGACCGAGGAGAACCGCTTCCTGGAGGTCACCTACGCCAACGGTGACAAGGAGGTCCTGTACTTCAAGGACTTCAACTCCGGCGCGATGATCCAGAACATCGTCGACCGTGGCAAGAAGATGGCCATCAAGGAGTTCCTCACCTCCGGCAAGAAGGGCCTCCGGCTGCAGCACCTGCTCGACAGCTGCGTCGACGAGTTCCGGGAGAACGAGGACCTGCCCAACACCACCAACCCGGACGACTGGGCCCGCATCTCCGGCAAGAAGGGCGAACGGATCGTCTACATCCGCACGCTCGTCTCCGGCGGCAAGGGCGCCGAGGCCGGCCGGTCCATCGAGACCGCCTCCAACACCGGCCAGTACCTGTAACAGCGAGCACCACCGGGGCCGGCGGGGCAACCCACCGGCCCCGGCCTCGTTCACCAGCGTGTGAACGGACCACGCCTGGCCTGGCTCGACGCACTCCGTGGCGGCGCCGCGGCCGTCGTCGCCCTCTTCCACCTCAGCCCCGCCGTCCTCGGCCGCGACCGGCACCTCGAGATCTACGAAGTCATCGACCTCGGAAAATACGGCGTCCTGCTGTTCTTCCTGGTCAGCGGCTACGTCATCCCGATGTCCCTGGAACGCCACGGCGACCTGCGCCGGTTCTGGACCGGACGGCTGCTGCGGATCTACCCCGCCTACCTGCTCGCCGTCCTGATCGCCCTGGCCCTCATCGCCGCCGGCATGCTGCGCCCGCCCGCCCAGCTGGCCGGCGAGACCACCGGCAGCGTCCTCGGCCACCTCACCATGCTCCAGGACCTGCTCGGCACCCAGGGCGTGCTCAGGCCCTTCTGGACACTCAGCTTCGAGATGGTCTTCTACCTGATCGTGGCCGGGCTGTACGCGTGGCGGCGCGCACCCGTCAGCCCCACCCGGTGGGCGATCGGCCTCACCGCGGCGGCCCTGATCGACCTGCCCGACGACCTGCTCGGAGCCACCGCCGCCGAACGCCGGATCAGCGCCGTCGTGGTCACCGTCCTTCTGGGATGCGTCCTGATGGCGTACACCATCGGGGGTGGAAGGATCCTTCCGGTCGTCGGGATCGGAGCCGTCGTGCTGCCGCTGCTCAACGGCCACGCCACCGGCCACGTCACCAGCTCCTCATCGGAACAGGCCGCCCAGATGCTCGCCGTGATGTTCGCCGGCACCATGATCCACCGCGCCCAGCACCACCTGGCCCACCCCCTGACCACCACCGCCACCCTGCTGATCGTGTCCGGCGGCGTCGCCCTCCACGTCGGCCCGGCCGTCGCCGCCGCCGTCGCCGGCACCTTCGCGCTCGCCTGGAGCCTGCGAAACCGGTCGATGCCCGCCCCCCTCACCGGCCTCGGCGCCATCAGCTATTCGCTCTATCTGCTGCACATCCCGGTCCTCGCGCTCACCCGGAAACTCACCGGCGACCCGGTGCTCACCACCGTCGTCTTCGTCATCGGCTCCCTGACCGCAGCGTGGGCGTGTCACCGCTGGGTGGAACGACCCGCACAAGCCCTGGCCCGGCGCGTCCCGGTGAGCAAACTCGCCACGCAAGGTGTGGGCTCGCGTACACGCAGCTTCGGAAAGCGTCGGGAGAGCGTCTAGGCTTCGATACATGAGCAGGAGCAGCTTCGTGGCGGACAGGGTGGTCGCATGAGCGTTCGACGGATTATGGGGACCGAAGTCGAGTACGGCATCTCCGTCCCCGGCCAGCCCGGAGCCAATCCGATGGTCACCTCCTCCCAGGTGGTCAACGCCTACGGCGCCCGCCCCGAGCTCAACCGCAACGGCCGGGCCCGCTGGGACTACGAGGAGGAGTCGCCCCTGCGCGACGCCCGCGGATTCACCTACTCCGGCGCCGCCTACGACCCCGCCGAGGCCCTCGCCGACGAGGACCTCGGCCTGGCCAACGTGATACTGACCAACGGCGCGCGGCTCTACGTCGACCACGCCCACCCCGAATACAGCACCCCCGAGGTCACCAACCCCCTCGACGTGGTCAAGTGGGACAAGGCCGGCGAGCGGGTGATGGCCGAGGCCTCCCGCCGCGCCGCCACCATCCCCGGCACCCACCGCATCCAGCTCTACAAGAACAACACCGACAACAAGGGCGCGTCGTACGGCGCCCACGAGAACTACCTGATGCGGCGGCAGACGGCCTTCGCCGACATCGTCGCCCACCTCACCCCGTTCTTCGTCACCCGCCAGATCTTCTGCGGCGCCGGCCGGGTCGGCATCGGGCAGGACGGCAGCGGCGCCGGCTTCCAGATCTCCTCCCGCGCCGACTTCTTCGAGGTCGAGGTCGGTCTCGAGACCACCCTCAAACGGCCCATCATCAACACCCGCGACGAGCCGCACGCCGACGCCGACAAATACCGCCGCCTGCACGTCATCATCGGCGACGCCAACCTGTCGGAGATCTCCACCTATCTCAAGGCCGGCACCACCGCCCTCGTCCTCAACATGATCGAGGAGAAGGTGTTCACCGGCGAGCTCGGCATCGCCGACCCGGTCAGCGAGCTGAAGAACGTCAGCCACGACCCGTCCCTCAAACACCTGATGCGACTGCGCGACGGCCGCCGGCTCACCGCGCTCGACCTGCAATGGGCCTACTTCGAGCGGGCCCGCCAGTTCGTCGACGAACGCTACGGCGCCGACATCGACGAGCAGACCGCCGACGTGCTCGACCGGTGGGAGGACGCGCTCGACAAACTCGGCCGCGACCCGATGCTGCTCTCCGACAGCCTCGACTGGGTGGCCAAACTGCGCCTGCTGGAGGGCTACCGGGAGCGCGAGAACCTCGCCTGGTCCTCACCCAAACTCCAGCTCGTCGACCTCCAGTACTCCGACGTCCGCCCGGAGAAGGGCCTCTATCACCGGCTGGTCGCGCGCGGGTCGATGAAGACGCTGCTCGACCCGGACGACACCCAACGGGCGATGTACGAGCCGCCGGAGGACACCCGGGCCTACTTCCGCGGGCGGTGCCTCGCGCAGTACGCGTCGGAGGTCGTCGCCGCCAGCTGGGACTCGGTGATCTTCGACGTGGGCCGGGAGTCGCTGGTCCGGGTGCCGATGATGGAGCCGGAGCGGGGCACCAGGAAGCATGTCGGGTCGCTCTTCGACACGTGCGAGAGCGCCAAGGATCTGCTCGAGGTGATCACGAGCCGGTAAGAAAACACCCGTTCCGGCGGGCCGTTTCGTCACAGGCGCGAGGTAGGTTTTTTCCAACCCGATGTTGCAGGACTTCGGGTGGCTTCTGAAGGGGGACATCCATGGCAACCCGAGACAGCGGTGGTCAGTCGCAGAGCAGCAAGGGCTCCAGCGACTCCGAGATCGAGGACGTCACCGTCGAGGCCAATCCCGAGGTCGCCGAGCGGCATGCGGAGATCACCGAGGACGTCGACGACCTGCTCGACGAGATCGACAGCGTCCTCGAGGAGAACGCCGAAGAGTTCGTGAGGGGCTACGTCCAAAAAGGGGGGGAATAGGCCTAAATGTCCGATTCGGGGGAGTCGGACGGCAAGGCTTGCCTCCAGTGTGGCCGGACGTTGCCGGTGGCCGATTTCCATCGCAACGTCCGGCGCCCTGACGGCCTCGCCTTCTACTGTCGGCACTGTGCTGCTCAGCGTTCCGAGACGAGCCGCCGCAAGCGCGGCATCGAGGAGCGAAAGCAGTCGTCGGCCCCTGTCCCTGACGGTTCCAAGTGGTGCGCGGCTTGCGGCCAGATCAAACCGGTAGCGGAGTTCGCTCGGACGAAAGCCGAGCGGATCGGGCTCCATCCCTACTGTCTGCCCTGTCACACCGCCCAGGGCGCCGCATCGAAGACGCGGATCTTCGGCAGCACCCGTGAGTACCACCCGCGGCACCGTCACGGGATCGGCCAGGCCGAGGCCGACGAGCTTCTGGCCGAGCAGGGCGGGGTGTGCGCCGTTTGTGGGGTTGCCGACCCTCAACACGTAGACCACGATCATCGCACCGGGTGGGTGCGCGGGATATTGTGCTTCAACTGCAATGGCGGCCTCGGGCAGTTCCGGGACGACCCGGTTCTTCTCGCGAACGCGATTACGTACCTGAAAGGAACCACGTGGCGACGGGCTTTGATCCATCCGGGCGTCTACCGGATTTCTTCACCAGCACGGGGACGTCCTCCTTCACGCAGTTCCTGAGTCAGGCGGCGCCGGAGCTGCTTCCGGGGCGCCGGCCGCTGCCGCCGGGGCTGTCCGCCGACATCGCGCCGCACGGCACCACGATCGTCGCGATCGCGACGGCCGACGGTGTGGTGATGGCCGGTGACCGCCGGGCGACCATGGGCAACCTGATCGCCAGCCGGGACATCAAGAAGGTGCATCCCGCCGACGCGTATTCGCTGATCGGCATCGCCGGCACGGCCGGCATCGGCATCGAGCTGATCCGCCTGTTCCAGGTGGAGCTGGAGCACTACGAGAAGATCGAGGGCGCGATGCTGTCCCTCGACGGCAAGGCGAACCGCCTGGCCGCGATGGTGCGCGGCAATCTGGGCGCGGCGATGCAGGGCCTGGCCGTGGTGCCGCTGTTCGCCGGGTTCGATCTGGCGCCGGCGGACGCGTCGCGGGCCGGCCGGATCTTCAGTTTCGACGTGGCCGGTGGTCTGTACGAGGAGACCGGTTACGAGGCGATCGGTTCGGGTTCGCTGTTCGCGAAGTCGGCGCTGAAGAAGCGGTACCGGGCCGGAGTGAGCACCGAGGACGCGATCACCCTGGCGGTGGAGGCGTTGTACGACGCGGCCGACGACGACACCGCGACCGGTGGGCCGGACGTCATCCGCAAGATCTACCCGGTGGTGATGACCGCTACGGCGAACGGCACGCACCGGCTGACCGACGAGGAGATCACCACGGTGGCCGAGCGGGTCGTCGCGGGGCGCACGGAGAACCCCGGCGGCTGAGCGCTTTTCCAGGAGAGGGAGGTAGCCACCAGTGGCAATGCAGTTCTACGCATCACCGGAGCAGGTGCAGCGGGACCGTTCCGAGTATGCCCGCAAGGGCATTGCCCGGGGCCGGTCGGCCGTGGTGCTGACGTATGAGGGCGGCATCCTGCTGGTCGCCGAGAACATCACGACGCTGCGCAAGATCAGCGAGATCTACGACCGGATCGCGTTCGCGGCGGTGGGGCGGTACAACGAGTTCGAGGCGCTGCGCCGTGGCGGGGTGCGGATGGCCGACATGGTCGGGTTGAGTTACGACCGGCGGGATGTGACGGCGCGCGCGCTGGCCAACACGTACACGCAGACGCTCGGTGCGATCTTCTCGGAGACGCAGAAGCCGTACGAGGTGGAGATCTGTGTGGCGCAGGTCGGTGCCTCGCCGGAGGCGGACGAGCTGTACCGGATCACCTATGACGGTTCGGTGATGGACGAGCCGGGGTTCATGGCGATGGGCGGGCAGGCCGAGGCGATCGGCAATGTGCTGCGTGACCGGCACGACTCCTCGGCCGAGCTGACGGCGGCTCTGGCTCTGGCGGCCGAGGCGCTGGGCAGTGTCGGCGGGGAGAACGGCCAGTCGCGGACTCTGACGCCGAAGCAGCTGGAGGTCGCGGTCCTGGACCGCCGGCGTGCGGGCCGGGCGTTCCGGCGGATCAGTGGGGCGGCGCTGACCACTCTGCTGGGGCACGAGGCGGTGTCCGAGGCGGATCTGGGTGAGGTGGACGCGGCCCCGCCCGCCCCGGCCGAGGGCAAGCCGGCCGAGTCGGCGGCTGCGGAGACGGACGAGGATCCGCAGAAGTGATTGATCGCGGGGCGTGGTCAAGGGATTCACGCCCCGCAATCATGGAATCGCCCGGTCCGGCCCGGTAGTGTTCTGACATGGAACGGCGAATTTTCGGCCTCGAGACCGAGTACGGAGTCACGTGCACCTATCGGGGGCAGCGGCGGCTGTCTCCGGACGAGGTGGCCCGCTACCTGTTCCGCCGAGTGGTGTCCTGGGGACGCAGCAGCAACGTTTTCCTCCGTAACGGCGCGCGTCTCTACCTCGATGTCGGTTCCCACCCTGAGTATGCGACCCCCGAGTGCGACTCCGTCACCGATCTGGTCGCTCATGACCGGGCCGGTGAGCGGATCCTGGAAGGCCTGCTCGTCGACGCGGAGAAGCGTCTGCACGACGAGGGCATCGCGGGGGAGATCTACCTCTTCAAGAACAACACCGATTCGGCCGGCAACTCGTACGGGTGCCATGAGAACTATCTGGTGTCGCGGCACGGTGAGTTCGGCCGGCTCGCCGACGTGCTGATCCCGTTCCTGGTGACCCGTCAGCTGATCTGTGGCGCGGGCAAGGTGCTGCAGACGCCGCGGGGCGCGGTGTTCTGCCTGTCGCAGCGTGCCGAGCACATCTGGGAGGGTGTGTCGAGTGCGACGACCCGGTCGCGGCCGATCATCAATACCCGGGACGAGCCGCACGCGGACGCCGAGCGGTACCGCCGACTGCACGTGATCGTCGGTGACTCGAACATGAACGAGGTCACCACGCTGCTGAAGGTGGGCAGTGCCGACATCGTGCTGCGGATGATCGAGGCCGGTGTGGTGATGCGGGATCTGACCCTGGAGAACCCGATCCGGGCGATCCGTGAGGTCAGCCACGACGTCACCGGCCGCCGCAAGATCCGGTTGGCGAACAACAAGGAGGTCTCCGCGCTGGAGATCCAGCAGGAGTATCTGGCGAAGGCGACCGAGTTCGTCGAGCGCCGTGGTGGTGACCCGGTGGCCAAGCGGGTGGTCGAGCTGTGGGGCCGGGTGCTCAACGCGGTGGAGACCGGCAACCTGGACACGGTGGCCCGGGAGATCGACTGGGTGTCGAAGTACAAGCTGATCGAGCGGTACCAGGCGAAGCACGAGATCCCGATGTCGCATCCGCGGATCGCGCAGCTGGATCTGGCGTACCACGACGTGCGCCGGGGCCGCGGGCTGTACGCCCTGATGGAGAAGCGTAAGCAGGTCGACCGGATCGCCAACGATCTGCAGATCTTCGAGGCGAAGGAGACGCCGCCGCAGACCACGCGGGCCCGGTTGCGGGGTGAGTTCATCAAGCACGCGCAGGAGAAGCGGCGGGACTTCACCGTCGACTGGGTGCATCTGAAGCTGAACGACCAGGCGCAGCGGACCGTTCTGTGCAAGGACCCGTTCCGGGCGTACGACGAACGGGTGGAACGCCTGATCGCCAGCATGTAGGGGCACGGGCTAGGCTGGCCGGATCATGAGTGACATCGGCCAGCCTGAGCAGCCTGAACGTTCCGCTTTCGAGGTCCGCAACCGGCGGCTGGACCGTCGCCGGGAGCGGATCCGTGAGCAGTTGCGCCGTGACCGGGCGGGGGATCACAAGGTTCCCACCTGGGCGCTGGCCCTGCTGCTTCTGCTGTTCATCGGCGGCTGGGCCTGGCTGGTGTTCAGCGCCTGACGCGGGCCCGGGCCGGGTGACACCGATCCGCCGGAGGACTTCGTAAAGAGCGCCGGGCGGCGACCGAAGATCCAGGTGTGCGGAACCAGCGGGCCACGACGGTCTTCGGGGTGACGGCGGCGGTCGCCGTCGCCGTCTACCAGTTCCTTCCGGACGTGCGGTGGTTGCTGACCGCCGTGCAGGTCGGCATCGGCTGGGCGAGTGGTGCGGCGATCCTGGCCGGCGCGTTGCGGATGCCGCGCCGTGAGCGGTTGCCGTGGCTGTGCTTCGCCGCCGGGGTGCTCTGCAACAGCACCGGTATCGTGGTCGCGGCGGCCGCCGACGTGTGGTTCGGGCTGGTGGATCTGCCGACTCCGGCTGACCCGTTCTTCCTGGGGCTCTATCCGGCGGTGGCCGGTGGGCTGGCGGTGCTGATCCGTCGGCGGGATCCGCGCACGGACCGGGCGGCGTTCGTCGACGCGGCCACCATCACCACCGGGTTCGGGCTGCTGGCCTGGGTGTATGTGATCGCGCCCCGGAATCTGGGCGATCAGATGGACCGGCTGGCCCACGCCACCCAGGTGGCGTACCCGATCGGTGATCTGCTTCTGATCGCCCTGACCACCCGGTTGTTGCGCAGTGGTGGCAGCAGGGGGGTGCCGTTCTGGTGGATCACCGCGTCGCTGGCCGCGTTCCTGATCGGCGACAGTGCCTGGGTGGTGCTCGGCAACATGGGTGACGCCGGGGAGGCCCTGGCCACCACGCCGTGGATCGCCCGGCTGCTGGAGTCGGTGTTCCTGGTGGCGTTCCTGCTGTTCGGGGTGGCCGCCCTGCATCCGTGTGCCCGGGAGGTGGCGGCGCCCGCCGACGCCCGGCCGGCCACTCTGGGCAGGGGGCTGCTGGCGTTGCTGGCCGGGGCCTCGCTGATCGCCCCGGCGGTGCTGGCCGCGCAGACCGCCGGTGGCCGGGTGACCGACGGCTGGAGCATCGCGTTCTGTTCGGCCACCCTGTTCCTGCTGGTGGTGACCCGGATGGCGCTGCTGTTGCGGCAGGTGGAGCGGCAGGCCGAGCAGGTGCGGGAGCTGGCCCGCTCGGATGAGCTGACCGGTCTGCCGAACCGGCGGGCCTGGAACGACGAGCTGCCGCGGGCGCTGGAACGGGCCCGCCGTGACGGTGAACCGGTCACGGTGGCGATCCTCGATCTGGACCGGTTCAAGCACTACAACGACACGTACGGGCATCCGGCCGGGGATCTGCTGCTGAAGTCGGCGAGCGCGGCCTGGCACGGGGTGCTGCGGCAGGCCGACGTGATCGCCCGCTACGGCGGGGAGGAGTTCGTGGTGCTGCTGCCCGCGGCCGGTGCCGAGGATGCGCGGCGGGTGCTGGACCGGGCGCTGGCGGTGACCCCGCTGGCGCAGACGTTCTCGGCCGGTCTGGCGGTCTGGAACGGCCGGGAGACCTCCGACGAGCTGTTGCAGCGGGCCGACGCGGCCCTCTACGCGGCGAAGGAGGCCGGCCGTAACCGGGTCGAGGTGGCCGCCGATCAGCTCAGCAGGGTGACCGCGTGACGGCCGGCCGCGGCGGCGGCCAGGAAGTAGCCGTGGTCCTCATCCAGCCCGCGGCCCATGGTGGAGAGCCGGACCGGGCTGTCGCGCAGCGCCTGGTCCAGGCCGGTGGACGGGACGCGGACGATGCGGTGCCTGCCGCCGAGCGGGGCGAGCGCGGCGTCCACCGCGGCGGCCAGGGCGGGGTCCAGGCCGTCCGGCACCGGCAGGTCGGCGGGGACCAGAGCCACTTTCCCGTACGCGGTGAGACTGTGATGTGACAGTCCGCGATGCCGGTCGCGACCGTCCGCGTCGGAGATCCGCAACGACCCGACCGGACGGCCACCGAGCACAGCCACCGCGTTGACCGCCTCGCCCAGTGCCACCCCGGAGAAGCCCCACGGTGTGCCGGTGCCCAGGTTGCCGGGCCCCTGCGCGACGATCGTCACGTCGGCGCCGAGCACGTGCCGGGCGGCCAGCAGCCCGGTGTGCACGGTGCTCGCCTCCAGGTCGCCGCCGAACGCCTGCCCGGTGGTGACCGTCCCGGCCAGGTGCCCGCGCAGGGCGTCCAGGGTGCGGGAGAACCAGGCCGGCAGGGCCCCGCCGTCGGTCATCAGGTAGGCGACCCGGGCGTCCGGGCGGCTGTCGTGGATCCCGGCGAGGATCGCCGGCAGCGCCGAGTGCAGGTCGGCGGTGACCACCGGCATCCCGTCGATCGAGTCGGCGGACTCCAGCACCGCCCGGTGCGGGGAGGCCTCCTCGTCGGCGCCGAGCAGGATCGCCTGCAGCGGGGTGTACCGGGCCTTCACCAGGTGGCCGCCGTCGCGGGTGGTGCCGTCCTCGGCCGGGTCGGCGGGCAGCCGGTCGGGCAGGGCCACCACCAGCGCGTACCCGCCGGTGCCCAGGCCCATCACCAGCGCGCCGACGTTGAGCAGCACCCGGTCGCCGGGCTGTGGGGTGCCGACCAGCTCCGGATAGGCGAGCGCGCGCACCGGCCCGTCGCCGGTGGACACATCGAGCTCGACGGCTCCGTGCCAGCTCCGCCGAACCGCCTGAACCGTCCCCGAACGCCACCGCACCATGCGCTGGACCCTACAAGCCGCCGGGAGGGACGGCGGGGCCAGCCTGCTAGCGTTGCGTCTCGTGTCGCGCACTCGCACCGAGCGCCTGGTAAACCTGGTCATCTGTCTCCTGTCCACGCGACGGTTCCTCACCGCCGCGCAGATCGCCCTGACCGTGCCCGGTTACGAGCACGACCCGTCGGATCCGCGCGACCACGAGGCCTTCCAGCGCAAGTTCGAGCGGGACAAGGCCGAGCTGCGGGAGCTGGGCGTCCCCCTGGAGACCGGTACCGCGAGCATCTTCGACCAGGAGCCGGGCTACCGCATCGCCCAGCGCGAGTACGCGCTGCCGGACATCCTGCTGGAACCGGACGAGGCGGCCGCGGTGGGCATCGCCGCCCGGCTGTGGCAGCACGCCGGGCTGGCCGCCGCCGCGTCGTCCGGGCTGGCCAAACTACGGGCCGCCGGGGTGGAGGTGGATCCGCAGGCCACTCTCGGGGTGGAGCCGGTGGTCACCGTCGACCCGTCGTTCGGCCCGCTCACCGCGGCCGCCCGGGACCGGCGCGCGGTCACCTTCAAGTACCGGGTGCCCGAGGTGGACGAGCCCAGCACCCGCCGGCTGGAGCCGTGGGGTGTGGTCTGCTGGCGCGGCCGGTGGTATGTGGTCGGCCACGACCGGGACCGGGACGCCACCCGCTGCTTCCGGCTGTCCCGGATCGTCGGCGACGTGCGCGCCGGCGGGCCCACCGGCGCGTTCCAGCCGCCGGCCGGCGCCGACCTGATCAGCCATGTGGCCCGCTCGTCCGGCCCGATCGCGCGCAACGGCCGGGCCGTCGTCACGGTCCGCCCGGGCCGCTGCGCCGGCTTGCGCCGGATGGCCGCCGAGGTGGCCGCCGGCCCGGACGGCGACCGGCTGACCATCAACTTCGGTGACGTGGACTGGCTGGCGTCCCGGATCGCCGGGTACGGGCCGGACGCCCGCGCCGACGGCCCACCGGAGCTGCGGGAGGCCGTGATCCAGCACCTCAAGGAGCTGATCGTGCGGCACGAGACCCCGGCGGTGACGGCGTGAGCGTTCCCAGGACCCCGTCCGGTGACCGGCTCGGCCGGCTGCTCAACCTGGTGCCGTACCTGCTGGCCCGTCCCGGGATCCTGATCTCCGAGGCGGCCGCCGACCTGGGGGTCACCGGCAAGCAGCTGCGCGAGGACCTGGAGCTGCTCTGGGTGTGCGGGCTGCCCGGCTACGGCCCCGGCGACCTGATCGACATGGCCATCGACGGCGACCACGTGACGATCAGCCACGACGCCGGCATGGACAAGCCGCTGCGGCTCAACCCGGACGAGGCGCTGGCCCTGGTGGTGGCGTTGCGGATGCTCGCCGAGACGCCCGGCATCGGCACCCGGGACGCCATCGAACGCGCCCTCGCCAAGATCGAGAACGCGGCCGGTGACCTGGCCGGCGCCCCGGTCACGGTGAAGCTGCCGGCCAACCAGAAACGGCTGGCCGCGGTCCGGGCCGCGGTCGACTCCGGCAACGCGCTGCGGCTCACCTATTACACGCCGTCGCGTGACGAGAGCACCGAACGGGTGGTCGACCCGATGCGGCTGCTGATGGTCGGCGGCTTCAACTACCTGGAGGCGTGGTGCCGCCGGGCCGAGGCCACCCGGCTGTTCCGGATCGACCGGATCGACGCCTTCACCGAACTGGACGAGCCGTCCGCGCCGCCGGCCGCCGCCGTGCCGCACGACGTCAGCTCCGGAGTCTTCCGGCCCGGCCCGGAGTTGCCGCTGGTCACCCTGCGGGTGGGCCGGGGCGGCCGGTGGATCACCGAGTACTACCCGGTCGAGCAGGTGGTCCGGGACGGCGCCGAATGGCAGGTCACCATGCGGGTCACCGACCTGGGCTGGGCGCAGCGCTTCCTGGCCGGCCAGGGCCGCGACGTGACGGTGGTCGGGCCGCCGGAGTTGCTCGACCGGATCCGGGCCCAGGCCACCACCGCCCTCGACCAGTACGCCGCACCGCCGGGCCTGACGGCGGGCTCCCCGGCCGCCGGTTAGGGTTACCGGGTGCTGATGTGGGTCTGGATCGCCGTGGTGGTGATCGCGCTGGTCGTCCTGATCTTCGCTGCGAGGAAGGTGCTCGGTCGCCTGCACGTGCTGGAGCGTGCCGCCCGCCGGCTCCAGCACCGGCAGGAGGAGGCCCTGGAGTTGCAGGCCGCCGCCGAGCGTCTGCAGGTCACGCTGGCCGGGTTGCAGGAGCGGGCCGAGACGGCCCAGGAGAAGGTCGACGTGATCAAGGCGGGGCGCGGCAAGCGGTGAAGTGTTCCACCGGCCTTCCGGAGATCATAAGAAACCGGAAGGATGCGGAGGGCTACATCGGCGGGATCCACACGTACGATGGGACCCGCAACCTGATCCGACCGACTGGAGTCTCCCATGGGCGCCCTCAAGCCATGGCACATCATCGTCCTCGTTGTTGTGCTCATCCTGCTCTTCGGCGCGAAGCGACTGCCTGACGCGGCGCGGTCCCTCGGCCGTTCGCTGCGCATCATCAAGGCGGAGACCAAGGGCCTCGTCGACGACGACAAGGACAAGGACAACCTGGCCACCAAGGCGGACGCGCAGCACGGCTACGCCCCGCTGCAGGGCGAGGTGCAGCAGCCGTACCAGCAGCAGCAGTACCAGCAGGCGCCCCCGCCTGGCTACCAGCAGCCCGGCTACCAGCAGCCCGCGCCGCAGCCCGGCTACCAGCAGCCGGCCCCCGCGCCGCAGAGCTACCAGGCGCCCCCGGCCCAGCCGTTCGTGGACCCGGTGCAGCACCGCACCAACGACCGCTGACCCGCGCCGATGGCACTGAGCCTGCGTAAGAAAAAGGGACCCACCAAGTTCCAGCAGGCCTCCGACGGCTCGATGACGCTCATGGAGCACGTCCGAGAGCTGCGCAACCGGCTCTTCCTGGCGGCCCTGGGCCTGGTCGCCGGCCTGATCGTCGGTTTCATCCTGTCCCAGCCGACGTTCGACCTGCTCAAAGAGCCTTATTGCAGCCTTCCCGGCGCGACCGACGCGAACGGGATCTGTAAGGAGTTCGTCCAGCTCTCCCCGGCCACCGGTTTCATCATCAAGTTGAAGATCTCGCTCTGGGTCGGGATCGTGGTCAGCGCGCCGGTCTGGCTGTACCAGCTGTGGGCGTTCATCGCGCCGGGCCTGCACCGGCACGAGCGCAAGTGGGCCTACGTGTTCGTCGCCCTGGCCGCCCCGCTGTTCGCGGGCGGCGCGGCGCTGGCCTACGCGGTGGTCGACAAGGGCCTGGAGTTCCTCCTCGACGCCGGTGTCACCGGGGCGGGGACGACACTCGAGGCGTCCGCCTACGTCGACTTCGTGACGAACATGATCCTGCTGTTCGGGGTCGCGTTCGAGTTCCCGCTGATCCTGCTGATGCTCAACTTCACCGGCGTGGCGTCGGCGAAGCGGCTGCTCAGCTGGTGGCGGATCGTGGTGTTCCTGTCGTTCGCGTTCGCTGCCGTCGCGACCCCCGACCCGGGCCCGTTCGGCATGACACTGCTGGCATTGGCCCTGTCGGCGCTGTATTTCATCGCGTGCGGTGTCGCGTTCCTCAACGACCGCCGCAAGGGCCGCGGCAAGGAGCTGTACGACGGTCTCGACGACGACGCCATCTCCGAGCTGCCCGAGGAGAAGGTCTCGGTCGGCGCGGTCGACCCGGTCGAGGCACCCACCGCGGTCGAGGCACCGGCCCCGGTCGAGCAACCCCGGCCGATCGAGCGCCGCTACGACGACATGACGTAGAAGAAGCGAGAAAAGCCGCCGGCAGGGGACACTGCCGGCGGCTTTTCTGTGCCCACCGGCGTATTCGACCGCCCCGGAAAACGGAATACCACTATGTGGGCGTTGGCGGAGCGGAAATCGGGCCGTGGCGCCGGTAATAATTTCCATGCCCCGCCGGTCAGGGAAAAGTGTTGCAGGCATGTAGATGTATCGATAACATCGCCGCAGTGCATCGATACATGGGGGATGCCTTCTCATCAGGTTCTGCCGTGTGCGGTGACCCGCGCGATCCGTGACCGCAGCCAGGTGCCGTTCCCATCCGGGAGTGAGCACCCATTCGGAGTTCAAACGGCGCCGATGTTTATTCGGCCATTTTCGCGGCGGTCCGGATTGTGATGCGTCCTTCGAAGGTTGTTCCGATGTTCAACGGGGAGGAAACAATGTCGAGGAAAATCAGTCGTCTGGCAGCCGTCGGGTTCACCTTCGGGCTCGTGACTCTGGGGATGGCGTCGCCGGCGATGGCGCATGACACCCGCTTCGACGGGCCGTACGCCTGCGGGCCGACGAACGTGCAGAGCTGCGGCTACGGCCAGGTGCGTGACAGCCACCAGATCGTCGACGCGTGTGACACCCGGGCGGACGGGCACGGCTTCTACGTCTCCTACGAGCGCAACAGCGGCGCGACCGGAACGGTGGGTGACGGCAACGGTTCCACGTCCGGCTGCGGCATCCAGCGTGTCGGCACCGCTGCCAACCCGGTCTTCCGCTACAAGGTCTGCTCCAACCAGGGCCTGATTCACGTCTGCAGTGGCTGGAAGCTGGCCTGACCCACTGCTGACGGTGGTGGTTCACCCGGGACCGCATCCTGGGTAGTTTCTACGACTGTGACGAGCGGTTTCATCGCGGTGCTGGCCAACCCCTCGGCGGGGCGGGGCCGGCACCGCGGTCTGCTTCCCGGGGTGGTCGACGTGCTCGGGCACGCCGGCCGCCCCGTTCGGCTTCTGGACGCCGGGAGCGGTGCCGAGGCGGAGGCCGCCTGCCATCGGGCCGTCGGCGCTGGTGCCGTCGCGATCGTCGCCGTGGGCGGGGACGGGACGGTGCACCGGGCGCTGCAGGCGGTGGCCGGGAGCGAGGCCGGGCTCGGGGTGGTGCCCGCCGGGACCGGGAACGACTTCGCGAGCGCGGTGGGCGTACCCCGGCAGGCGATGGCGGCGGCGGAGGGGATCAGTGGGGCGATCCGGGATCAGCGGGACCACCGGGTTGATCTCGCCCGGACCGAGAACGCTCACGGGGAGCGACGCTGGTTCGGGGCCGTGCTGGCCGCCGGGTTCGACGCGCTGATCAACGAGCGGGCCAACCGGATGCGGTGGCCGACCGGGCCCCGGCGTTACGACCTGGCCATTCTGCTGGAGCTGGCGTGGGCGCGGGCCCGGCCGTACACCATCGTCCTGGACGGGGTGAGACACCACGTCGACGCCGAGGTGGTCGCGGTGGGCAACGGGCCGACCTACGGCGGTGGGATGCGGATCGTGCCGGACGCGGATCCGGCCGACGGGCTGCTGGACGTCGTCTTCACCTCGCCGCTGGGGCGCGCGGGGCTGGCCCGGCTGAAACCCCGGCTGCGCGAGGGCACCCACGTCGACGATCCGCGGGTCACCGTGCGGCGGGCCCGGACGGTGCGGATCGAGGCCGAGGGCATCGTCGGGTACGCCGACGGGGAGCGGCTCGGCCCGCTTCCGCTGGATGTGAGCGTCGTCCCGGGTGCGGTTCGGTTGCTCCGCTGAGTTGCGGGTCAGTTTCCGCCGGACCGGCCGAACTGAAGGACATGACGAATCCGATCGGCCCGCGGGCCACCTCGATCCTCGGTAACGCCTCCTCGGTGCTGGGCAGCGCCAAGGAGGCCATCAAGGCGATGGCCGACGCGGCCACCGGCCCGGAGTCCGAGAAGCCGGCCGCCACCGAGGAGACCGCCGCCAAGCGCGGACGCCGCGGGGTGTCCCTGGACCGCTACGCCTGACCGGCCAGGGCCAGCGACAGCACCGACGACAGACCGTTCGGTCTGCCCGGATCGGAGGCCGGCACGAGGAATGCCGCCATGCCCGCCTTCACCGCCCCGGCGTCGGCCGGTGAGTCACCCACCATCAGCGCGCGCTCCGGATCCACCCCGAGCAGCCCGCACGCCCGGTAGAAGATCATCGGGTCGGGTTTGATCCGGCCGATCTCGTAGCTCAGCGCGAACCCGTCGACCAGGCCGTCCAGCCCCCACGCGGCGAACAGCGGGCGGATGTCGAACGCGATGTTGCTGACCACCGCCACCTTCACACCCGCCTCGTGCAGTTTGCGCAGCGTGGGCTCGGTGTCCGGGTAGGGGATCCAGCCGTCCGGCAGCAGCAGCCGCTCGTACAGCGCGTCGGCCAGCCCCGCCACGTCGGTGTGCACGGTCGCGGCCAGCCCGGTGTAGGCGGCCCGGTGGCTGTGCGCGTACAGATCGCGGTCGGCCCAGTGCTCGGCCAGATGCGGCGGCACCCGGTTCGGCAGCGGCCCGCCGGCCCGGCCCGCGGTGAGCAGCCGGTCGGCCAGGATGGTCGCCTTCCCCCGGTCCAGGACCGCCCCGCACGCGGTGGCCGCGGCGAGCACCCAGGTCAGCGGGTCCTCCACCTGGGCGAGCGTGCCGTGGAAGTCGAAGAGCACGGCCTCGACGGGCCGCGCCGGGTGTTGGGGAGGATTCGAGGCATCCGGCACGTCGTGCACCTTACCGACCCGTGGATCGGGTCCCGACGGCCGCATAACCGTGCTGCGTTTTGTCATACCCACGAACTAGCCTGGTGCCCATGACGAGTCCCGCCGAGAAATATGCGGCATCCCAGCGGCGGGCGGCGCTCCCGGCCCTTCAGGATTTCATGCTGGACGTGGGCTTCGACCTGGACGACTTCCAGCGCGAGGCGTGCGAGGTCCTGGAGCGTGGCAGCGGTGTGCTGGTGTGCGCCCCGACCGGCGCCGGCAAGACGGTGGTCGGTGAGTTCGCGGTCCATCTGGCGCTGCGCTCGGGCGGGCGCAAGTGCTTCTACACCACCCCGATCAAGGCGCTGTCCAACCAGAAATACCACGATCTGGTGGCCCGGCACGGTGCGGACAACGTCGGTCTGCTCACCGGTGACAACGCGATCAACGGTGACGCCCCGGTGGTGGTGATGACCACCGAGGTGCTGCGCAACATGCTCTACTCGGGCTCCGACCAGCTGCGCAACCTGGCCTATGTGGTGATGGACGAGGTGCACTACCTCGCCGACCGGTTCCGCGGCGCGGTCTGGGAGGAGGTGATCATCCACCTGCCCGCCTCGGTGACGCTGGTCTCGCTGTCCGCCACGGTCAGCAACTACGAGGAGTTCGCCGACTGGCTGGTCACCGTGCGCGGGCAGACCGAGGTGGTGGTCAGCGAGCACCGCCCGGTCCCGCTCTGGCAGCACATGCTGGTCGGCAAGCGGATGTTCGACCTGTTCCACGACGCCGACGCGGCCCGCAAGCACGACGTGCACCCCGAGCTGCTGCGCTACACCCGGGAGATGGAGCGGCGCCAGGAGTTCACCGACCGGGCCGCCTCCGGGTGGAAGGGCGGCCGCGGCCGGCGCTGGCAGCCGCCACCGCGGGCCGAGGTGGTGGAGCGGCTGGAGCGGGCCGACCTGCTGCCGGCGATCCTGTTCATCTTCAGCCGGGCCGGCTGTGACGCCGCGGTCCAGCAATGCCTGAACGCGGGGTTGCGCCTGACCGGTCCGGACGAGCGGGCCGAGATCCGCCGCATCGTGTCGTCCAAGGTGGCGCATCTGCCCGCCGAGGATCTGTCGGTGCTGGGTTACTGGGAGTGGCTGGACGGTCTGGAGCGCGGTGTCGCCGCCCACCACGCGGGCATGCTGCCGGCGTTCAAGGAGGCGGTCGAGGAGTGCTTCGTCAAGGGCCTGGTCAAGGCGGTGTTCGCCACCGAGACCCTGGCGCTGGGCATCAACATGCCGGCCCGCTGCGTGGTGCTGGAGCGCCTGGTCAAGTTCAACGGTGAGGCGCACGTCGACCTCACCCCGGGGGAGTACACCCAGCTGACCGGCCGGGCCGGCCGCCGCGGCATCGACGTCGAGGGCCACGCCGTGGTGCTGTGGAGCCCCGACGTGGATCCGCGGCACGTGGCCGGGCTGGCCTCCACCCGGACCTATCCGCTGCGGTCGTCGTTCCGGCCGTCCTACAACATGGCGGTCAACCTGGTCGGCAGTGTCGGGGCGGAGAAGTCGCGGGAGCTGCTGGAGTCGTCGTTCGCCCAGTTCCAGGCGGACCGTTCGGTGGTCGGCCTGGCCCGGCAGGTGCAGCGCAACGTCGAGACCATGGAGTCGTACGGGGCGGACGCCACCTGCCACCACGGCGACTTCGACGAGTACTTCGGTCTTCGTGTCGCCATCGCCGACCGGGAGAAGTCACTGGCCCGCCAGGGCGTGCAGCAGCGCCGTTCGGCAGCCGTGTCGGCCCTGGAGAAACTGCGGATCGGCGACGTGATCCGGGTGCCGAACGGACGCCGCGCCGGCCTGGCCGTGGTGCTGGAGCCGGCGGTCGGCGGGTTCGGCGAGCCCCGCCCGCTGGTGCTCACCCAGGACCGCTGGGCCGGCCGGGTCAGCCCCGGCGACTTCAGCGGCCCGGTCGAGGTGCTGGCCCGGCTGCGGGTGCCGAAACACTTCAACCACCGCTCGCCGGGCGCCCGGCGGGACCTGTCCGCCCAGATCGCGGCGACCGGCCTGGACCGGCATCCGGACCGCCGCCGCAGCGGGCGCAGCCGGGCCAACCCGGGCGAGGACGCCGAGGTGGCCCTGCTCAAGATCCAGCTGCGGCAGCATCCGTGTCACGCCTGCCCGGAGCGCGAGGACCACGCCCGCTGGGCCGAGCGGCGGCACCGCCTGCTGCGCGACACCGAGACGCTGCGGGACAAGGTGGCCGGCCGGACCGGTTCGCTGGCCCGCACCTTCGACCAGGTGTGCGCGGTGCTGACCACCCGCGGCTACCTGTCGGCCGACGGTGAGGTGACCGACGCCGGCCGGATGCTGGGCCGGATCTGGTCGGAGGCGGACCTGCTGGTCGCCGAGTGCCTGCGCCAGGGGGTGTGGGACGGGCTGGCCCCGGAGGAGCTGGCCGCCGCGGTGTCGATGGTGCTGTACGAGTCGCGCCGGGAGGGCGAGGACCGGGCGTCGGTGCCGAAGGGCACGGTCAGCGCCGCCGTCGACGCCTGCGCCAAGCTGTGGGGCGAGATCGCCGCCGACGAGAGCGAGCACGGGCTGTCGCTGACCCGCGAGCCGGATCCCGGTTTCGTCTGGCCGATGTATCGGTGGGCGCGCGGCGAGCCGCTGGCCCGGGTGCTGTCCAGCGGCCATCACGACGCGGACATGCCGGCCGGTGACTTCGTGCGCTGGGCCCGGCAGGTGCTCGACCTGCTCAGCCAGGTGCGGGAGGCGTCGGCGGCGTCGCCGAGCGTGAAGGACACCGCGCGTAAGGCGATCACCGCGGTCAACCGGGGGGTGCTGGCGCTGCAGGCGTCGCTCTGAGTGACCACCGCCCGGCGATCGTGGCGGATGGTGAATCTTCGTTGACGGTGTCATTCGGATAAATCAAGAATTGCGGCGGGCGGCATCGGCGGATCGAACCTTGAACCCGGGAGAAGGGGACATGAGCGCGGGCTCACCGCATCTGATCGGGTGGTCCGGCGATGACGCGGTGGCGGATTCGGTGCTGGCGGTCATCGACGCGGACACCGCGGTCATCGAGCTCTCGGTGTGGGGCGGATGGGACCGCGCGCTCTCCGCGCAGGCCCGCACGGTGCTGGACAAGTGCCTGGTCGAGCATCCGGCCGCGGTGATCGTCGACCTGCACCGCCTGCGGGACCCGCAGGCGGTGAGCGCCCCCCTGTGGCTTACCGCGTGCGCGCAGGGCGCGGCGATGGAGCCGCCGATCGCGGTCGCGGTCTGCCTGCCGGCCCGGGAGGCCCTGGCCCGGCGGCTGCGGAGGCTGGGCGCCCGGGACTGGCTGGTGCTGTACGCGACGGTTCCGCAGGCCCGGGCGGCGCTGGCCGGGCGCCATCCGCTGCCGGACCGGCTGAGCCTGGCCCTGCCCCCGGACCCGTCGGCGTCGGTGCAGGCCCGCGCGCTGGTGAGTGAGGCGTGCGCGGCCTGGGGGCTGGGGCATCTGAGCGAGCGTGCCCGGCTGATCGTGTCGGAGCTGGTGGTGAACGCGGCCGAGCACGCGGGTACTGACATCGAAGTGGTGGTCTCCGCCCGCGGGAGCAGTGTCGCTGCCGCCCTGCACCTGGCGGTGTACGACGGCGATCCGGTCCTTCCGGCCCTGCATGATCCGGTGACCGGCCCGCTCGGCCCGTCCCTGACCGATCGGGGGCTGGGCCTGCGGATCGTCGACGCGGCCGCGTCGGCTTGGGGAGCGCTCCCCGCGCACGGCGGGAAGCTGGTGTGGGCCATCGTCCGATCCCGACCGGAGGAGCCGTGGTGAGCAGGAGCGGGACCAGGATCGACGGATCACGGGACGGCGACCGTCTGATGATCACCTTGCGGGGCAGTCTGGACGCGGTGTCGGTGGACGCCCTGCAGAGTCAGCTCTACGACCTGACCCGGGTGTACGACCTGATCGGGCTGGGCGCCCCGGTCCGGCACATCCACATCGACGTGGCCGGCGTCGACTTCTGTGACGCGGCCGGGCTGCGGATGCTGGTGGCGGCCCGGCGGGTGGCCGGGGCCCGGCAGGCCACCTGCCACCTGCACTCGCCGCAGCCGCACCTGCGGTGGCTGCTGCGGGCCACCCGGGCCGCGGACCTGTTCGACGGGGTGTGAGCGGGCCCGGCTCAGCAGGCGGTGTCCACCGGGCCGGCGAACGCCGGCCGGGTGCCGGCCGGCGCCGGGCGCACGGCCGACCACGAGACGTTCAGCATGGCGGCGATCGCACCGACGGCGAGGGTCAGGGTGCCGGCCGTGCCACCGGTCATCGCCCACAGCCAGCCGGCCAGCAGGGCGGTCCCGGCGACCGCTCCGGCCACCGCCTCGGCCCGGCCGGCGGCCCGCCGGGCCAGCACGTAGCAGGCCGCGATCAGCGTGGTGAAGGCGAGCGTGCCGGCCACCATGTGCCCGATCGCGTGCCAGCTCATCGAGGCCGGCACCGCCGGGTGACCGACCGGGAAACCGCCTCCCGGGTCCATCACCAGCAGCCCGGCGGCGATCATGCCGACGCCGGCGGCCCGGATCAGGCGCGGCGCCCACCGCCCGGCCAGGCTGCCGGCGCCCACCAGCAGGAGCAGTCCGGCCACCACGAAGTTGGTGATCTGCAGCCAGCCGAGCGAGCCGGTGCTGAGCAGGCTGAGCGGATGCCGGGTCAGATCGAATCCGTCGCGGGTGGCGACCTGGGCGAGGGAGACGGCGGTCCAGAGCGGGCCGGCGACAGCGAGTGCGATTCTCATGCCCGGTCGTCGGTTCCACCGATTTGACGGGTAATGCTGGAATTACCTGTCACATCGGTCCGCTCGACGTCGGTGCGGAACAGGCATGACGAAGGAGACACGATGCGTTACCTGATGTTGCAGAAGGCCGACGGGGCCGAGCCGGATGAGAAGCTGTACGCCGAGATGGCCGCGTTCGTCGAGGAGCTGACCGCCTCCGGAGTGCTGCTCGCCACCGGCGGCCTGGACCCGGCCGGCTTCCGGATGACCTCGGCCGGCGACGAGGTCACCGTGACCGACGGCCCGTTCACCGAGGCCAAGGAGGCCATCGGCGGATTCGCTCTGATCGAGGTCCGGTCGAGGGAGGAGGCGATCGAACTCGGCCGCCGCTTCCGCCGGATCGTCGGTGACGGGGAGAGCCTGGTCCACCAGGTCTTCGGGCCGTGACCGGCGCCTCGGCCACCGTCGCCGCCGTCTGGCGGCAGGAGTCCGCGCGGATCGTCGCCGGGCTCCTGCGGCTGGTGCACGACGTCGGCCTGGCCGAGGAGCTGGCTCAGGACGCCCTGGTCGCCGCGCTGGAGCAGTGGCCGGCGACCGGGATCCCGGACAAGCCCGGCGCCTGGCTGACCGCTGTCGCCCGGCGCCGGGCGGTGGACCACATCCGGCGCGACCGCACCCGCCAGCGGACCGTCCCCGACCTGACCCGGATGCCGGAACCGGCCGGGGACGACGTGCTGCGGCTGATGTTCACCGCCTGCCATCCGGTGCTGCCCACCGACGCCCGGGTGGCCCTCACCCTGCGGGTCGTCGCCGGCCTGAGCCCGGCCGAGATCGCCCGCGCCTTCCTGGTCGGCGAGCAGGTGATCGCCCGGCGGATCGCCGCGGCCAAGCGCACCCTCGCCGAGGAGGGGGTGGCCTACCGGACGTCCACCCAGCTGTCGTCGGTGCTCGAGGTCGTCTACCTGATCTTCAACGAGGGGTACGCGGCCACCTCCGGCACCGGCCTGATCCGCGCCGATCTGTGCCTGGAGGCGCTGCGGCTGGGGCGGATGCTGGCCGTGCTCGCCCCGGACGAGGCCGAGGTGCACGGCCTGGTCGCGCTGATGGAGATCCAGCAGTCCCGGTCGGCGGCCCGGACCGGCCCGGACGGCGAGCCGATCCCGCTGCACGAGCAGAACCGGGGCCGCTGGGACCAGCTGCTCATCCGCCGCGGGTTCGCCGCGATGCTGCGCGCCCGCGAGGCCGGCGGGCCTGCCGGGCCCTATGTGCTGCAGGCGGCGATCGCGGTCTGTCACACCGCCGATCAGACCGATTGGGTACGCGTGAGCACGCTCTATCACACCCTGGAGCGGATGCTGCCCACTCCGGTCGTGCGGCTGAACCGGGCGGTGGCGGTGGCTTTCGCGTTCGGTCCGCGAGCCGGCCTCGACCTGCTCGACGAGCTGTGCGCCGACCCGCGGATGGCGGACTACCACCTGCTACCGGGGGTGCGTGGCGACCTGCTGATCCGGCTCGGGCGGGAGGCGGAGGGCCGGCTTGAACTTCAGCGGGCGGCCTCGCTGGCCCGTAACACCGCCGAGCGTGACTTCCTGCTGCGCCGGGCGGCGGAACTGGATGTGCCGGGGGAGCGGGGCCGGCTGCTCGGGCCGGCGGTGGCCGCGTTCCTCGCCCCGTTGCGGCCCGCCACCGCCCGCGCCTACGGCCAGACGCTGGGGCGGGTCGCCCGGCTGGCCGGCGAGCGCACCCCGGTGGCCGGGCTGACCGCCGCGCGGCTGGCCGAGATCGCCGCGCTGAGCTGGCCGGACGTGGCGCCGCGCAGCTGGAACAGGCACGTGGCCGCGATCCGGTCCTTCACCGCCTGGGCCGGCGAACCCCAGCTGGCCGACGGTCTGCGCGCCCGCCCGGCCGGCGTGCCGAAGGGAAGGAAGGCGGCCGGGGGAGAGCCGGTGGGGAAGGAGCCGGTGGTGGGCGAGCCGGTGGGGAAGGAGCCGGTGGTGGGCGAGCCGGTGGGGAAGGAGCCGGTGGTGGGAGACGCCGGGCGGGAGCCGGCGCTGCGGGAACGGGTGCTCTGGTGCCTGCTGCGGGAGTCCGGCGCCAAGATCGGGGCGGTGCTGGCGCTCGACGTCGAGGATCTGGACCTGGCGGATCGGGCCACCCACGACCGGACGATCGTCTGGCGGTCGGGCACGGCGGCTCTGCTGCCGGAACTGCTCGACGGCCGTACCCAAGGGCCGGTCTTCCTCGCCGCCCGGCGGCCCGGACCCGGACGCCAGCCCGCACCGGCCGACCTCTGCCCGCGGACCGGCAGGCGGCGCCTGTCCTACGAGCGCGCCGCCTACCTCTGCAAACGCGGCACCGGCCACACCCTGGACCGGCTCCGGGATCACTTGTCGTAGTAGAAGTCCATCGCCTCGCCGTAGTTGCCCGGCTTCTTGATGCCCTGGTTCTTCCCGTGGTTGCCGAACTTGGTGGTCATCTTCAGGGTCTTCTTCTCGTCCAGGATGTCGACCGAGATCGCGGTGACCCAGCCGGCGTCGTTCGTGGTCGCGCTGAACTGGGCGCTGCCGCCGAGGAACACCGAGATGGCCGGGGTGCCGACCGGCAGGAAGCCCTCCATGAACTTGTCGCCCTCGATGTCCAGGCGGCCGGCGAAGGTATTGGCGCCGGTGCTGCGGACGGTCTCCACCGACTCGGTGAACCGGGTCAGACCGGTCGGATCGGTCATGTCGTAGTAGTAGAGCGAGTCCTTCTTGACCCGCTTCAGGTTGAGCCGCACCCAGGTCTCGCCGCTCTTGCCGCGGGAGAACAGGTCGGTGCCGACCACGATGCGCTGCCCCTGCTCGGCCTTCTTGCCGCCGCCGGACAGTCTCTGCACGGTGCTGATCCGCTTGGCCTTCGGATCGTACGAGCCGGAGCCGGCGATCCTGCGGCTGTCCACCACGTCACCGCTGACCGAGAACTTGTAGGCCGCCTTGCGGGTCTTGTCCAGGGCGGCCACCAGCGTCTGCTTGGCGTCCGGCCCGGCCGGCTCGGGCGAGGCCACCCCGGTGGACTCCGGCCCGGCGGACGAGCCGGCTGTCGAACCGCCGCCGCCGGGGGCCGGCAGCGGCGGCAGCAGCGGGGTGGTGCAGCCGCCGGCCACCAGGGCGACGGCTATGGCCAGCAGGACAGGACGGTACGGCTTCATGACTTCTCCCCGTGGATCGACGCATCGACGATCCTAAGGGGCGGCGCAAGCCCTGTTCACGCTGTCCAGGAGCGGGCTGAGCTGTCGAAGAGGTGAGGATCACTCTGCACCGGCACCACGCAGAGCAGGTGGCCGCCGGGGGCGCGCAGCGTCTTGTGCCCGCCGTGGTCGGCCACCAGCTCCGCGCCCAGCCCGAGCAGCCGGTCGGTCTCGGCCCGCACGTCGTCGGTCTCGATGTCGAGGTGGTAGCGGGGCGCGTCGTCGACCGACTGGACGTCCACCGCCAGGCCGGGGAACGCGTCGTGCAGGGCGATGAACGCCTCCTCACCGGGGACCGGCTGGGCGGTGGTGCCGAACGCACCGGCCCAGAACGTCGCGGCGGCCGGGGTGTCCGCGGCCGGGGTGTCGATGAAGAGCCCGAAGAGGCGGCTGCGATGCATGAGCGGACCCTACGCGTAGAGAGCGTCCAATTGCGACCGGTAACGGTCCTCGGCGACCCGGCGGCGCAACTTCATCGACGGGGTGAGGAGGCCACTGGCCACGTCCATGTGCTCGTCCAGGATCACGTACTTGCGGATCGCCTCCCACGGGTTGAGCCGGCCGTTCAGCTCCTCGACACACGCGGCGATCTCGGCCTCCACCTCCGGGGTGCGCTCGACCCCCTCGTCCAGATCGATCAGCGCCGAGACGAACTTGCGCTTGTCGCCGTGCACCAGCACCTGGCCCACCTTCGGGCACAGCGCCTTGAACTTCGCCTCGATCGTGGACGGGGCCACGTACTTCCCGGTGGAGGTCTTGATCAGGTCCTTCTTCCGGTCGGTGATCTTCAGCGAGCCACGGGCGGTGATCTCGCCGATGTCACCGGTGGGCAGCCAGCCGTCCACCAGCCCGCCCGGCCGGCCGTGGTAGCCGCTCATCATCCCCGGCCCGCGCAGCATCACCTCGCCGTCCTCGGCGATCCGCACGTCGGTGCCGGGCAGCGGGCGGCCGACCGTGCCGTACTCCGGATCGTCCGGCCGGTTGAACACCGTGGTGGCGCAGGACTCGGTCAGGCCGTACCCCTCGGCGATCGGCAGGCCGATCCGGCCGAACCAGGCCGCGATGCCCGGATCCAGGGCGCTGGCGCCGGAGATGAAGTAGCGCATCCGGCCGCCGAACCGGGCCCGCACCTTCGACAGCAGCACGTCGGCCAGCGGGTTGCCGTGCCCGGCCCGGACCGCCAGCCCGAACAGCCGGCCCTTAAGGCCGCCGCCGACCTGGGCCCGCACCCCGGCGTACACCTTCTCGAAGATCCGTGGCACGGCCGGCATGATGGTCGGGCGCACCTCGGCCAGCCGGTCCACGATCCGGCTGGTGTCGCCGTCCACCGCGAACTCGAAACCGACCGAGATCTGGCAGGCCAGCAGCGCCTTGCCGAACGCGTGCGACAGCGGCAGCCACAGGTAGCCGACGTCGTCCGGCCGGACGATCCCCATCGCCTGGATGGCCAGGCCCTGGTAGACCCAGGCGCGGTGCTCGATCCGCACGCCCTTCGGCATGCCGGTGGTGCCGGAGGTGTAGATCAGGGTGGCCAGCTGGTCCGGCCGGACCGCGGCGGTGGCCCGGTCCACCAGCTCCGGGTCCCCGGCCAGGGCCGCCCGGCCGCGGGCCCGCAGCTCGTCCAGCTCGGTGAAGAGGAACACCCGCTCCACGTGCGCGGCGACCTTGTCCCGCTGCTTCGCATCCTCGGCGAAGGCGAACCGGCTGCCCGAGTCGGTGAGGATGTGCTCGACCTCCTCCGGCGACGACGACGGGTAGACGGTGGTGGTCGCCCCGCCCGCGCACATCACCCCGAAGTCCGCCTCGATCCAGGTGACGCTGGTGGTGGCCGCGATCGCCACCCGGTCCTCCGGGCGCAGGCCGTGCGCGATCAGGCCGGCGGCGATCTCCCGGACCGCCTCCGCGGTCCGTCCCCAGGTCTGGGCGGGCCACTCGCCGTCGTCCGCGGGGCGGCGGTAGGCGACTGCTTCGGGGGT
Source organism: Actinoplanes sp. G11-F43 (assembly GCF_050589265.1). NCBI lineage: Bacteria > Bacillati > Actinomycetota > Actinomycetes > Micromonosporales > Micromonosporaceae > Actinoplanes > Actinoplanes sp. G11-F43. The sequence goes on from NZ_JBNZCE010000019.1 coordinate 190,483, forward strand.
ACGGGCGGAGCGGGCCAGGAACATCGCCCCGAACGACGCCGGGGTGTCCTCGCGCAGCTCGGTCAGCAGCCGCTGCTCGTGGTCGGGGGCGGTACACGTCGTCATGCGGTCTCCTCGGAGTCGACCATCCGGCAGAGCCAGTCGGACAGTTCGGGAACCAGCGCGATCAGATCCGGTTCGTCCTCGGCGTCGAGGGCGTCGGAGGCGATCTGCCGGAGGGCGTAGATCGCGCCGATGTAGGCACTCAGCGGGGCGGGCTCACCCGTACCGGGAAATCGTCTGGTCCGTAGGTCCCGGATGAATCCGGCCAGATGTGTCAGGGCGGTCCGGCGCCGCTCCCGGGCCGCCCGGCCCAGCGCGTCCATCTCCACCTGGAAGGCCCGCGCCGCGACCAGATCAGCCTGCAGGGTGCCCAGGTAGGAGCCCACGAAGTCGCGCACGCACCCGGCCCAGTCGTCGCCGGAGTTGGCGGCCAGCCGGTCCAGGAAGACCGCGATGAACCGGTCGTACGCCGTATGCACGCAGGCGTCCTTGTCGGTGAAGCACTCGTAGAACGCGGCCCGGGACACCGCCGCCCGGGCGCAGATCTCCCGCACCCCGAACCCGCGGTAGCCCTCGCCGGCCAGCAGCTCGGTGGCGGCGATCAGCATCCGCTCCCGCTGGGCGGCCACGATCTGCTCCCGGGGCAGCACGTGCCGGCCCCGGGGGAGGCTCGCCGGGGTGGTGAAGACGACCCCGCTGGTGATCTGAGTACGCATCGTTACTTTGATACTGTCATGAACTTTCCACGTCACCGGACAACCCCCGGTACCCGGTACCGGCAGGATGGAACCGTGGCAGACGACCTACAGCTGGCCCTGGAGGCCGCGCTCTCCGGTTCGACCGAGGCCCTGCGGCACTTCGCGGCGCTCGCCGGGCTACCCCGCGAGCTGAAGAAGGACGGCTCGGTGGTGACCGCCGCCGACCGGGCCGTCGAGGACCGGATACGCGAGGTGCTCACCGCCGCCCGGCCCGGGGACACCATCCTCGGCGAGGAGCACGGCGAGACCCTGGGCACCGAGGGCCGCCGCTGGATCATCGACCCGATCGACGGCACCCACCTGTTCGTCGAGGGCGACGACCGCTGGCTGATCCTGATCGCGCTGGAGGACCACGGTGAGATCACCGTCGGAGTGGCGATGGTCCCGGCCCAGGGCCGGATCTGGTGGGCGGTGCGTGGCGAGGGCGCCTTCGAGGCGGCCGTCCTGGACGGCCGGATCTCGTCGGGGCAGCGCATCCACGTGGCGCCCGGTCCGTCCCCGGCGCTCGCCGAGGTGACCCTGGGCGTGGTGCCGAGCTGGGGCCGGGAGCCGTTCGCCGCCCTGTTCGAGGCCGCCGACGAGCGGGAGTGGGCGTTGCAGCCGGCCCTGCTGGTGGCCCGCGGCGACCTCGACCTGTCGTTGCAGACCGGCGGCCAGATCTGGGACTTCGCCGCCACCTCGCTGATCGTCACCGAGGCCGGCGGCTGCTACCGGGGGCTGGACGGCCGGACCGTGCCCGGCCCGGGCGCCGCCCTGTCCGGCCGGGACGCCGCGGTGGTCGACACGGCCTTCGCGGTCCTGAAACCGTGACCGTGTGGTGATCTGCGGCGCGGAGCGCGCCGCAGATCACCACACGGGTGTCAGGCCGGGGCGTGCAGGGTGATCGTCGTCCAGGCGCCGACGTGCACCTGGTCGCCGTCCTTCAGGGAGCGGGACTGGCCCGCGCCCAGCGGCTGGTCCTCGTCGTTGATCCAGGTGCCGTTGGACGAGCCGATGTCGGAGACCAGCCACGCGCCGTCGATGCTCAGGGTGAGCAGCGCGTGGCTGTGCGAGACACCCGGGTCGGACGGCTCGGCGGCCAGATCGATTTCCGGGTCGGTGCCCTTCGACGTGCTCTTGCGCCCGATCCGCACCTGCGGCGGCACCAGCGTCACGGTCTGCGGCAGGGTGCCCGCCGGGAAGGTGACGCCCTCGATGTCGTTGAGTGCGAAATACTCCGGATCGGGCACCACCGTCGCGGTCCACGGCCCGGCCGGCGCCGCCGCCGGGGGTGGGGTGTCGATCTGCGGCACCCGCCCGGTGTTGTGGTCGTAGCCGCAGTCCTCACAGAAGCGGAACGGGCCACTGCGCGGGTAACCGCAGTTCGGGCACTTCTCCTTGGGCGGCGCGGTGGTGGCGGCCGGCGGCGCCTGGACCAGGACGGCGGCCGGGGCCGCGCCCTCGATCCGGGTGCCGCAGGTGTCGCAGAAGTCGGGTTCGCCGGAGGCGTGACCCTTGGGACAGGGGTACGTGCTCACTGCCCCCGCCCCACCCGCACGGTCTTGGTCGAGCGGGTGTCCAGGGCCATCTCGTCCTCGGCGGCCACCTTGCGGCGCATCCGGACCGTGCCGGTCGCCGCGTCCTCGATCTCCACCACCTTGGACAGCAGGTCCTCGGTGGCCTTGTTGCCGCTGGCGTGCGCGAGCTGCGCGGCCCGCCCGAACTTGATGGTGGCGGTCCGCTCGTCACCGGCCTCCCGGGCGGCGATCCCGGCCTGGATCGCGTCGGCCAGCTCGGCCTGCCCGGTGTAGTGCGCGACCTGACGGTTGATCTTGGTGGACAGCGCGGTGTCGTCCGTCCACACCGCCCGGACCAGGCAGCGGGCGTGCTCGGTGTCGCCCTCCATCACGTGCACCCGGGCAGCAAGCATCTCGTCACCGGACGCGCCGGCCGGCACGTCCACGCAGATGTGGTAGTCGCGGCTCTCCTGACCCCACGAGCCCAGCGGATAGCGGCCGGCCCGCGGCCCGTCCTCGGCCCGCTTGCCGGTCAGGTCGGCCACCAGCGGCTCCACCTGCTTGACGAACCGGACCGTGCTGTTCACCGGCGTCCACACCTTCAGCTGCACGTCGGCGCTGGTCTTGCCCATCGCGGCGGTGATCATCTGCTGGAACGAGGCGGTCAGCTCGGCCGGCTTGGCGACGATGTCGACGGTGCCCAGCATCTTGTCGGCGATCTTGCGCAGCTCGGCGACCTTCCAGCTGGCGCCGACCCCGCGGCAGTCACAGACGAACTGCTCCTTCACCTGCTCCAGCACGGTCTCCAGATAGCCCTGCCGTTCACCGTTGTCACCGTCGGTCAGCAGGATGGCGTGCTTGATGTCGCCCGGCCGCTGCGCGAACAACTGCGCCGCCAGCAGCAGCCACGCGCCCATCGCGGTGCCGCCGTTGGCCTGCAGCCGGTCGATCGCGTACGCCGCCTGCGCCCGGCTCTCCGGCGAGGAGACCGCCAGCTGCCCCGGCGCCGGGAACAGCTGCTGGGCGGTGCTCACCCCGGCGATGATCGCGAAGTTCACGCCGTCGTCGATGCACTCCACGGCGGCCTTCGCGGCCTGCCGGGCGGCCGCGATCCGGCCCTCGGCCTGCATCGACCCGGACGCGTCCACGATGATGATCTCGGTGGCGCCGCCGGTCCGGCGGCCGCCCTCGCCACCGGTCGACGTGACCGTCACGATCGCGTTGACCTCGGTCGCGCCCAGGGCGAGGTACTCGTTCTGGAAGGCCTCGGCGGTGTAAGACACTCTCGGGACTCCTTACGCCAGCTCAGTGGTCTGTGGATCGGGGGTACCGGCCTCGTCGGCCGGGGAATCGGCCGGGCGCACCGGGATCAGCGCGACCGTGATGTTGTCCGAGCCACCCGCCGCGTTGGCGTAGGCGACCAGCGCCCGGGTGGCCCCCAGCAGGGAGTTGGCGGTCTCCAGACAGTCCCGCACGACCGACCCGAAATCGGCCGCGTCGGGCAGGTAGTTCCACAGACCGTCACTGCACAGGATCAGATGACCCGGCTCGGCGGCGGTGAACGAGCGCACCCGCGGGGCCACCGGCCCGGCGTCCGCGCCCAGCCACGCGGTGATCGCGTGCGCCTTCGGATCGTTCATCGCGGTGACCGGATCCACGCCCATCGCGATCACGTGGGTGGCCCACGAGTCGTCCTCGGTGAGCTGCTGCGCCGGGCCCTGCGGCCCGAGCCAGTAGATCCGGCTGTCGCCCACCCAGCCGTACCCGACATGCGGGCCACGGACCGCGGCCGCCACGATCGTGCAGGCCGGGTTCGCGGCGGCCCGGCGCGGATCACCGGTGTGCGCCAGCGACGCCACCGCCGCCGCCGCGCCGGCGATCGCGTGCGAGACCGCCCCGGCCAGGCCCAGCGCGCCCAGCGGCCGCTCCAGCCCCTCCAGATCGGCGGTCTCGTCCGGGTTGCCCGCGTCGGCCGGCGACGGCTCGTCCGGGTGCCGGGCGCCGGCCAGCAGCTCCCCGGCCGCCCGGACCGCGATGTCCGAGGCGGCGTCCGGGTCGAACGAGGCCGAGACCCCGTCACAGACCACCACGTCGGCGGCCTGCGAGCCGACCGCCAGCCACATGGCGTCCTCGTTGCGGTGGTGCCGGCGGCCACGGTCGCTGACCGCCGCGCCGGACGGGCCCCCGTCCGCCTCCAGATGATCACGCGATCGGCCGGCCATCATGCCGCACTCCCCGCAGTACGCGTCGTCGCCCACGGAGCCGGCTGCCCCGCAGCGCGCACAGTCCTTCCGGCCCCCGCCGGCCGTCTCCGCCACGGGGGTCTCCTCCTCCGCGCCGGACTTCTCCGCCGCGGAGGAGGCGGTTTCGGCGAGCTTACGCCCGCACGCCTCGCAGAAGGAGGCGCCGCCGGCGCGCTCCTCCTCGCACGAGGTGCATTCGATCACGGTCATCGGTGCGGTTCCCGCCTCTCTCACGTACGCGTCCGCGGGCGTACCGCGTTCGCCAGGTCTACCAGGCGGATCTTCTCCGCGCCGTGGGTGGCCCGGGCCATCTCCCGGTACGCCGCCTCCAGCGCGAACCGCACGTCACGTTCCGGCATCCTCTCCGCCGGGGCCCCGCCGATCACCGTGGCCAGCACCGGCGGGTCGATCGCGGTGCCACCGCCGAGCGTCCGCAGCGCCTGCTCCAGCAGCTCGGCCCGGAGCGTGGCCAGCTGGGCCGCCTCCACCTCCAGCCGGGCGATCAGCCCCGCCGCGGCGGCCAGCGAGTCCACGTCCACCACCGCCGACCGGTGCGCCCGGACCAGCGCCCGGATCGCGCCGATCTGCGAACTCGGGTACGCCGACGAGGTGCCCGGCACCCGGTTGTACGCCTCCACCGCCCCGGCCCGGTCCCCGTCGGCCAGCCGGCAGCGGGCCAGCCCGGCCGCCGCCGTGGTGAACGCCGGATCGGTCCGGCTCACCACGTCGTAGTGGGCGCACGCGCCGGCCGCGTCCCCGGTCAGCTCGGCGGTCACCCCGAGGGCCAGCTGCGGGGCCAGCTCGCCGGGCAGCGCCGACCACACCGCGTCGAACCGCTGCCGGGCCCGCGCGAAATCGCTGGTGGAGAGCGCGAGCAGGCCGTCGTACCAGTCGATCCGCCAGTCCGCCGACTCGCCGGCCAGCTCGTCGCGGACCTCGGCGGCCTGGGCGGCGTCACCCTGGTCGACGTACGCCCGCAGCCGCCGCAGCCGCACCTCCACCGAGTCCTGCGGCGCGCTGGACAGCTGGGCCAGCACCGTCTTCGGGTCGGCCGCGGTGATCGAGGCGAGCAGGCCGGCCGCCGGGTCGCTGAGATCGACCAGCGGGGTCGGCAGGTCCTGCCAGCGGGCCCGGTCGTCGCGCAGATCGGCGCGTAGCTCCCCGGTGAACCAGCGGGAGATCGCCGGATGCGGGGTGCCCCCGGCGGCGAGCACCTGCCGCAGCACTCCGAGCATCTGCTCGGCCATCTCGGCGGCGTCGGCGAACCGCTCGTCCCGGTCGGTGCGGGTGGCCCGCAGCAGCAGCCGGTAGAACGACTCGTGCCGGCGGTACGCCTCGAACTCGTCCCGGTCCGGCAGGCTGTCCACAAACGTCGTCTGGTAGCCCCGGAAGTCGGTGGTGAGCACCGCCAGGGTCCGGCCGATGGTGTAGAGATCGGACTCCGGCGACGGCCCCAGAGTGGCCATCTCCGGCGCCTGGTAGCCGATCGTGCCGTAGATCGCGGCATCCTGGTCGTCGATGTGCACGACGCCGCCGAGGTCGATCAGCCTCATCTGGTCACCGGACTGGATCACGTTGTCCGGCTTGAAGTCGCAGAAGATCAGGCCCCGCTCGTGCAGGTAGCCGAAGGCCGGCATGATCTCCAGCACGTACGCCAGGGCCTGGTCCACCGGCAGCGGGTCCACCGGGCCGGCGCCCCGGCGTTCCTTGAGCACGTCCTTGAGCGACTTACCGCCGACGAACTCCATCACGATGTAACCGGCGCCGTCGTGCTCGACGAAGTTGTAGATCTTGACGATGTTCGGGTGCTCGACCTCGGCCAGGAACCGGCGTTCGGCCACCGCCGCCGCCAGGGCGTCCTCGTCACCGGAGTTGAGCAGGCCCTTGAGCACCACCCAGCGGTCCGAGACGTTGCGGTCCACGGCCAGGTAGATCCAGCCCAGGCCGCCGTGCGCCAGCGCGCCGACCACCTCGTACTGCCCGCCGACCCGGTCGCCCTTGGCCAGCTTGGGGGTGAAGTTGAACGCCTCACCACAGGCCGGGCAGAACCCGGACGCGCGGGCCGGGCGGTCGCCCCGGGAGCGGCCGACCTCGCCGCGGCACTTGGCGCAGTAACGGCTCGACTCCGGCACCTCGGCCACGGCCATCACCGCGGTCGCCGGGTCCGCCTGACGGATCGGCGCGATGTCCACCAGGCCGCCGCCGAAGCGGCGGGCCGAACCGGTGCGGGAGCTGCCGGTCCGGGAGCTTCCGCGGGTACGGGCGGAGAGGGCGCTGCTCCGGGTCGAGCCGGTGTTCATCACCGGCCGGGCGGCCGGGGCCAGCCCGCAGGTGTCGCAGTAGCCGTCCTCGATCGTCCCGTCACAGCCGGGCCGGTGGCATCGGCCGTCGTCGGCTTCCACCGCGGGCGCCGCCTTGGCCGCTGACGCCGTCTTGGCCGCGGGCGCCGCCTTCACCGCGGGCGCCAGCCCGCACGTGTCGCAGTAGCCGTCCTCGATCGAGCCGGCGCAGTTGTCACGCTGGCAGCTGGTCATCGGGCCTCCCGGGCGGCGATGGTGGCGGAGAGCGCGTCCTGGTACGCGTCGACGGCGGCCCGTGCCGCGGCGAGATCGCACGGGGCCCGGTACAGATGATCATGAGCGGTCCGGGCCAGCGGGCTGAGGGTGGTGTCCTCACCGAGACCCCGGCCGAGAGCCTTCGCCCGGTACGCGTCGAGCCGCCCGCGCAACTCGTTGCGTTCGCTGAGCAGCCCGGCGTTGTGCGCCCGCGCGGCCCGCAGCGAGGCCAGCCGCTCGTCGGCCTGCCGGCGCCACGCCGACAGCCGGGGACTGATCAGCGCCCAGTGCCCGGCCGCGGCGAGGGCGTCCACCGCGGCCAGCTCGGGGCGGGGGTCGGTACCGCGTACCGTGATGATCCGGTCGTCCGGGAAACGGCCCACCGCGGCGTCGCGCGCGTCGTCGGCCGCCCGCTGCGCCGCGTCGACCTCGGTCAGCAGCGAGCGGGCGTCGCGCAGCCGCTGCGCCAGGGAGGCCCGCAGCTCGGCCGCCGACGTGCGCTCCGCGTCCGCCCGCGCCACCAGCTCGGTCACCCGGGTCAGCCCGGACAGGTCGGCGCCCAGCGGGTCGGACAGCAGCACCCGGGTGATCTCCCCGAGCCGCCGGTCGGCGTCGTCGAGCAGCCGGTCCGCCTCGGTGGCCAGGCCGGCCGCGGTCTGCCGGGTCAGGTCCCGGGCCCGCTGCACCGCGTCGGCGGCCTCGGCGGCCGCCGGCATGCCCCGCCGCCACGCCTCCCCGGCACCGGTCACCACGGCCACCGCGGTGGTGAACGACGCCTCCATCGCGGACAGCAGCTCGGCCGGGGTGCAGGTGGAGACCACCTGGCCGGCGCCGAGCAGACCGCGCTGCGCCAGCGGCACCGTCGCGGTGGACAGCGTGATCGACTTCCCGAGCACCTCGTGCTGGTAGGCGGCCCGGTCGGCGTCGCTCATCCGGCGCTGCCCGCGCAGCGCCCCGGCCCGCGCGATCACCTCGGTCAGCTGCCGGTGCCCCTGCCACAGCCGGGCCAGGGCGTCCCCGGCGTCCGCCCACGCGGTCGCGGTGCCACCGGTCAGTTTGATCCGGCCCAGCTCCTGCCGGTCCGGGTTCTGATCCAGCTCCACCAGGTTGGTGGCGATCGCGGTGACGGCGGCGGTCAGCCGGGCCAGCTCGGTGTCGGCGGCGGTCGTGGCACTCATCGGTACTTCGCCGCCGGTGGTGCCGGGGCCGGGCCGGAGGCCTTCAGCCACCTGTCGTGGATCGACTTCCAGGTGCCGTCGGCGCGCAGCCGCTCCAGCACCGCGTTGACGAACTCGGTGAACTCGCGGTGGTCCTTGCCGACCGCGATCGCGTACGGCTCGGAGGTGAAACGCGGACCGACGACCTTGGCGTACGGGTCCTGGGCGGCCAGCCCGGCCAGGATCGTGTCGTCGGTGGAGACCGCGTCGACCTCGCCCAGCTGCATGGCCACCAGGCACTGGCCGAAGTCGGCGCGGGCCACCGGGACCGGCCCGGTGCTGACCTTGCCGATGTTGTCCAGCGAGGTGGAGCCGGTGGCCGCGCAGACCGGGCGCTCACCCAGGTCCTCGATCCGGGTCACCGCCGAATCCTTGCCGACCAGCACCCGCTGGCCCGCCTCGAAGTAGACGGTGGAGAAGTCGACCTGCTCCCAGCGGGCGCAGTTGGTGGTCATCGTGCTGATCGCCAGGTCCACGTCACCGTTCTTGACCGCGTCCACCCGGGTGGCCCGGGGCACCACCCGGATCTCCAGCTTGCCCGGATCGCCGAAGATCGCCCGCGCGATCTCCCGGCCCATGTCGACGTCGAAGCCCTCGATCCGGCCGGTGAACGGGTCCCGTGAGCTGAACAGCAGGGTGTCCTGGGTGGTGCCGAGGATCAGCCGGCCGCGCTCCCGGATGGTGCGCATGTGGCTGCCGGCCGGCATCGTCAGGCCCTTGGTGGGCCGGAAACTGGCGCGGGCGTCGCAGGTCTCCGGAGCGGCCGGGGACGCCGGCGTCTCCGGTGTCACCGTTGCTTCCGCCGCGCTCGTCTCCCGGCTCCGCGGCGTGTCGGTGCAGGCGGTCAGGCCGGCCAGCAGGGCCACCGCCGAGACCAGAGCCAGACGGGTCCGCGTCATCGGTACTCCTCCAGCCGGGCCCGCAGGCCGAACACCGCGAACAGGCAGATCACCAGGGCCAGCAGCGGGCCCAGCACGGTGAGCGCGCCCATCCCCCGCCCGGCGGAGGCGATCTCCGCGTCGAACGCCGCCCGGCGGTCCGCCGACGCCGCGTCCAGCGTGGCGGTGAGCTGGTCGAACGCGTCCCGCGTCTGCTCACCGACGGCCAGTTCCACAGCACCCTCGTAGTCGCCGTTGTCGTCCAGGTCCCGGATCTTCTCATGCAGGCTCAGATAGCCGGAATGCTGCCCGGCCGCGGTGCCTGCCAGGTCACGCACCGGGTCCAGCTCCGGGCCGTCGAACGACACCCGCGGGCTGATCGCCTGGAACTCCTTCTCCAGGGCGCCGCTGCCGGCCCGGGCGGCCAGGGTGAGCGCCTCGTTGGCCCGCTCCCGCAGCACCAGGACCCGCATCTCGGCCAGCGTCTCCACCGGGGCCGAGCCGTCCTTGTCGGCGGCGCCGAGCTCGGCCCGCTGACGCGCGAAGACCAGCGCGCAGCCGGCCACCAGCAGCACGGTGAGCCCGGACGCGACGAGCAGCGGCACGTTGAAGGTGCGGCGGGTGCTCCGGCTCAGGTGCGCCTGGGTCACCACCAGCGCCGCCGCCAGGGCCACCAGCAGCACCGTCAGCAGCGTCAGCCACCAGGTGCTGCGGGCGCTGCGGTAACCCGCCTCGGCCTCGTCGCGGGCCTCCGCGGTCAGGATCTCGGCCTGCGGCTGCAGGGTGTCCCGGTTGAGGGTGGAGGCGGTCGACAGGTAGGAGGCGCCGAGCGGCTTGCCCTGCCGGTTGAGGGTGCGGGCGGTGGCGATCAGCGCGGCGTAGTCGGTCAGCCCGGTGCTGACCGCCCGGATCGCCTCGGCGGCCCGGCTGCCCTCCGGCACCCGGCTCGCGGCCGCGGTCAGGGCGGCCGACGCGTCCGCCAGATCCCGGTCGTAACGGTCGGTCAGATCTTTCGGCTCCAGGCCGCCGGTGATGAAGGCGAGCGCGGCGGTGGTGTCCGCGTCGGCCAGCGCCGAGTGGACCGTCTCGGCCTCGGCGAGCAGCGGCTGCACCCGGTCGCGCAGGTCGGCGGTGCCGGTGATGGCCGAGCGGGCGGTCAGGCCGGTCACCAGCCCGGCCAGGGTCGCCAGGACGAGCAGGACGGCGAGCAGCAGTCGGAGCCGGCCGGGCGAGGTGTGCCGCAGATCGGCGAGTTGTCGCAACGCCACCCGTGGTGGCGCCTGAACCGCTGTCACTATGATGCCCTCTCGCTGTGGGATCGCACGTCCACTGTGCGTTACGGATGCAAGCGATCGAGGGGGAGTCTACGAACGCCGGACGCCCGGCGGTAACCGCCGGGCGTCGGAGATTTACCGGTTCCTGCGTCAGTTGAGCTCGCGTTTCAGCAGCTTTCCGGTGGCCGTCATCGGCAGCGAATCGACGATCTTCACGATTCGCGGGTATTTGTACGACGCCATCTGCTCCCGGCCCCAGGCGACGATCTCGTCCTCGGTGGCGGCGGCGCCCGGCTTGAGGATCACGAACGCCTTGACCTCCTCGCCGTGACTCTCGTGCGGCACCCCGATCACCGCGGCCAGCGAGACCGCCTCGTGGGTGATCAGCACCTCCTCGATCTCCCGGGGATAGACGTTGAAACCACCCCGGATGATCATGTCCTTGGCGCGGTCGACGATGTAGTAGAAGCCGTCCGCGTCCCGCCGGGCCAGATCGCCGGTACGGAACCAGCCGTCCCGCATCACCTCGGCGGTCGCCTCCGGCCGGCCGATGTAGCCGCGGAAGATGTTGTGACCCCGGATCGCGATCTCGCCGATCGTGTCCGGGCCGTCGATCCGGTTCCACTCCGGGTCGATCAGCTTCACCTCGACACCCCAGACCGGGATACCGATCGAACCCGGGCGGGGCTCACTGTGCGGGTCACTGAACGTGGCCACCGGCGAGGTCTCGGACAGGCCGTACCCCTCCAGGATGGTGACGCCGAACCGCTCCTTCACCGCCTTGATGATCTCCACCGGCAGGCTGGAACCACCCGAGACGGCCACCCGCATGTTCCCGGCGATCCGCTCCACGTCCACGCCCTCGCCCAGCGCGTTCAGCAGACCCCAGTACATCGTCGGTACGCCGGCGAAGAAGGTGATGTCCTCCTTCTCCAGCAGCTGGACCGCGGCGTTCGGCTCGAAACGGGGCAGCAGCACCAGAGTGGCCGCGGTGGCGAAACCGGCGTTCATGTTCACCGTGCTGCCGAACGAGTGGAACAGCGGCAGCACCAGCAGGTGCGTGTCGGCGGCCGGCTGGCTGTTGAACAGCCGGTTGCAGGTCAGCGCGTTCAGGATCAGGTTCGCGTGGGAGAGTTCGGCGCCCTTGGCCTGCCCGGTCGTACCGCTGGTGTAGAGGATGACCGCCGCGTCGGTCTCCTCCCGCAGGACCGTCTCGCCCGTCACCGGCGTCCGGTTCGCGGCGATCGCCGCGCCCATCGTCTCCGCGCCCTCGATCGGGCTCTCCGCCGCCGGATCCGCGGTGATCAGGAAGAAGTGCTCGGCGCCCTCCGTCTCGGCGAACCCGGCGAAACCCTCGGCGCCCATCGGCAGCTCCGGGGTGCCCTGGAAACAGAAGTAGGCCTTCGCGCCCGAATCCCTCAGGTGGTACGCGATCTCCCGGCCCTTGAGCAGGACGTTCAGTGGTACGACCACCGCGCCCGCCTTCAGGATGCCGTAGTAGACGATCGGGAAGAACGGCAGGTTCGGGCAGGTCAGCGCCACCTTGTCACCCGGCTTGACGCCACGGTCCACCAGCAGGGCGGCCACCTGGTTCGCCGCCGCGTCCACCTGCGCGTAAGTCAGCCGGGCCGGGCCGAGCACCACGGCCGCGCGGTCCGGGTGCCGGCGGGCGCTGTCCTCCAGGAGAACGGAGAGATTGAGCATGCGGTGGCACCCTTCTTACCGGTGATCTGCGGCGGCCGCCTCAGCCAAGCACGGCGGAGCGGGCCCGGGGAAGCCTCCGTTTCGGTCTTGTTTCCAGGTTTGTTCGCTGGGCCGAATGGTTAAGTCGGGCATTTGCCGTGCCGATGGCACCGGCGTGGGAATCCCGGTGTTGGACGCGGTACATGTGGGCCGTCAGCCGATCTTCGACGCCAACGGTGTCGTGGTCGCCTACGAGCTCCTCTTCCGCGGCCGTATGGACGCTGTCGCCTCCGGGCGTCAGGACACTTACGCCACCAGCACCGTGATGGTGAACGCGTTCACCGAGTTCGGCATCGCCGAGGTGGCCGGCAACCGGCCGTGCTTCATCAACCTCACCCGCGAGTTCGTGACCGGGCGGCTGCCCCTGCCGTTCGGCCCCGAACAGGTCGTCCTCGAAGTCCTGGAGACCGTCGACGTCGACGACGAGGTGATCGCCGGGCTCACCGCGCTCTCCGAAGCCGGCTACCGGATCGCCCTCGACGACTTCGTCTGGGGCTCCGGCCACGAACAGCTCCTCGGCCTCGCCTCCTTCGTCAAACTCGACCTGCTCGACGGCGACCTCAGCCGGCTCGACGAGATCGTGGCCGCCTGCCGCGAATACCCCGGAATCGCCCTGGTCGCCGAACGCCTCGAGACCGACGCCCAGGTCGCCATCGCCGACCACTACCGGATGGAGCTGCGGCAGGGGTACGCGCTCAGCCGCCCCCAGGTGCTCAGCACCCCCAGCCTGTCGCCGTCCCGGCTCCGGCGCCTGGAACTCGTCGCCGCCCTGATGTCCCCCGACGTGCCCATGGACAAGGTCACCGCGATCATCGTCAGCGACCCGGCCCTGGCCCTGCGCGTCCTGCGGGTCAGCAACTCGGTCGCGGCCGGCGTGGTCAGCCGGATCTCCTCGGTACGCCAGGCGGTCATGCTGGTCGGCCTCAACCGGATCCGCCGCTGGGCGACCCTGATGGTGGTCGACGACGTGGCCGAAGCCCCCGAGGAACAACTCCTGACCGCCCTCACCCACGCCCGGCTCTGCGAGAACCTGGCCCCACGGTTCGGCGCCGACCCGGGCGCCGCCTTCGTGGCCGGCCTGGTCACCGGCATGGCCGGCTTGATGGACATGACACCGGCAGCGATGGCCGAACAGCTGCCGCTCACCACCGAGGTGTCCGACGCGGTCACCCGGGGCACCGGCCGGCTGGGCCGGGTGATGCTGGCCGTGCGGGCGTACGAGGACGGCGAGCCGGCCGGCGACGACCTGGCGGGCCTGTCCCTGGACGCGATGCGCTGGTCCACCCGAACCCTGTCGGCGGCCCACCAGTTCACCCCCGACCCGGCATCCCGCCGCCGCGACGGGGCCGGCTGACCGTCCCGTCACCACCTCGCGTCCGGCTGGTCCGCTGTTCGCCGTGCCGCGCCGGTTTCCCGGCTGGTCCTCGGCTTGCGGTCCCGCGGTCGGCTGATCGCTCAGCGCCGGGTCTCCGCCCCCTCGGTCTCCTCGATTTCGGCACCGTCCCCGATCTCGTCCGCGTCGAGGACCTGCCAGGGGGTCTCCTCCACCGGGTGCCGCCCGGTCCACCAGACGCCGAACGTGGTCAGCGCCAGATTGACCACGGCCGGCCCGAGCACGAAGAGATCACGGACACCGCTGTCGAACAGCCCGTACCGGTTGTCCAGCAGACAGACGAACACCGACCAGGGCAGCCCGAACACCATCAGGACCATGCCGACGAGCCCGGCGCCGAGGTTGGGCCGCGGATCGGCGGCGACGGCCGCACTGGCCGGCCCGACCCACAGGTAGGTCAGCGAGACCAGGGCGACGGCCTGGACCGCGACCAGGGCCCAGAGCTTCCGGCGCCGCCCGCGCGCCGCGTCGTCCTGCGACCGGCCGTCGTCCTGCCGCGAGTCGTGTTGCATCGGTGTCGACCCCCAGGCTGGTTGTGATCGCGTCAGCCTAGATCTTCCCGGTCCGGAGCAGGAGTACCAGCCTCCGACCAACCCGAGTCCACCTCCCCGAGATCCGGAGAAACCTGCCAGAGGGCACCCGATCGGACCCGGACGTCGCGCGTCTCAACCCCGCGCACCGCGCCGCCTCAGGTTCACGAGCCGCCGATCCGCTTCCGGCCGCCCTCTCACCCGCTGTCCGCTGCTCCTCCGTAGTTCTCTCACCTCCCGACCGACCTCAGGGTCTCCCGCTCTACCATCCGATTGCTGTCCGCCCACCACATCTGTTCCTTCCACCCGCTACCTCTGTTCGGTTAGCCCGCTATTCCGGTTCTGGCTGTTTGCCATCTCTGGGCGGAGTTCTGCTCGGTCGGGTCATCGGGCCGTGCGTCAGGCGCGGCTGCGACGGAGGACCGGGGCAGCCGACGCCAGGACAGCGAGCGCGGCGCAGACGGCGGTCACCGCGAACGTCGAGCCCCAAGGGATGACCGCAGCGATCTCAGCCTCGACCGCATCACGAACACCGAGCACCGAGATCGCGGCGAGCACACCGCCGAGGATCGCGTTGCGGGCCGCCGACCCGAGGCTGCCGGTGCTGGTGCTCAGTCGGTATGCGGAGCAGACCTACGCCGCCGAGCTGATCGACTCCGACCACGGGGCGGGCGTCGGATATCTGCTCAAGGACCGGATCGGTGACGTCGCCGAGTTCGTGGACGCGCTGACGGAGGGTGGCCGCGGGCCGCACTGTCGTGGATCCCGAGGTGGTTCGGCAGCTGCTGACCCGGCGGCGGGACCCGCCGGCCCGGCTCACCGGCCGGGAGCGCGAGGTTCTGGCTCAGGGAAGCGTTCATGGCTCGAGAGGTGGCCGGCGGCGGAGGTGGCCGGCACCGCCGGCTGGATGAGGATCAGTCGCCGACCGTTACCGTCACCGTGGCCAGCAGGCCCGCGGACAGGTCGAAGCGGTCCCGGGGCACGACATGGATGGCGCCGCCGGTGGTGAGGTCGGGAGCGGTGGTGGGGGCCGGGCCGGGGGCCACCTCGGCGGCGATCTGTTCCGGGAGGAACAGCGGGCCGGCATAGGTCACCGCACGGCCACCGGCGAGGATTCCGCCGACATGGACGGCCGCGTCGATGCGGACCGGTTCGCCGGCGACACGGCCGGGGTGGACGGTGCGGAACTCGGCGTACCCGTCGGCATCGGTCACCTGAGCGCCGCGCAGTTCGTGCGGAGCGCCGGGACAGTCCGAGGTCTCCGCGCCGTGGGCGGTGCGGTCGAGGGCTGCGGTGCGAGAAGGGCTCCCGGTGGGGTCGGGGGCCGCGGCGGGATGGGGGCTATTGGTGGGGCCGAAGCCTGTGGCGGGATGGGGGACCTCAGTGGAGTCGAGGGTTGCGGTGCGATCGGGGCTTCCGGTGGCGGCGGGGGTTGCGATGCGATCGGGAACCCCGGTGGAGTCGGTGACCGGGGTGGGGGCGCGGTGGCGGAGGTCGACGACGGCCGCGGTGACCGGGAAGCCGGAGAGTGCGTGCAGGACCCGGATCCGGAGCATCAGTGGGACCCCGGGGTGGTCGCCGGCGATGTCGCGGCGGACCAGTTCCAGCGGCAGATCGCTGGGGCGCCCGGACGGGGCCGGTGGCAGGTGGGCCGGCTGCGGTCCCCGATGCGCGGGCCGCGGAACCGGCCTGCTGATGACCGGCGTTCCGCCGCTGTCCTCGATGCGCACTGCCCACCCCCGCTGTAGATCACGTCAAACGAGTTGATCTTTGCAAGGAAAATGGCCTGAAGTGCAGTTTTGGGCGATTTGTCTGCTGTGGAAAAGTGTCGCTGTCGGTAACACTGCGAGTGCACACTGCCCCCACGGGACATGGCTGGCCGTACCCACCGCCCTGGGCGCGGCCGACCGGACCGCCTGGCCGGAGTGCGGTCCCGGCCGGGATGCTTCCACCCGAGCGTCCCGGCGGTATCGCGGGTGGGCGGGCGTTGCCGCGCCGCCCACCCGCGATACGTCGCTGTGGGCCCGCCGGCGACATCGTCACGGTGGGCCCACCCCCGACAGGGTCCACCCATGACGCTTCGCCGTGGCGCCGGAGGGGATTCCGGCTACCGGCCCAGGTTGCGGTAGAGGCGGACGGCCAGCGGGCCGAAGATCGCGATCAGGAGCACCGGCCAGGCCACCGCCAGCAGCAGCGCGTTCTCGGCCGGCCAGGAGTCCGAGCCGAGGCCCGGGTTGCCGAACAGTTCGCGGAGTGCGGTGGTGGTCGCCGAGATCGGGTTCCACTCCGAGATCGTCCCCAGCCAGCCGGGCATCAGCTGCGGCGCGACGAACACGTTGGAGATCGCGCTCAGCGGGAAGGCCAGCGGGAACACCACCATCGAGACGGTGTCCGGGTTCGGTGAGACCAGCCCGAACGCCACCCCGACACAACTGAGCGCCAGCCGCAGCAGCAGGAGCAGGCCGATCCCGGCGAGGGCCTTGCCGATGCCGAGGTTCCACTGCCAGCCGACGAGCAGACCACAGATCACCAGTACGGTCGTCTCCAGCAACGCCCGCGCCTGATCCGCGGCCACCCGCCCGGTGATCAGCGCCGACCGGGCCATCGGCATCGACCGGAACCGGTCCAGCACCCCACGGCCCAGGTCCACCGAGACGCCGGTGGCGGTGGCGCCGATCCCGTAGAGCATCGTCATCACGAAGACGCCCGGGATCAGGAACTCCCGGTAGTCCCCGCCACCGGGCACCGACATCCCGCTGCCGAACACGTAGCCGAAGACCAGCACGAACATGATCGGCAACGTGAAGTAGATGACGATCTCCTCGGGGGCGCGCACCACGTGCCGCAGGTACCGCCCGGCCATCACCCGTCCGTCCGCGACCGCGCTGCTCATGCCGCCACCTCCACCTTGCCGGTCAGATGCAGGAACGCCTCGTCCAGAGTCGGCCGGTGCACCCCGATGTCGGCGACCGTGATCCCGGCCTCCTGAAGTCCGTGCACCACGGCGGTCAGCGCGGCCACCCGGTCGATGACCGGCACCCGTAGCCGCCGCTGGTCGGTGTCGACGTCGGGGACACCGCCGGTGATCCGGCTGATCAGGCCGGCCGCGTCGACGACCCGCCCGGCTTCCCGGACCACCACTTCGAGACGGTCCGCGCCCAGCATCGACTTCAGTTCGTCCGGGGTGCCCTCGGCCACCACCCGGCCGGTGTCCACCACCGAGATCCGTTCGGCGAGCTGGTCGGCCTCCTCCAGGTACTGGGTGGTCAGCAGCACCGTCGTACCCTCCGCGACCAGCCCGCGGACCGCCTGCCACACCTCGTTGCGGCTGCGCGGGTCCAGCCCGGTGGTCGGCTCGTCCAGGAACAGCACCTGGGGGCGCCGGATCAGGCTGGACGCCAGGTCGAGACGCCGCCGCATGCCGCCCGAGTAGTCCTTCGCGGACCGCCCGGCCGCCTCGGTCAGCCCGAACCGCTCCAGCAGTTCGTCGGCGCGCTGCTCGGCCGCACCCGGCCGCAGCCCGTGCAGCCGGCCGAACAGCACCAGGTTCTGCCGGCCGCTGAGCAGGTCGTCGACGGCGGCGTACTGGCCGGTCAGGGCGATCCGCTCGCGGACCGTCCGGGCGTCCCGGGTCACGTCGGCGCCGGCCACCTCCGCCCGGCCGGCGTCGAACGCGAGAAGTGTGGACAGGATGCGGACGGCCGTCGTCTTCCCGGCCCCGTTCGGTCCCAGCAGGCCGTGGACGATGCCGGCCGGGACGGTCAGATCGAACCCGTCCAAGGCGACGGTCTTCTGGTACCGCTTGTGCAGCCCCTCGGCCACGATCGTCGGTGTCATGCCGATCAGGTTGGCGAACCACGCTGACCGTGTACGCACCGCGCGCTGACCGCCCTATGTCAGCAGTGCCGCACGCAGTTCGGGGGCGAGTGCGTCGTACCGGTCGTCGGGTCCGGTCCCGGTCGCCGCCAGGACCGTGGTGAAGAACTGCCGCGCCGCCACCGCGGTGATCACGTGGAAGATGTCGTTCTCGGACAGGCCATGGCCCCGCAGAACTTCAAGAGCATCAGGGCTTGCCGTGTACGGGTCGGTGGCCAGCGCCCCGGCGAACGCCATCACCGCCACCTCGGCCGGCGGCAACCCGGACGTGTCCGGATCGGTCATCGAAGCGACCAGGGTGGCGTCGTCGAGCAGCCCGTCCCGCAACACCACACTGGCGTGGGCGAGCACGCAGTATCGGGAACCGAGTGCCCGGGCAGCGGCCAGCGTCACCAGTTCGTACCGCAGTGGGGCCATGTCCGCCCGTACCGCGGCAAGCAGTTTCTCCCATCCTTCGTAGATCTCCGGCGCGAGCGAGAACGGGTGCAGGAAGTTGGGCACGAAACCGAGCTTCTCCCGGCCGTACGCGATCAGGCTCGAATCCCCCGGGGTGCGCAGATGCGTCATGTCCAGGACGTTAGGCCCGGATGCGGGATCGACGCCAGAGCCAGCGCCTCGTCCTGCGGGAGCGCCGCGCCCTCGGCCACCGCCGCCGCGAAACGCTTCCCGCCCAGCATCGCCCGCGCCGCACCGGCCGCCTCCGCCGCGTCCGCCGAACCCTCCGGATCGGCGCGCAAGGCCAGCGCCCGGACCGCGCCCAGCATCCGGGCCGCCCGCTCCGGATCACCGGCCGTCACCATCAGCACGGCCAGCCGGTCGAACGCCTCCGCCATCACCTGGAAACCGATCATGCCGCCGCGGACCGTGAACACCTCCCGGTAGCGGGCCGCCGCGGTCACCGGATCACCCATCCGTTCGGCGATCCGGCCCAGCACCACCAGAATCGCCATCCGGGTGCCGTCCGCGCTGTACCTGCCCGCGGGGCACGCCGCCAGCGCCTCCTCGCAGTAGCGCAACGCCGTCGCCGGATCCGAAGCCAGATGCAGCGAACCCATCCCCAGCAGCGCCGACGCCACCAGCTCCGGGGCGCCCGCCTCCCGGGCCAGCTCGGCCGCCCGGGTGAAATCGGCCGCCGCCCCCGCCCGGTCCCCGGTGTCCATCAGCGCCTGCGCCCGGCCGCGCAGCAGATCGGCCACATCGATCGCCGAACCCAGCTCCCCGGCCAGCCGCAACGCCTCCGCCGTCGGCGGGATCGCCGCCGCCGGATCACCACGCCAGGCGGCCAGCTCGGCCAGCCCGGACAACGCCAGCATGGCGCCCCAGCGGTCGCCGAGAGCCCGGAAACCGGCCAGCGACGCCCGGAACTCCGGCTCCGCCAGCGCCGGATCGGCACCCGAGAACAACACCATCCAGCCGCCGCCGATCCCACCCAGCGCCTGACTCCACGGATCGCCGTCGATCTGCGCGCGCAGCCGCCGATTCAGCTCCACGATGCCGGCCGGATCCTCGTCCGGTGGGCCCACCGCCATCGCCGACAGATACAGCAGGAAAGGCTGCGCCGGCGCCGCCGACAGGGTGCGCATGTAGTGGCTCCAGCGGGCCACCGGCCCCGTCGAACCGGTGCCCATGGCCGCGGTGAAGACACTCACCACGTACTCCTCGGTCAGTCCCGGGGGTGGCTCGTCGCCGGCCGCCCGCAGCGCCAGAGCGCTCAACGCCGACGCCTCCAGCCGCAGACCCCGCAGCCACCAGTAGAAACAGAGCGCCGACACCAGGCGCAACGCGGTCCTGGGCGCGCCGGTCGCCGCACTGCGCCGGATCGCCGCGTGCAGATTGTCCCGGTCCGCGTCGAGACGGTCCAACCAGACGATCTGATCAACCGAGCGGAGGTACGGGCCCGCCCGCACCGCCAGATCCAAGAAGTGCTCGGCGTGCGCCTCCCACAGCCGCTGCCGTTCGCCGGAATCGGTCAGGCGCTCCGCGCAGTACGCCCGGATCGTCTCCAGCATCCGGTAGCGGTCGCCGTCCCGCTCGATCAGTGACTTCCCGACCAGGCCGGTCAGCGCGTCGATCACATCGGTGGAGCCGTCGCCGCCGACCGCCTCGATCGCGGCCAGGCCGGCGCTTCCGGCGAAGACGGTGAACCGGCGGGCCAGGGTCTGCTCCTGATCGGTCAGCAGCTCCCAGCTCCAGGCTACGACCGCTTCCAGGGTGCGGTGCCGGGTGGTGGTCCGGCGGCCTCCGGAGAGTAGACGCAATCGGTCGCCCAGCCGGGCGGCGATCTCGGTGAGGGGGAGGGAGTGCAGGCGGGCCGCCGCCAGTTCCACCGCCAGGGGGAGACCGTCCAGGGCGCGGCAGAGCCGGCGGACGGTGGGGGCGTTCGCCGCGGTCAGGGTGAAGCCGGGGGCTACATCGGCGGCCCGTTCGAGGAACAGGCGCACCGCCGGGAACGCGGTCAACGTCTGGATCGTTCCGGCGTCGTCCGGGGTGGGGCTCCCTGCCTGCCGGCCGGATCGGGGAGGGAGGTCACCCGCGACGGTGCCCGCCAGGTTTCTTGCGGCGTCACCTGTCACGTCTCTTGTGGCCTCGCCGGCGACGTCTCTCGCCGTGGCGGGCCGGGCGTCGTCCGGGGGGACCGGTAGGCCGCCCACCGGGAACAGCACCTCGCCGGGGATGCCGAGCGGCTCACGGCTGGTCGCCAGAACCCGGAGGCCGGGGGCGCCCGCCAGCAGCCGGCCGGCCAGGTCGGCGACCGCCTCGACGACGTGCTCGCAGTTGTCCAGGACCAGTAGCAGGTCGCGCTCACGCAGGGCCACCACCAGACGTTCCGCGACGTCAGGCCCGGCCTGATCGCCGCCCACCGGGTCCGCCGGCCCTGCTGGTCCGGCGGTTTCCACCGGGTCCGTCGGCCTTGCTGGTCCTGCGCCGCCCACCGGGTCCGTCGGCCCTGCTGGTCCTGCGCCGCCGCCCACCGGGTCCGTCGGCCCTGCTGGTCCGGCGGTTTCCATTCCTTCTACCCCACCCGTGTCCGCGGGGATCTGTGTGGTCGGTGCGGCCGGCGGGAGCGGTGGGTGTGGCGTTGCGTACGGAAGCTGGTGGGCGCCGTCTCCGGCGGAGGAGGATTGCGGCACAGGAGCGGGAGCCGCCGGAGGCGGCAGTGGGCTGACGGGGGTGTTGAGGATGACGTCACGGAGACCGAGGGCGGTCAGCACCACGCGAGGGATCTCGTCCGAGCCAGCCGCGGCCAGTTCGGCGAAATAGACGTCGCCCTGGTGCCGTGCGGCCGTTTCGGTGGCCAGGCGTGTCTTGCCCGCGCCGCCGGGGCCGTGCAGGGTGACCAGCCGGCGTGAGGTCAGCGCGTTGACCAGCCAGGTCAGTTCGGTGTCGCGGCCCACGAAGCTGTTGAGCTGGTTCGGCAACCCGTGCCGGACCGACTCCCGCAGCGGAACGCCGCCGGAGAGCGCCCCGGCCTGCTGATGTGATGCGGCGCTCGTGGGCCCCGGCATCGCGGTATCGGTAGACGTCGCGGTATCGGTAGACGTCGCGGCGTCGGTAGGCATGGCGTTGGCAGGCATGGCGTGGATAGACGCTGTGTGGGCCGACGCGGTGCCATCCGCCGCAGTGCCGGCCGACGTGGAATCAGCGACCGGCGCGGGGCCCGCCGACGGTTTCGATGGGCGGCGCGCGGGCGGGAGATCCGTGCCCAGAGGGTCAGCGGGCTGGGAGTTGCTGCCCGGCGAGAGGGCGGCCGGGAGATCAGCGGGCCGGGCAGCAGCGGCTGGAGAGATGGCGCCTGGGCGCGGGGCTGACGGGAGTGATGTGGGCACTGGCTTCGCCGGCGGGGCGGCGGCGGGCGGGGCGGCGGCGGGCCGGCGGAGCAGCGTGGTGTGCAGAGTGGACAGTTCGGGAGAGGGGTCGGTGCCGAGTTCGTCGGCGAGGGTTCGGCACAGGGCGCCGTAGACGGCCAATGCCTCCGCGGGGCGGCCCGCGGCGGTCAGGGCGCGCATCAGCAGGGCGTGGAACCGTTCCCGCAACGGGTGGGCGGAGACCAGATCACGGAGGCCCGGGATCGTCCCGGGGGAGAGCGGGGTGGAGCGATGGAGTTCGGCCTCGTAGAGGTGTTCCAGCGCGGTGAGGCGCGATTCGGTCAGGCGGGTGACGTGCGGGGCGGCGAAGGGCGCGTGCCGGACGTCGATGAGCGCCTCCCCGGCCCAGAGGCCGGTGGCCTCCCGCAACAGGGTGGCGGCGCGGTCCGGGTCCCCGGCGGCGAGCGCTTGATGACCGGCCGCGGCCAGAGTCGCGAAACGGTGGGCGTCGACCTCCTGCGGTGGCACCGCCAGGAGGTAACCGGCCGGGCCCAACTCGACCGGGAACGAGCGGCGCAGCCGGGACACCTGGGATTGCAGGGCGTTCACGGCGCCGAACGGTGGATCGTCACCGTAAAGCCCGTCGATCAGCCGGTCGGCCGAGACCGGGCGGCCGGCATCCAGCAGCAGCATCGCCAGGAGGGCACGCAGCCGGGGGCCACCGAGCGGGATCGGGATCCCGTCCGGTCGCTGCGCCCACAGGGGCCCCAGGATGCCGAACCGCATGGCGACGATTGTGCCGTTCACCGTTCCCGATGTCTCAGCCCACTCCGGTGAGGTCGGCCGATGTGACGACGACCTCGGTCCTGACCTCGGTTGATGCGGTGGCGGCCGTTGCCCTGGGGTCAGCTGACGTGCCGGTGGCCGCTGTCCTGATCCCGGTTGACGCGACGGCTACTGCGGTCCTGCTCTCGGGTGTCTCCGTGGGGAGGACCGGGGTGGAGCGATCCGGGCGGGTGGCGCCGGGTGCACAGGAGACGCGGTTGCGGCCGGCGTGCTTGGCGGCGTACAGAGCCTGGTCGGCGGCCAGGATCAGGGCGTCGGTGCTGGGGCTGGAGGGCATGCCGGCCACACCCATCGAGACGGTGACCTGGATCAGCCGGGTGCCGTTCACCTCGATCGGGGTGTCGGCGATGCCCTGGCGGATCCGGTCGGCGACCGCGCGGGCCTGTTCCGGCTGGGTGTCGGGGAGCAGGATCGCGAACTCCTCGCCACCGTACCGGGCCACCACGTCACCGGGGCGGACCAGATGACTGAGACGGTTGCTCACCTCGACCAGGACACGGTCGCCGCCGTTGTGGCCGTACGTGTCGTTGACGCTCTTGAAGTGGTCGATGTCCAGCAGGAGCATGCTGACCGGGTTGCCGCTGCGGGCGGACCGGGCGCCGATCGTGCCGAGGGCCTGGTCGAAGTAGCGGCGGCTGGACAGGCCGGTCAGGGCATCGGTCACCGCGTCCCGGCGCTGGGCTTTCACCAGCAGCGCCATCCGGATCAGGACCAGCAGGAAAACGGTGTTGCCGACGATCGCGGAGGCCACCACGTACTCCTCGGCGTCCCGGTAGTGCTGGACGATCGTAGTGGTGGGCGGGATGATCGCGGCCAGCGCCAGCACCAGCAGACGCCCAGGGGAAGCGTCGGGGGTGGTGACGCGGGACGGCGCGATGAGCTCCGGTGCCGACGGGTGCAGGACAGCGGCGGCGAAACAGAGGCTGGCGGTCATCCAGAACGCGTCGAGAAAGGTGCCCACCTGGAAAGTTCCGGCCTGCGACTGGAAGCCGTAGACCGCGTCCGCCACCGACACCGTGACCAGGGCGGCGCCGAGGAGGTGCAGCGCGGTGGAGCGGGGGCCGGCGCCCAGCAGCAGGCGTGCGCCGACCGCCAGGACCATCAGGCCGCCCACCGGGTAGGCGATCGCCACCAGCGAGGTGAACCGGTAGGTGAGGTCGATGCCGGGCACGATCTGGAACAGCAGGATCACATAGCCGGAGCCGATGGCCACGATCGCGGCGTCGATCATGCTGGCACCGTCCCAGCCGGGAGTCCGCCGGCGGACGATCAGGAGCAGGCCGGCCGCCAGCAGCGGATAGGCGAGGAGGTAGTAGAAGTCGGCGGGGCCGGGGTACGGCAGGAACCGGTGCACCAGCGCGTCGAAGTAGAGCAGCACGTCACCAGTGCCGCGGGCCGCCGCCGAGGCACCCAGCAGCGCCAGGATGGCCCGCATCGCCGGGCGCCGCCACGCCATGATCAGCGCGGCCACCGCGAAGATCGCGTTGGCGCTGGCGAAGAGTGCCACCTGGAGGCCGGGCAGGATCCCGGCGGACGCCAGCGCGAAGTACAGCCCGATGACGGCCGGCCCGGCACCCAGACAGATCTGCCAGGCGGCCGCCTGACGGGCTGCCGACGCAGGCCGTCCGGGCGTGGCCGGTTGGCGGGTGGGCACCACTGGGCCATCGTTCATGCCGCAAGCGTGATCAGCCGTGGGTGCCGGCGGGCTGTGCCTCCGGTGTGATCCGGGTGCCGGGCGGGCCGGGGCGGGGACTGCGGAAGACGAACGTCCGTTGCACCGCGAAACCGGCCAGAAAGAGGGTGACCTCGGTGAGGACCTTGCTGATCACGAGAGAGCCGGTCAGGGCGGTGAGCACATGCAACAGGGCGATGTTCGCGGTTAGCAACGCGAGGGCGAGAGCGATGTAACGCGGCGCGGACCGGCGGTGCGGCACCCGCCCGCGCCCGACGGAGGACGACGACAGGCGGCACTCGGAGGAGGGGAAGCGGGACGCGGAGGATGACAAACAGGCCCCGGTCGACGGCGGGCGGTACACGGACGACGACAAGTGGGAAGCGGACGACGGCGGGCGGGACCCGGGCGACGACAAGTGGGATGCGGACGACGGCAGGCGGGATTCGGGCACGGAAGAGGACAGGTGGGGGACAAAGGAGGACAAGGGAAAGCGGGAGTAGGGCGGAGAGGAAGCGGCGGGCGATGAGAGGGGGCCGGGGGACGAGGGGAAGGCGGCGGCGGGGGAACGGGTGCTGAAGACGGCGGTGCGGTTGACCGTGTAGTTGAGGGTGGCGCTGACCAGGCGGGCTCCTATGGCTGACAGGGTCAGGTCGCCGGTCCAGGTGACCAGGGCGGCCAGCACCGCGGCGTCCACCGTGAAGGCGAGCAGGGAGGAAGCGGCGAAGGCCAGCAGCGGGCCGTAGATGCGGGCCGAGTCGACTACCGGGCGGAAGTGGGACGAGCTGTTGCCGTCCAGGTAGACGGTGGCTATGTCGACCTCCTCGACCGGCAGGTTTTCGCGGGCGGCGTTCAGAAGCAGCCGCAGTTCGTATTCGAAACGGTCGCCGGGGACCGCCTCCAGCCACGGCAGGATGTGGGCCGGGTAGCCGCGCAAGCCGGTCTGTGTGTCGGTCACCGCCATGCCGGTGATCAGGCGGAACGCGATGCGGGTGGCGGCATTGCCGAAACGGCTGCGGGCCGGCACCCGGCCGGTGAACCGGCGCACGCCGAGCACCATCGCAACGGGAGAGGCTCCGGCGGAGCTGACGCGAGAGGTTGCGGAGATGGTGCGAGAGGTGGTGGGAGAGCAGGAAGGAGAGGTGGTGGGGGCGGTGTGAGAGGTGGTGGGGGAACAGGAGGGAGAGGTGGTGGGGGCGGTGTGAGAGGTGGTGGGGGAACAGGAGGGAGAGATGGTGGCGGTGGCGGGGCGAGGGGTGGGGGAGGAGGTGGGGAGGCGGGCGGCGACCGCCTCGATGTCTTCGGGACGGTGTTGGCCGTCGCTGTCGGCGCAGATCACGTTGTGGCCGGGGTGGTGGGTTCTGATGTGGGCGAAACCGGTCTTCAAGGCGAAACCCTTGCCCCGGTTGCGGCTGAGGTGGATCACTTCGGCGCCGGTTCGGCGGGCGGCTTCGAACGTCGTGGTGTACGCCGGGCCGCTGCCGTCGTCGACCACCAGCACCCGATGGTGGTTCAGGTGGGAGACCAGGGTGACCAGGCGTTCGTCGGGCTGGTAGGCGGGAATGAGGACGATCACGGGGCTCATCCGGCCACGTACAGGATGTCGCTGGTGCCCCGCTCTTTGCCTTTGCCGAGGGGATTGTTCACCAGGGCGTCCTGGAAGATCATCGCCGAGGAGCCGCCGCCGTCCAGGTTGTAGGCGACGGTGGCGCCGCGGTCGGCGAAGATCTGGGCGAACTCCGGCATGGTGACGCCCAGGCTGTAGCCCTTACTGCGGCCGTCGACTACCACGAACAGCAGGTGGTTGGTGCCGAGCAGGCCGATGCCGGTGCGTGGCTGCCGGCCCTGGACGGAATGGTTGCCGAAGTTGGTGTCGACCTCGACCCGGTCGATGCCGTCGATGACCTTGCCGTCGTCGACGAGGCCGGGGCCGAACGACAGGGTGTTCCACACGCCGGCCTCGATCAGGGCGTCGGCGCTGGTGGCGGTCTCGTCGTACAGCTTCATCGACCCGTCGGCGTAGAGGGCGAGGCCCTGCCGGGCACCGGCGTCGCGGAAGGTCACCCCGTTGCGGATCACGATGCCGGTGTCGCGGAACCCGTAGTAGTCGCCGTTGATCGCCAGGACGGCGCCGGCCGAGGCGGCGATGTCCGACGGATCGGCGATGATGTTGGTGCCGAACCGGTCCTCGGCGAACGCCGACCGCACGATGGTCGCGTCGCTGACCCGGACGTCCGCCACGAAGTAGGCGAGGGTGCCGGTGGACACCGTCTCGATGGTGATGGTCGCGGTGGAGCTGGTGTACGTGGTGGCGGTGGCCGTGCCGGCGCCGTCCGCCTCGGCGGCGACCACGTTCCGCGCGGCCAGCCGGGAGGCGCCGCTGACCTCGACGTGGTCGAGGACGTACCGGTCGAGGGCCCAGGCACCGCCCCCACCGGCGGCGGCGAGCAGGCCGGCACCTCCGGCTAGGAGACCACGGCGGCTGATGGTGCGGGGTTTCTCTGTCACGCCCCGAAGTGAAGCCGCGGAGCTTGTGGGCCGGCTGTGTCAGGCTTACGAGTCGGCGAGGATCTTCCGCAGGGTGGCGGGTGTCCGGTCGGGCCGGTCGGCTTCGATGAACAGCCGGCCGATC
Source organism: Actinoplanes sp. G11-F43 (assembly GCF_050589265.1). Classification (NCBI taxonomy): domain Bacteria; kingdom Bacillati; phylum Actinomycetota; class Actinomycetes; order Micromonosporales; family Micromonosporaceae; genus Actinoplanes; species Actinoplanes sp. G11-F43. The sequence goes on from NZ_JBNZCE010000019.1 coordinate 217,444, forward strand.
GCCGCCGCGTAGCGGTCCACCTCTTCCCGGCGCTCCAGGTAGAGCCCGTTGGTGAGGTGCTCGATGTAGACCACGTCGGGCAGTTTCTCGTGCGGGAACCGCAGGATGCTGAACGCGCCGCCGGCCGCCGCGTGACCGCCGGAGTCGAACGGCATCACCTGCAGCCGCACCCGCGGCGACTCGCTGATCTCCAGCAGGTATTCGATCTGCTCGCGCAGCACGTCACGCCCGCCGATCGGCCGGCGCAGCACCGCCTCGTCCAGGACCGCCCACAGCCGTGGCGCGTCCGGTCGCTCGAGCACCTGTTTGCGGGCCATCCGCAGTTTGGCCCGGCGGTCGATCTCCTCCGGCCCGTCGTCCTCGTGACCGAGCTTGATCACGGCACGGGCGTAGGCGTCGGTCTGCAGCAGGCCGGGCACGAACTGCACCTCGTACGTCCGGATCAGCTCGGCGGCCTGCTCCAGATCCAGATAGTTCTGGAACCAGGTGTCGAGGACGTCCCCGTACGCCTGCCACCAGCTCGGCGCGTTCGCCTCACGGACCATGGTGAGGACCCGGCGGTGCTCGGCCTCGTCCGTCACGCCGTAGAACCTGAGCAGGTCGGTGACGTCGCGCTCCTTGAACGAGACGCGTCCCAGCTCCATCCGGCTGATCTTGGACTCGGAGCCCCGGATCTCGTAACCGGCCTGGTCACGGGAGATGCCCTTGGCTCGCCGGAGGGCGCGCAGATGGGCGCCGAGCTGGAGCCGGCGCACTGTCGCCCCGCTGCTGTGACTGCCGCTGTCGCTGCTGTCGTCGTCGATCTCGGACATCAGACCTCTTCGACTGTCCCTTGTGGATACCGCGATGACGGTCGGCAACAGCATACTCGGCGGTTGACTAGTCCCGCATACGGACCGATGAGTGATCCGGCACATCACGTAGCGGCGCTCCGGGGCAAAAGGGGCGCCGCTACGTGGACGGGGGTCAGCGCCGCCCGAAGCCCCGCCCGCCACCGGCCGGCGCCGAACCCGCGGTCACGGTGGCGACCTGCGTGGCCGACCCGAGGGTGCCCGACGCGGCGAGCCCGCCGGTGACGGTTCCGGAAGCGGTGCCGCCGGTGCTGATCGTGTACTTCCCGCCCGGCTTGACGGCGGGGGAGGAGTAGGTGATGTTCTGCGTCGACTTGCTGGTCGTGAACGTTCCGACGACCGTACCGTCGCTGTCGGTGATCTGGATCGTGGTCCCGGCCGGGATCGCACTGTCCACGGTGGCCGAGAGCCAGGCCTGCGCGGACTCGGCGTCCGGGGTGACGGCCATGCCGGAGCTGCCCGCGGCCAGGAGGATGCCGCCGCTGATGGTGAAGGTGGCGTCGACGTCCAGAGCGCCGTTGCCATTGCCCTCCGGACCGTTGACCACCACGGTGCCGCCGGTGATCGACGCGGTGCCGTTGGAGTCGAGGCCGTCGCCGTCCGCGTTGATCACCAGGGTGCCGCCGTTGACGGTGACCGAGGGTTCGGACGACGAGGACGACGAGGACGAGGTGGCGTTCACACCGTCGTCGCTGGTGGTGACCGAGACCGAGCCGTCGTTGAGCACGATCTGCGCGGCCTCCAGGCCCTCGACCGCCGAGGCCACCGTCACCGACCCGGCGTCGACGATCAGCTGCCCCTCGGCGTGCACGCCGTCGTCGCCGCTGCCCACCGTCACCTTCGCGCCGTTGAGGTGGATCGCGCCGTCGCTGTGCACCGCGTCGTCGGCGGCGTTCACCGCGACGGTGCCACCCTCCAGCACGGTGATCACGCCGGACTTCAGGCCTTTGGCCGAGACGTCGGCGGCGAGGGAGGCGGCCGAGGCGAGCCCGCCGCCGGACGTGACGGTGATCGTGCCACCGGTGACGACGACGTCGGTGGCCGCGTCGACCCCGTCGCCGCCGCTGGTCACGGTGATGGTGCCGGCGCTGACCGACACGTACCCCCGCTCGGTGTCCTCGTCGTTGTCGGCCTTGATCCCGTCGCCGCCGGCGGTGACCGTGATCGTGCCGCCGGTGACCACCACGTAGTCCTTGCCGCGGATGCCGTCGTCCTTCGCCGTCACGCTGATCGTGCCGGACTCGATCAGCAGGCCGTCCTTGGCGGCGATCGCGTCGTTGGCGTTCCCGGTGACGGTCAGCTTCCCGTCCCCGTTGACCGTCAGGTCGCCGGCGCTGAACAGGGCCGCGTCGACGTCCGCGTCCGTGGCGTACGACGTGGTGTCGGCGAGGGTGTTGGCGCTGCCGGCGGCGAGCTGGACGACCAGCTCCTTGACCTCGGTGGCGGCGATCGCGGCACGGTCCGTGCTGGTGATCGCGGCGCCGTCGAGGATCAGGGTGACGGTGGCGTCCGGCGCGTTCACCACGATCTGCCCGGCCAGTTCACCGCTGATGGTGTACGTGCCGGCCGCGGTGATCGTGACGGTGTTCCCGTCGACCGTCACGCCCTCCGCACCGGACGTGGCCGAGGCGCCGGTCAGGGTGATCGTGCCGGTGACCCCGGCCTCGTCGCTGCCCGCGCTGTGCACTTCCTTGTCGGCGGCCAGGACGGCGGCGGCGTTCTGGGTGCCGTCGACGGTGGAGGTGACCGCGGCCGGGGTGGCGGCCACCGCGTCACCGGACGATGTGGAGCATCCGGCGAGCATGGCGGCGGCCAGGGCGAGGGAGCTGACGGCGGCGAGGACCTTCCGGCGGATTCTCATCAGAGCCCTTTCGTGAAGTTGCGGAGTACGGGACGCCAGTGGTTGGAGGGCAGTTCGGGGCGCAGCGCGGCCAGGCCGGTCGCGTACTTGGAGATCGAGCAGGGGCGGTGGCCGAGTGACCAGAGCAGCCGGTCGACGTCCGAGGCGGCCCGGCCGGACTTGGTCTCGACGATCACCGAGTGCGGCATGTGGACCGTCGCGCCGTCCGGGAGCTGCCAGGTCAGGCCGGTGTCGATGGTGACCCGGCTGCCGGTCGACGGCACGTAGAGCGTGGTGCGGCGGTAGTGGGTGGCCATCACCGGATGGAAGTCGAGTCCTTCCGGGCTGATGCCGGCGGCGTCCAGGGTCTGGGCTGCGTAGGCCCGCCCGGCACTGCCCAGATCAACCCCGTTCCCGGCGTACGGGATCCGCTCCTTGACCGTCTGGCCCCTGCCGCCACGGGTCTTCACCTCGACGAAGTTCAGCCCACTGTCCAGATAGGTGCGCACCCGGACCTTGAACCGGCGCCGTCTCCGGCGGGCGGCCGCGTGATAGGCGTCGAGCCCGGCGGTGTCGAAGTAGATCGAGCGGTATCCGAAGGCCTGCCGTCCATCGATCTCCAGGACCCGTACGCCCGCGGGCATCCGGTCCAGCAGGGTGGGCAGGGCGCCCGCCGGGAGCAGGTACTTGCGGTCCAGCCGGGTCAGCAGGGCGGCCTCGCCGACCAGTTCGGCCAGGGAGACCGGCGCGAAGGTGGTGACCGTCATCGGGCGTTCACCCGCTCGATCCGCGGGCCCAGCTCGGTGCGGACCCGGGACGGCCCGGCGATCCAGCGCACCTCGACCAGGGTGCTGTCGTTCACCATGTCGATCTGCTTGATCACCATGGTGGTGACCTGGCCGCCCAGCATCGTCTCCAGGTGCGTCCGGAGTGCTTCCTCGTCGGTGTACGCGACGTCCAGGCGGACCAGCTGGTTGCGGTGTCGGCGGAACAGCGCCGGGTGGTCGCCGAGGAAGAGCGCCGCGATGACCAGTGCCATCAGGCCGAGGTGCAGGGCGTCCATCACGTCGCCGAGCCCGGCGATCAGGCCGAGGGCGAGAGAGGCGAAGTAGTACGCGATCTCGTGCTGGCTGATCTCGTCGGAGCGGAGCCGGATGATCGACAGGACACCGAAGAGGCCGAGGCCGAGTCCGGCGCCGACGGCGGTGTTGCCGAGCACGATGGAGACCGCCAGGACGCCGATGTTGACACCCAGGAAGGCGGTGACCAGATCTCGGCGGCGGTGCCGGGGAAAGTAGACACCGAACGTCAGAACCAGGATGGCGATCAGATCCGCGACAACCGCGAGCAGCATGGTCACTTGGGGGCTTCCTTCAGGTCAGGTTCATCAGGTGTTTCCATTGCGCCGGAACTCTCTGTCGGCATCCTGTGAGGCCTCTGTGCTGACGGCCTGAGAACGGGTCTTCTTAGCCAACCCTTATGAACGGCCGGTGCCGGTCTTAGAAGCCGCGGTCAGTTTTGGGGCCATGACCGCTACCGTCGTGTCCGACGTTCGACACCGGCCGCGCGCCACCCCCGCCTGGTGGCCCGGGGCCGGCGCGACCGCCGCCGGACTGAGCCTGCTGATCGTCACCGTCCTCTGGGTGAGCAACGGTGGCATCACCGACCTCACCGGCGGTGAGGCCTTCACCGCGATCGGCAGGTTGACCGGTCTCTACGCCTCCGACCTGCTGCTCCTCCAGGTGCTGCTGATGGCCCGGATCCCGCTGGTGGAACGGGCCTTCGGGCAGGACCGGCTGGCCCGCTGGCACCGGTGGACCGGGTTCAGCTCGTTCTGGCTGATGGTCGCGCACATCGTGACGATCACCCTCGGGTACGCGGCCGGCGGCGGCTTCCTCGCCCAGCTGTGGAACCTGATCCTCACCTACCCCGGAATGCTGCTCGCGGCGGCCGGCACCGTCGCGCTGCTCATGGTGGTGGTCACCTCGATGCGGGCCGCCCGCCGCCGGATGCGGTACGAGTCGTGGCACCTGCTGCACCTGTACGCGTACCTCGGTGTCGGTCTGGCCCTGCCGCACCAGATCTGGACCGGCGAGGACTTCACCGGCACACCGTGGGCCCGCGCCTACTGGTGGACGCTGTACCTGGCCGCGGCCGGGGCCGTCCTGGCGTACCGCATCGGTCTCCCGGTCCTGCGCAACCGCAGGCACCGCCTGACGGTGAGCCACGTGGTCGCCGAAGGCCCCGGGCTGACCTCGGTGCACCTGACCGGCGAACGCCTCGCCGAGTTGCCGGTGCGGGCCGGCCAGTTCTTCCACTGGCGCTTCCTGGACGGCAAGGGCTGGAGCCGGGCCAACCCGTTCTCGCTCTCCGCCACCCCGGGCGGCGACATGCTCCGGATCACCGTGAAGAACCAGGGCGACGGCAGCTCCCGGATGGCCTCGCTGAAGCCCGGCACCCGGGTGCTGATCGAGGGGCCGTACGGCAAGCTGACCGGCGAGGACTACGCCGGTGAGCCGGTGCTGCTGATGGCCTGCGGCGTCGGCATCACCCCACTGCTGTCGCTGCTCGGCGAACTGCCGTTCCGCGACGGCGAGGCCACCCTGGTCTACCGCGCCCGGACCGAGGACGACCTGGTCTTCCGTAACGAACTGGACTGGTACGCGACCCGGCGCGGGGTGCGGGTGGTGCCGCTGACCGGGCCGCGCTCCCGGCGTACGTCATGGCTGCCCGCCGCCTTCGCCGGCGACGGTGACGCGGGCGCCCTGCGGCAGGTGGCGCCACGCATCGCCGAATCCCGGGTGTTCATCTGCGGACCGGAGGAGTGGGCCGCCGCCGCCCGTGCCGCGGCCGTCGAGGCGGGCGCCCGCCCGGACCGTGTGCACACCGAACTGTTCGCCTGGTAGACAGGGAGATCTACGCCATGCCCCGCATCATCCTGTGGATGCTCTCCACCGTCGTCGGACTGGTCCTGCTGTTCAGCTACCGGACCAGCACCGGGCAGAGCGCGGTCGCCGAGACGGTGGCGGTCGTCCCCGCCACCACCTCCGGCGAGACCTACACCGGCGACACCGTGCCCACCCAGGAGGGCGACGTCCAGGTGGTGATCACCGTCGAGGACGGCAGGATCACCTCGGTCAGCGTGCCGGTCCGCCCCAGCGGCAGCCCCCGGCACGACGAGATCAGCGGATCCGCCCTGCCCACGCTGATCGAGGAGACCCTGGCCGCCCAGAGCGCGGACATCGACTCGGTGTCCGGCGCCACCTACACCAGTGGCGGCTACATACAGTCACTGCAATCGGCGATCGATGCTGCCCGGCTTTAATGGGTCCATGCGGATCCTGGTGGTGGAGGACGACGCGGCCGTGCGTGACTCGCTGGCCCGTACGCTGCGGTTCGAGGGTTATCAGGTGGACACCGCCGGTGACGGCCGGGACGCCCTCGACGTGGTGCGGGCCGGTGAGCCGGACGCGCTGATCCTCGACGTGAGCATGCCCCGGATGGACGGCCTGGAGGCGTGCCGGCGGTTGCGCGCCGACGGCGTGGTGCTGCCGGTGCTGATGCTCACCGCCCGGGACGGCGTCGGCGACCGGGTCGCCGGCCTGGACGCCGGCGCCGACGACTACCTGGTCAAACCGTTCGCCCTGCAGGAACTGCTGGCCCGGATCCGGGCCCTGCTGCGCCGTTCCCAGCTGAGCGCCGCCTCGGCCGTCGATCTTCTGACCTTCGCCGACGTACGGATGAACCCCACCACCCGCGAGGTGTGGCGGGGCGCCCGGGCACTCAAGCTCACCCGCACCGAATTCGGCATCCTGGAGGCCTTCCTGCGCCACCCCAGGCAGGTGCTCTCCCGGACCGCCCTGTTCGAGCAGGTCTGGGGGTACGACTTCGGTGAACAGTCCAACAGCCTGCACGTCTACCTCGGCTACCTGCGGCGCAAGCTGGAGGCGGACGGGGAGGCGCGGCTGCTGCACACTGTCCGGGGCGTCGGATTCGTGCTGCGGGAGGAGCCGCTGTGAGAGCGTGGTGGAACGAGCGGACCCTGCACGACCGGCTGTCCGTGCTGGTGGCCGGCGCGGTGGCGGCCGCCGTGCTGCTGGTGTCCGCGGGGGCCTGGCTCCTGGTGGCGGAGATCCAGCAGCGCAGGCTCGACGCCGGTCTGCTGGCCGACGCCCGCACCATCGCCGAGAACCCGTGGCAGTGGCTGCAGTCACAGGGTGCCCGGCCCAGCCCCGGCTACGCCGAGATCGGCCCCTGCTGGCAGATCCTCAACCCGGCCGGCGACGTGGTCGGCGGCTCCGCCACCCGGCTGCCGGTGACCGCCACCGCCGTCGCGATCGCCACCACCGGGCACGCCGAGATGCAGGAGAAGGTCACCCTCGGCTCCGGCGAATACCTGATGCTCACCGTGCCGATCGCCGGTGGCGGCGCGGTCCAGGTCGGGGTCGACCCGAACCCCGACAAACGGGTCCTCGCCCTGTTCGCGGCCCTGCTCGCGGCCGGCTGCGTGGCCGGCGTCGCCGGGGCCGCGGTGCTCGGCCGGACCGTCGCCCGGGCCGGCCTGGCCCCGGTCGACCGGCTCACCGAGGCCGTCGAGGACGTGGCCGTCACGATGGACCTGACCCGCCCGATCGAGGTCTCCGGCGAGGACGAGATCGCCCGCCTGGGCCGCTCGGTCAACGCCATGCTCGCCGCCATCGACGCCTCCCGGCGCGCCCAGCGGGCCCTCGTCGAGGACGCCGGGCACGAACTGCGCACCCCACTGACCAGCATCCGGACCAACGTCGAGTTGCTGCTGGAGGTCGAGCGCCGGCCCGAGCTGGCACACCGGCTGCCCCCGGAGGAGAAGGTGAAACTGCTCGGCGATCTGGACGCCCAGGTCCGCGAGCTGGCCACCCTCACCACCGAGCTGGTCGAGCTGTCCCGTGAGGAGGGCAGCCGGGAGGACGCCGAACAGGTCGACCTGGCCGAGGTGGTCACCGCCGCGATCAACCGGGTCCGGATCCGGGTCCCCGGCCTCGTCTTCGACACCGACCTGGAACCGGTCACCGTGCAGGGCCGCCCCGGCGAGCTGGAACGGATGGCGGTCAACGTGCTCGACAACGCCGCCAAGTGGAGCCCACCCGGCGGCACCGTCGTCACCCGGCTGCGCGACGGCGTGCTCACCGTCGCCGACAACGGCCCCGGCATCGCCGCCGAGGACCTGCCGCACGTCTTCGACCGCTTCTACCGGGCGCCCGCCGCCCGCAGCATGCCCGGCTCCGGGCTCGGCCTGGCCATCGTCGCGCAGACCGCCGCCCAGCACGGCGGCACCGTCACCGCCGCGCCCAACCAGCCGCACGGCACCGTCGTGACCGTCACCCTGGGCCGGGTGTACGCGTCCCGATAGCCTCACTCCAAGGTGGACTCACCAGGGGGAGACATGGCGGACGAGACCGTCGGGATCATCGGGGCCGGGATCGTCGGGCTGGCCGTCGGACGGGAGATCGGCAGACGGCGGCCCGGCACCCGGGTGGTGGTCGTCGAGAAGGAGCCCGGCCCGGCCCGGCACCAGACCGGCCACAACTCCGGGGTGGTGCACGCCGGCATCTACTACCCGCCGGGCAGCCTGAAAGCCGAGCTGTGCACCCGGGGGCGGCTGCTGCTGCGGGAGTACTGCGCGGAGCACGCGATCGCCTACGACGAATGCGGCAAGCTGGTCGTCGCGGTCCGCTCCGACGAGCTCGGCCGCCTCGGCGACCTGGAGAAACGGGCGCGCGACAACGGCGTACCGGGCCTGCGGCGGGTCGATCCGGCCGGGATCCGCCAGATCGAGCCGCACGCCGCCGGGCTCGCCGCCCTGCACTCGCCGGAGACCGCGATCACCGACTTCCCGGCGGTGGCCCGGGCCCTCGCCGGCGACATCGAGGCGGCCGGCGGCGAGGTGATCTACGACTTCCCGGTCTCCGGGGTCCGCCGCGAGCCCGGCCGGATCCGGATCGTCGCGGGGGAGCGGGACCTCACCGCCGACCGGGTGATCATCTGCGCGGGCCTGCACAGCGACGTCGTCGCGGGTCTGGCCGGGGACACCGCCGAACCCCGGATCATCCCGTTCCGCGGCGAGTACATGCGGGTCCGCCCGGAGAAGGCCGCCCTGGTCCGGGGCATGATCTACCCGGTGCCGGACCCGCGGTACCCGTTCCTCGGCGTGCACTTCACCCGCCGCGTCACCGGGGTCGTCGAGGTCGGGCCGAACGCGGTGCTGGCCACCGCCCGCGAGGGCTACACGCGTGGTGCGGTGTCGCCACGCGACCTGGCCGCGATCGCCGGCTGGCCGGGCACCTGGCGGATGGCCCGCAGACACTGGCGGACCGGGATCCGGGAGGTCCGCGGGTCGCTGTCGACGGCCCGCTACATGGCCGAGGCGATGCGGTACGTGCCGGAGATCGGCGCCGCCGACGTGGTCCGTGCCGGGGCCGGGGTCCGCGCCCAGGCCCTGGACCGCGACGGTGCCCTGGTCGACGACTTCCGCATCCACCATCTGGGCCCGGTCACCGCGATCCGCAACGCCCCGTCCCCGGCGGCCACCTCGTCCCTGGCGATCGCCGCCCACGTCGTCGACCAGCTCGACCGGACGTGAACGGCGTCGCCGTGCGGCGGGTGGGTCAGGCCAGCTTCTTGGACTTCTTGATGGCGGCGGTGAGGGCCTCCAGCAGCGGGGCGGACCCGGCCCACGAGTAGATCGGCACGGCCTCCCACGGGAAGACCTGGTTGGCCTTGACCGCGGGCAGTGCGCTCCAGCCCGGCTTGGACGCCAGGTCGTTGGGCTGCAGGGTGCCGGTGCGGGCGTCCAGGAAGATGATGTCGGCGTGGTATTTGTCGGCGTTCTCCCAGCTCAGCGACTCGTAGTAGTCACCGCCGTCGGTCTTCTCGGGGACGATGATGTCGACCCCGAGCTCCTTGAAGTACATGATGTCGGACGACACCTTGGGGTTCGACACGTAGAAGATGTCGGCCGCGCCGGAACCCGCCAGGACCTTGATGCCGCCGGAGGCCTTGGCCGCCTCGGACAGGTCGGCGGCGGCCTTCTCGAAGCGGGCCTTGGCCTCGGTCACCTTGGGGGCGTTGAGGTCGGCGCCCAGCGAGGCGGCCAGCTCGGCGTACCGCTCGATCGGCTTGTTCAGCGGGACCCGGCCGACGGTGATGGTGGCGGCCGGCGCCAGCTTGAGGATCTGGTCCTTGCTCTCGTCCGGCAGGTACCAGTAGGCGCCCGGGTCGAACATGTGGGTGATCAGCAGGTCGGGGGTGAGCGCGGCGTACTTCTCGACGGAGAACTCGCCCCACGCGTTGCCGATGATCTCGACCTTGTTGACGTCCAGTGCGCCGGCCTGCTTCTCGGCGGTGCCGTCGGCCTTCTTGGTCTCGCCGAAGACGCCCACGATGGAGTCCTGCAGGCCCAGGTCGACCAGGGCGGCGGCGGTGCCGGTGAAGGCGACGATCTTCTTCGGGGTGCTGTCGGCGGTCAGTTCCTTGGGCTGGTCGTCGGTGAACTTCCAGGGGCCGGCGGCGGCTGCGGCGGAAGAGGCCGGGGACCCACTCTCCTCCGACTCGCCACCGCACGCGGCGAGGAGGGCGCCGGCACCGACGGCGCCGCCCGCGGCCAGCAGGCCACGACGGGACAAGGAAACCTGCGAGAACTTCATCATCAAGTCTTTCTGGGGTACGACCGGTCCTGCGACCGCGTGCGATGGTTAGGCTAACCTAACGAGCCGATCGCGCGTCAACAGGATCTAGAACACCGGGACGGGAGAGCCACGCTGTCCACCATCGACACCCCCATCGAGCAGGAGTTACGGAGTCCGCCCGCATCGGGCCGGCGCGCCTCCGCACGCCTGTTCGGACTCATCGTGGCCATCCTCGCCCTAGCCGCGGTGGCCGTCCTGAGCATCGGTTTCGGAGCCCGGTTCCTCTCCCCCGGGGAGGTGTGGGCCGGACTGTGGGATCCGCAGTCACCGTCCTACCGGATCGTCCACGAGATGCGGCTGCCGCGTACGCTGCTCGGCCTGATGGTCGGCATGGCCCTCGGCATGGCCGGCGCCATCATGCAGGCCCTGACCCGCAACCCGCTCGCCGACCCCGGCCTGCTCGGCATCAACGCCGGTGCCGCCGCCGGGGTGGCCAGCGCGGCGGTCTTCCTCGGCGTCGGCACCTTCCTCGGCTACGTGTGGTTCGCCCTGGCCGGGGCCGCGATCGTCACCGCCATGGTCTATGCGATCGGCGGTGGCCGCGCGGCCACCCCGGCCCGGCTGGCCCTGGCCGGCGCCGCACTGAACGCGACCCTCTACTCCTATGTGTCCGCCACGCTGCTCTCCGACAGCCAGGCCATCCAGAAGGTCAAGTTCTGGACCGCCGGGTCGCTGGCCAGCGCCGACTTCGGCACCGTGGAGCGGCTGGCGCCGTTCTTCGGAGCCGGCCTGCTGGTCGCTCTCGCGGTGGCCCGCCCGCTGAACGCCCTGTCGCTCGGTGACGACGCGGCCCGCGCCCTGGGCGCCCGCCCGTCGGTCATCCGGGTCACCGTGATCGTGGCGGTCACCCTGCTCTGCGGCGGCGCCACCGCGGCCTGCGGCCCGATCGTCTTCGTCGGCCTGCTCATCCCGCACATGGTCCGCCCGTTCACCGGCCCGGACCTGCGCTGGATGCTGCCCTACACGGCGGTCCTGGCGCCGGTGCTGCTGCTCGGCGCGGACGTGCTCGGCCGGGTCCTGGGCAGCCCCGGCGAGTTGCAGGTCGGCACGGTCACCGCGGTCCTCGGCGGCCCCCTGTTCCTCTATCTGGTGCGAGCCGCGAAATGACGACCGTGGTGAAAGAACGTTCGATCGGCAGCCGGGTCGGTGTCCGCCCCCGGGCGATCGCCGTCGGTGCGGGCGCCGCCCTGGCCACAGTGCTGGTGGCGGTGTTCAGCCTCGGCACCGGCGACTTCGAGATCGCCCCGGCCGATGTGGTCGCCACCCTGCTCGGCACCGGCAGCCCGGCCCACGAGTTCATCGTCATGGAGTTGCGGCTGCCCCGGCTGATCACCGCGATCCTGGTCGGGGCCGCGCTGGCCGCCTCCGGCGCGGTCTTCCAGTCGCTGGTGCGCAACCCGCTCGGCAGCCCCGACATGCTCGGGGTGACCAACGGCGCGAGCACCGCGGCGCTGGCCGTGGTCATCCTGGGCGGCACCAGCACTCAGCTGTCGGTGGCCGCGGTGTTCGGTGGCCTGGCCGCCACCCTGCTGATCCAGCTGATCGCCGGGCGGGCCCTGCACGGTTTCCGGTTCATCCTGGTCGGCATCGGGCTGGCGGCCATCCTCACCGGCGTCAGCGGCTATCTGCTGACCCGGGGCGTACAGATGGAGAACGCCCGGGCCCTGCTCTGGCTGACCGGCAGCCTGGACGGGCGGGACTGGGGTCAGGCCGTACCGATGGCGGTCGTCCTGGTCCTGGTCCTTCCGCTGTTGCTGCTGGCCTGCGGGCCGGGCCTGCGCATCCTGGAGATGGGCGACGACTCGGCGTCCGCGCTGGGTGTCCCGGTGCCGCTGCTGCGCAACGCCGCGCTGCTGTCCGCCGCCCTGCTGGTGTCGTTCGCGGCGGCCAGCGCCGGCCCGGTCAACTTCGTCGCCCTGATCGCCCCGCACCTGGCCAAACGCCTCACCCGGGCACCCGGCCCGAACCTGATCCCGTCGATCGCGGTCGGCGCGCTGCTGCTGACCGGCGCCGACTTCATCGCCCAGCACCTGCTGGAGGACCGCGCCCTGCCGGTGGGCGTGGTCACCGGCCTGGTCGGTGGCGGCTACCTGGTCTGGCTGCTCACCACCGAACGCAAGGCCGGACGGATCTGAGACCGGCATGACCGACAACGCAACAGGAGAGAACATGAGGCTCAGCGGCAGCGGGATGACACTCGCCTACGACAAGCGGGTCATCGCCGAACAACTGAGCGTCGAGATCCCGGACGGCTCGTTCACGGTGATCATCGGGCCCAACGCGTGCGGCAAGTCGACCCTGCTGCGGGCGCTGTCCCGGCTGCTCAAGCCGACCGTCGGCACCGTGTTCCTGGACGGCAAGGACGTTCATTCCCAGCCCACCCGTACGGTCGCCAAGACGCTCGGCCTGCTGCCCCAGTCGTCGACCGCCCCGGACGGCATCACGGTGGCCGAACTGGTGGCCCGGGGGCGCTACCCGCACCAGAGCATCCTGCGGCGCTGGTCGGCCGACGACGAGCGGGTGGTGCGGGAGTCGATGGAGTCCACCGGCGTGGCCGACCTGGCCGACCGGGTCGTCGACGAGCTGTCCGGCGGCCAGCGGCAGCGGGTCTGGCTGGCCATGTCGCTGGCCCAGCAGACGCCGCTGCTGCTGCTCGACGAGCCGACCACCTACCTCGACATCGCGCACCAGATCGAGGTGCTCGACCTCTGCGCCGAACTGCACGAGACCCAGGGCCGGACACTTGTCGCGGTGCTGCACGACCTGAACCACGCGGCCCGGTACGCCACCCATCTGATCGCCATGCGGTCCGGCAAGGTGGTGGGGTCCGGGCAGCCGGGCGAAGTGCTCACCGCGAACCTGGTCGAGGAGGTCTTCGGCCTGCCCTGCCGGGTGATCGACGACCCGGAGACCGGCACGCCGCTGGTGGTGCCGGCCGCCCGCCGCCGTACCCCGGTGGCCTGACGCCGGTCCGTCACGCGGGGGTGATGCCGAACCGGTCGCGGTAGGCGGCGGCCAGCTCGGTGTCGTCCAGGACGGTCTCGGCGCGGGTGCCGGCCTCGGTGACGATCAGGGTGTGGTCGCTGATCGTCACCCGGCCGTCCGGGGTCAGCCGGGTGCAGATGGTCTTCCTGGTGAAGTGCGAGTCCGGGTTGGTCCGCTGGAACCAGCAGGTGGCCGCGAAGTCGGCCAGGTCGCGGGGCCGGGTCTCGATCAGGTAGGCGGGCCGGCCGTCGCGCAGCACCCGCACGTCGCCGTCACCGGTGTCCTCCAGCCGGAACCGGCCGCCGGGATCGTCCTGGTCGGTCCGGGAGTGCCAGCTCAGCGGAAATGTGCTGTGGTCGCCGAATCCGACGTCCACCAGCCATCGATCGTCCACGACCAGGACCAGATGGTCGTACGGTGGGCCGAGGCGCTCGGATCCGTACACCCGGGCGGCCAGCCGGGTCACCGAGTGGCCCAGTTCGGTGAGCAGCAGGGCGAACAGGCCGTTGAGTTCGTAGCAGAAGCCACCCCGCCGGCGCCGGACGATCTTGTCGTACAGGTCGCCCGGGTCCAGTGAGACGTGGTCGAGGCTGAGGTTCTCGAACGGCACCGCCCGCAGGTGTGCCCGGTGCAGTTCGGGCAGGGCGGGCGGCGCGTCGAGGCCGATCCGGTTCAGATATGCGGTGACGTCCATGGGTCTCAGCGTCCGACCTGCATCCCGGTTGAGGTCAAGGCCCGACAGGAGGTCGAGAACCGCCATGTTTTTTGCAAAAGGGACATTTTCTCCTCTACCGTCTAATCATGTCTGATCGCCCGATCTTCGTCGTCGGCTGCCCGCGTTCCGGCACCACGATGCTCCAGCTGATGCTGCACGCGCACCCGCGGATCGCGCTGCCACCGGAGAGCCGCTTCCTGCTCCCGGCGTTCTACCGCCGGCACGAGTTCGGCGACCTGACGGATCCGGCCCGGCGCCGGGCGCTCGGCGAGTGGATCACCGGCACCCCGCACTTCGGCGATCTCGGGCTGGTGCGCGACGACGTGGTGGCGGCGATCGAGGCGGCCCCGCCCACCCTCGGGTCGGCGCTCGGCACCGTCTTCAAGCTCTACGCCGCCCGGTTCGGCAAACCGCGCTGGGGTGACAAGCGGCCCGCCTACCTGCGCAACCTGCCGGCCATCCTGCGGCTCTTCCCGGACGCGCAGATCATCAACATCATGCGCGACGGCCGCGACTGCGTGGCCTCGCTGAAGGAGACGCCGTGGCGGCCGGCCGACTTCGGCGAGCTGATCGACTACTGGGCGCGGTCGGCCGACTCGGCGCTGCGGGCCGCCCGCACCTATCCGGCGGACGTCTTCCACCAGGTGCGCTACGAGGATCTGACCGCCGACCCGGCGACCCACCTGCGCGGGATCTGCGACTTCCTGGGCGAGGAGTACGACCCGGCGATGGCCCGGCCGTCCGAGCTCGCCCCGGTGGCGGTGCCGTCCTGGAAGACCTGGCACTCGCTGACCCGTTCCGAGGTGACCACCGAGCGGGTGAGCAGCTGGCGGCAGCGCCTGACCGCCGAGGAGGTGGCCCGCTGCGAGGCGGTCTTCGGCGACCGGCTGGCCCGGTTCGGCTACCCGCTCTCCACCGCGTGCCGCCGCAGCACCCGGGTCCGGGCCGCCCGCACCTGGCTGGTGGTGCGGGACCGGCTCGGCCCGGCCCGGGACCGGGCCGAGGACGTGCGCGGGCGGCTCAAGGCCCGGCGGCGCGGCCCGGCGTTGCCGGCCCGGCTCTCCTAGGCGATCATTCCTGGCCGGTGTACGCCTTCAGCGTGTTCGCCGACTGGCGGCGCGCCTTCTCCGGATCGGTGCCGAACGCGATGTCCGCCTCGGTCCACGCGTCGGCGCTGAGCCGCAGGAAGGTGATCCCGTCCGCGGAGGCGGACCAGGTGGCCGCCATCTCCGGGGTGATCGGCGACCCGGGGGTGGCCAGGTGGTTGGCCAGGCCCCAGAACGCGCCCTCCCACCCGAGGCCGACCGCGCCCGGACCGTACCGATCCCAGTGCTCGTCGTCGACGTGCGCCACGTGCTCCAGCTCGAACCGGGTCCGGTCGCCCTCCGGCGTGATGCGCACCTCGACCCAGCTGACCTGGTCGCCGAACTCCCAGGTGGCGCCGACCGCGCGCGGCTTGTCGCACTTGGTGACGGTGCCACCGGCGTTGCCCTCGAACTGGTACCGCCCACCGACCCGCAGGTCACCGGAGACCGGCAGGAACCAGCGCTGGATCCGCTCCGGGTTGGTGACCACGTCCCACAGGTCGTCCGGATCGGTGTCGTAGGCCTGACTGATCGTCATCACCCGCGCCTCACCGGCCTCCAGCACTCGGGTGCCGATGGTCCGGCGTACTTCATTGATCTGCTCTTTGACGTCGATCATCGGGAACTCCTCGCATCGGCGGGACCCACGCCCTCGGCCAGGCGCCGCAGGCGCTTGCCGCGGGCCACCTCGGTGGCCATCGCGGCGAGGTGCGGCGTCCAGAACCTCCGGAACGGCTCCAGCCACTCGTCGACCTGCCGCAGCGCGGTGTGGTCGACGGCGTAGAGGCGCCGGGCGCCGTCCGGGCGCACCGTGGCGAAGCCGTTGTCGCGCAGCACCCGCAGATGCTGGGACACGGCCGGCTGGGTGATGCCGAACTCCGCCCGGATCACGGCGGTCACGGCACCGGAGGTCTGCTCACCCTCGGTGAGCAGCTCGAGGATCCGGCGGCGAACCGGATCTCCGAGTACGTCGAACGCATGCACTCCAGCACCCTATCATCTATGACTTATATAAGTCAGTTCTTAAATGGAGCCGGGCCCGCCCGGTGGAAGGGAGGCGGGCCCGGCGGCTTGTGGGGGACTATCCGGCGCGCAGCCGGTTGCGCAGCAGTGCCCCGGACTCGGTCAGCACGCTGGTCCCGCCGAACGCCCCGGCGTTGCAGGTGCCCGGCTTCAGTGCCGCGCTGCCCTCGGCCGCGTCGGAGAACGTCCAGTTGGCGTACCCGATCTTCAGCCGGTCCAGCAGATCCAGCCAGGCGCTGGTGCTGGCGGTGTCGACGGCGCCGTCCCCGGTGTAGGTCACCGTGCCGAACTCGGTCACGAACAGCGGCAGCGAGGCCGCGGCCCGCTCCACCTCGGCCCGGTAGTTGTCCTTGTGCGAGGCGGCGTAGAAGTGGAAGGCGTACATCACGTTCGCCGCGCTGACCGGGTTGTTCACGATCTCCGACGAGTTGCCGCCCTCCGAGACACCCAGCGACGACCAGCCCCGGGTGCCGACGATCACGACACCGTCCGGGTCGTTCGCGCGGATCACCGGGATCACCTGGTCGGCGTAGTTCTTGATCTGCGCCCAGCTCACGCCGTTCGGCTCGTTGGCGATCTCGTAGATCACGTTCTTCTTGTCCGCGTGCCGGGCCGACACCTGGGCGAAGAAGGTCTTGGCGCGCTCCAGGTTGAACGCCGGGTCACCCGGGGTCAGGATGTGGAAGTCGATCAGCGCGTACATCCCGCGCTCGGTGGCCTCCTCGACCAGCGCGTTCACCTTCGCGGTGAAACCGGCCGGATCGGTCTCGTAGCCCTGCTCCTGGACGTACATCGAGATCCGGAACAGGTCGGCGTTCCAGTCGTCGGCCAGCCAGTCCAGCGACGCGTCGGTGTAGCAGGACGGGAACCACTGGATGCCGTGCGTGCTCATGCCCTTGAGCTGGACCACCTGGCCGTGCTGGTTGCACAGCTTGGTGCCGCAGACCCGCAGCTGCCCGTTGACGCCGACCGGGGTGCCGCCGGCGCTGGGCGACGGGTTCGGGCTCGCGCTGCTGACGGTGGGGGACGGGGTGGTGGTTCCGGTGCAGGAGACACCGTTCACCAGGCAGGCGGTCGGCCGCCCGGAGCCGTTGACGATCAGGCCGAAGCTGGTGGAGCCGCCCGCGGGGATGGTGGCGTTCCAGCCGGCCGGAGTGAACGTGTACGTGTTGCCGCCGGTCGCGAGCGTGGCGTTCCAGGCCTGGTTGACCGAGGTGCCGGCCGGCAGGGTCAGCTCGACCTTCCAGGTGCTGATCGCCGACGAGCGGTCGTTGGTGACGGTGACCTGTGCCTGATATCCGTTGTTCCACGAGCTCTGGACGGAGAACGCCGCCGTCTCCGCACTCGCCGGGAGTGCGAAGAAGGCGGCGGACGACGCGGCGACCACGGCCAGGACCGTGACTAGTATGCTGCCGGTTCGGCGTTTCACGGGGGCATCACCTCGGGGGATGGTCGCGGGTGGGGAATCCCGCGCTGGGAGCGCTCCCAGGGCCTCCGACTGTAACGGCCGGTCATAGCGCTGTCTATTCGACGACCACCGCCTGCGGGGCGATCGTGAGACGTACCGGCGTGCCGTGGGTCAATTCCGGCAATCTGCCGCTCGGCACCTGGGCGATCACCAGGTGATCGCCGACGGTCACCGTGACCCGGCTGAGCGAACCGAGGAAGCTGCTCGTCAGCACCGTGGCGGTGGCCTCCGGGTCCGGTGTGACCTCGACCGCCTCCGGGCGGATCAGCGCGGTCGCCGACCCGGCCGGATGTGTGCCGACCAGCGGCAGCCGGGTGCCGAGCACCTCCACCGTGTCCCCGTCCACGGTGCCCGGCAGCCGGTTGCTGATCCCGACGAAGTCGGCCACGAACGGGGTGGCCGGCCGCAGATAGACCTCGGACGGCGGGGCCAGCTGCTCCAGCCGCCCGGCCCGCATCACCCCGACCCGGTCCGCGATCGCCAGGGCCTCCTCCTGGTCGTGCGTGACGAACAGGGTGGTGGTGCCGACCTCGGTCTGGATCCGGCGGATCTCGTCGCGCAGCTGCACCCGGACCTTGGCGTCCAGCGCCGACAGCGGCTCGTCCAGCAGCAGCACCCGCGGTTCGATCGCGAGCGCCCGGGCCAGCGCCACCCGCTGCTGCTGGCCGCCGGAGAGCTGGTTGGGGTAGCGGTCCGCGTGGGTGGCCAGGCCGACCAGTTCCAGGGTCTCCATCGCCCTCGCCACCGGCCGGCCCCGCAGGCGCAGGCCGAACTCCACGTTCTGCCGGGCGTTCAGGTGCGGGAACAGCGAGTACGCCTGGAACACCATGCCCATGTCCCGCTTGTTCGCCGGCACCCGGGTCACGTCCGTCCCGCCGACCAGCACCCGGCCCGCGGTGGCCTCCTCCAGCCCGGCCAGGATCCGCAGCGCCGTGGTCTTGCCACAGCCGGACGGCCCGAGCAGGGCGACCAGCTCACCCGGCTCGATCGACAGGTCCAGGTCGTCCAGGGCGTGCACGGTGCCGAACGTACGGCGCAGCCCGTCGAGATGAACGGCGACGCCGGTCATGATTTCCTCCCCTTCCGGGAGCCAGCCAGGGACAGCACGATCAACAGGACGAACGCGAGCATCAGAGCCGCCAGCGACACCGCCACCGACACGGTGGCACTGCTCTTGCCCAGGAACTCGATGGCCACCTGCAGGTTGGTGCGGTGCAGCAGCGAGGCGATGGTGAACTCGCCGAGCACCAGCGCCACGGTCAGGAACGCGGCCGACAGCACCGCCTGCCGGATGTTCGGCAGCACCACCCGCACGATCACGGTGAACCAGCCGGCGCCGAGCCCGCGGGCCGCCTCGGCCAGCGTCTTCACGTCGATCGCGGACAGGCCGGTGTCGATCGCGCGGTAGGCGTACGGCAGGACCAGCACGGTGTACGCGAAGACCAGCGTGATCGACGAGCCGCCGATCAGGTAGTTGACCCAGGCGTACACCGGGGCCAGCCCCACCACCAGCACGATCGCCGGGATGGTCAGCGGCAGCAGGCACAGGAACTCCACCAGCGGCCGCAGCCTCGGCAGCCGCAGCCGCACCCAGATCGCGGTCGGCACCAGCAGCACCAGCATCAGCACCGCGGTCAGCGAGGCCTGGGCCAGCGACGCCAGGATGCCCTCGGCCAGCGCCGGATAGTCGGCGCTGAGTCTCGGCCAGTTCAGCAGCAGCGGCCACGTCTCCGGGTCCCGGGTGCTGAACTCGACCATCGCCACCAGCGGCAGCAGGAAGAACACGCCCATCACGGTCAGGACGGTCCACCGGAACGCTACCCGAGCCACTTCGCCGTCCTCTTCTGCAACATCGAGTAGAGGGCCATCACCACGGCCACGACCACCACCATGCCGAGCGCCATCGCCTTGCCCAGGTTCGCCTGCCCGAGCACCACCTCGCTGGTCAGGGCGCCGCGGATCTGCAACGGCACGATCGGGCTGCCCTGGCTGACCAGGGCGGCGGCGGTGGCGTACGCGGAGAAGGCGTTGGCGAACAGCAGCAGCGCCGAACCGAGGAACGCCGGCGCCAGCAGCGGCCCGGCCACCCGGGTCCAGTAGTGCCAGGTGCTGCTGCCCAGACTGGTCGCCGCCTCCCGCCACTGCGGCCGGATGCCGTCCAGCGCGGGCAGGAAGACGATCACCATCAGCGGGATCTGGAAATACGTGTAGACCAGGGTCAGACCCGGGAGTTCGAAGAGCCAGACCCCATTGGCGTACGGGTCCAGACCGTGCTCCTGCAGCCAGATCGTGACGAAGCCGGACAGTCCGATGGTGGCCAGGAACGCGAACGCCAGGGTCACGCCACCGAACTGGGCCAGCACCCCGGCCGCCGCGGTGACCGCCCGGCGCAGCAGGCCGTCGGGTCTGCCGAGGACCAGCGCGTACGCCAGCAGCGCCCCGAGGACCGCCCCGATGATCGCGCTGGACGCGGACAGGGTGATGCTGCGGCCGAACGCCGCGAGGATGTACTCGTTCCCGAGGGCACGCACGTTCTCCCACGTGAAGCCGCGCCCGCCGTCGCCGGTGAACGCGCCGATGACCACGGTGAGCGTCGGGACGACCAGGAAGATCGTCACGAACGCGAAGAACGGGACCGTGCCGAGCAGGGCGCCGCCCCGCAGGCGTGACCGGCCGGCCACCCGCTGCGGAGCGGCGGTCGCCGACTCAGCCAATGGCCTTGGCCCAGTTCGCGGTCAGGTACTCCTTGGCCTTGGCGTTCTGCTCCTCGGTCGGGATCACCGGCTCGCCCTCGATCTCGGGCAGCGCGGCGAACGCGGTCGCGTCGATGGTGCCGGCCTTCTCCATGGCCTCGGCGCGGACCGGGCGGGCGCCACCCTTGAGCCACAGGTTCTGGCCCTCGTCGGAGTAGAGGAACTCCTGCCACAGCCGGGCCGCGGCCGGGTGCGGGGCGTCTTTGTTGATCGCCTGCACGTAGTACGAGCCGAGCACCGCGCCGGACGGGACGAAGACCTTCCAGCTGGGCAGCTTCGCCGACTGGGCGGCGTTCAGGTAGTCCCAGTCGAAGACCACCGGGGTCTGTCCGGACTCGACGGTGGCCGGGGTCGGGTCGACCGGCAGGAAGTTGCCGGCCTTCTTCAGGTCACCGAAGAAGTCGACACCCTTGGTGATGTCGTCGACGGTGCCGCCGTTGGCCAGCGAGGCCAGCTGCACACCACCGAACGCGGCGCCGGCCTGGGTCGGGTCGCCGTTCAGCGCGACCTTGCCCTTGTAGTCGGCCTTCAGCAGATCGGCGACACTGGCCGGGGCCGGGACCTTGGCGCTGTCGTAGCCGATCGACATGTAGCCGCCGTAGTCGTTGACCCACGCGCCGTTCGGGTCCTTCAGGTTCGCCGGGATCTCCTCGAACTTCTCCGTCTTGTACGGCGCGAACTTCGCCACGTTGGCGGAGGCCACCGAGGCGCCCAGGTCGAACACGTCCGGCGCGGTGTCCTGACCCTTCAGCTGGTCGGCGGCGTTGATCTCGTCCTGGCTGGAGCCGTCCGGCTGCGCGGAGTTGACCTTGATGCCGTACTTGTCGCCGAAGGTCTTGATGATCTCGCCGTAGTTCGCCCAGTCCGGCGGCAGGGCGATCACGTTCAGCTGGCCCTCCGCCTTGGCGGCGGTGATCAGGGCCTCCAGTCCGCCCAGGTCGGCGGCGCTGGTCGCGGTGGCGGCACCCGAGGTGCCCGCCTCCGGCTCCTTCTCCGGCGGCGAGCAGGCGCTGCCCAGAGCGACTATGGCGACGGCCGTGAGAGTCGCGGCCGCGGATCGGGCGAGGGTGGTGCGCACTGTTGTTCCTCCTTCTGCGGCACCGCAGCCGGTGCGCGCTGGGTGGATCATGAAAGTGCCGGGTGGAGGGCAGACGTACGGCAGGAGACCGCACGGCGAATTCAGCCCCTCCGCCTCTGCCAGGGGTTTCCCAGCACCTTTTCATGCCGCGCCGTTGATCGAAAGCAGTCGTTGAAGGACTGTTACATCCTTCTGTGGCGGCCCCGCCTGTGGCAGACTCTCGGGACTTGACGATCTTCGAGGAGGCGGCCGTGACAGTGATCGAACAGGCCGCCGCCCCGCGTACCGTCCTGGCCCGGGCCGCCGCCCTCACCGGGGTGGCCGGCATCGCCGTGCACCTGATCCTGGCCGGGGAACACGCCGGTCACGCGCCGGTGCTGCTGGCCGCGCTCGGGGCGCTCGCGCTGATCTGCGTACCGTGCGGGGTCTCGCTGTGGCGGCGGCCGTCCGACCGCGCGGCCTGGACCACCCTGCTCGCCCTCAGCGGGCTGATGATGCTGCTGCACCTGGGGATGAGCCCGGACGGGCCGATGCTGGCCGTGGTGCTGGGGGTGCCGGCCGTACAGGCGGTCCTCGGGGTGGCCGCGCTGCTTCAGCGCTGAGCGCTCTCCAGCACCTCCCGCAGCCTGGTCAGGTCGGCCTGGACCAGGTCGGCGTCCCGCTCGAACTCGTCGTCGGTGATCCCCGGCAGCCTGCGCAACGTGAACATCACCTCGGCGGCGTCGTCGCCGTCCGGGATCACCCGCATCGGCGAGTACACCTCGGCGCCGTCCGGCGGGCGCACCCAGTGGTCCAGGATGCCGAAGTCGTTACGCGGCGTGAAGATCAGCTCGGCGCCGTCGTCGCCGATCACCCAGCGGTCCCCCTGCTTCGACACCGTGGTGGCCAGGCCGGCCGCCCAGCGGGGCAGGTTCTCCGGGGCGGACGTGAACTCGTACACCGCGTCGGCAGGCAGGGCGATGCGCTCGCTGAGGTAGCGGGATGCGGAAGTCACCTCGGCATCCTCCCAGAAATCGGGGCCCCTTGACGGCGTACCGATTGATCGACATAGTCCGTATCCATGAAGGCGACAACGTTTCGTTCACGGAAACTCCTGGCAGCGATCCTGACGTCGGTGGCGGCGGCCGCCGCCGTCCCCACCCCGGCCGTGGCCTCGTCACCGGCCGTGCACAGCTTCGCCACCACGATCAACGGGGACGCCGCCGACGTCTACTACCCGCGGGCCGGGACCCGGCTGCCGGTCGCCCTCCTCCTCCAGGGGGCGAACGTGGACAAGGCACATTATTCGTCGTACGCCCGGATCCTCGCCTCCTACGGTTTCGCCGTGGCCGTCCCCAACCACAGCCGCGTCATCTTCGGCACCGCCGGCCTGTTCCCGGAAGGCGCCCAGGCCGCCGCCACCGTGGCGTGGGCCGCCGCCCAGGACGCCGACCCGGCCTCCCCGCTGCACCGCCGCGTCGACGAGGACCGGCTGGTGCTGGCCGGGCACTCGTTCGGCGCCGCCGCGGCCCTCACCCTCAGCGGCGGCACCTGCGGCATCCCGTTCTGCCCGGCCCCCGTCCCGGTCCCGCAACAGTTGGCCGCGGTGGCCACCTACGGCGGCAACACGGTGAACGGCGACGCGCCCCTGCCGGTGCCCGGCACGGTGCCGGTCGCCTACCTCCAGGGCCTGGCCGACGGCGTGGCCACCCCGGCGGAGGGCCGCGCCACCTACGACGTCACCGCCGCCACCCCGAAGGCGTTCATCGCGGTGACCGGCGCCAACCACTACGGCATCACCGACGTTCAGAACCCGCCCGGCGCGGCCCCCGACCCGTCCACCCAGACCCTGCCCCAGCGAACCGGCGTGGAGACCACCGCCCGCTGGACCGCGAAATGGTTCCGGGCACAGCTCGGCGACCCGGCCGCCCGCGCCTACATCCACACCGTGGGCGACCGCCTGGACCCCAACGTGACAGTCACGTCCGTCCGCTGAACGCCCCGCTCCGCGGCCCCCGAAGGGGGCTCGGGTGATGAGCCGGCGACCGTGGATCCGGTGCTGCCGTGGGTGAACCCCACCGGCACGCCGTCATCCCCGCACCGGCGGGCGTCTCCCGGCCACCAGCAGGTGGGCGCTCGCGGCCAGCAGCGCGGGCTCGGTGCTGTAGAGCCGGGCCATCTCCAGGGCGCCGTCGAACACCCCGGGATCGTCGCCGGATGTCTCCACCGCCGTCCACAGCGGGCCCTCCACGCCGTGCACCTCGACCGGGGTCAGGCCGGCCTCCGCGCACTCCGCGACCAGCTCCGGCACCCGGTGGAACCAGGCGTGGGTGAAGCCGGTGCCGGGGTCGTTGGCGCCGTCGGTGAGCAGCCGCCGGGAGTCGGCCAGGGTCCGCTCGGTCAGCCGGTCGCGGACCACGAAGTCGAACGAGGCGGCGAACCGGGAGATGGCCGCGGCCAGCACCAGCCCGCCGGGGCGGGTCACCCGGACCGCCTCGCGCAGGGCGCGCACCCGGTCGGACCGGTCGAGCAGGTGGTAGAGCGGCCCGAACAGCAGCGTCGCGTCCCACTCGCCGTCGCCGGAGGGCAGGTCCCGGGCGTCGCCGACCACCGCGTCGAGGCCGGGCACCGCGGCCCGCGCCTGCGCCACGTGGGCGGGCACCAGGTCGACGAGACGCACCCGGTGGCCGGCGGCCAGAAGCGGAGCGGCGTACGCCCCGGGGCCGCCGCCGACGTCCAGGACCGCCGCCGGGGTGGGCAGATAGTGCTCCAGCAGCTCCAGGGTGCGGATCCGCTCCAGCCGGGTCGACGGCCGCCGGTCCAGCCGGCCGGCCTCGTCGTAGCGGGAGTAGAAATCGACGATCGACGCGCTCAGGTCCATGCCGGACAGCCTGGCAAAGACCGGTGGCGCGGCGACAGCGATTTACCGCAGGCCCTCGCGGGAGCGGGGCCGGGACGATCCCGCCATGACCTGAGGGGCGCCTGAACTGGCGATCGTGCGGAACCGTGTCACGCTGGAAACAGCCGACCGTTGCGGAGGAACCATGACCGACGCGAGTTTCGCCCGGCCCCGGGCCGAGACGTTCGAGCACGCCGGCGCCACGATCGAACTGGTCGACGCGTCCACCCTGCTGGCCGCGGCCCGGGTCAACCCGGTCGAGCTGCTGCGCGGCGCCACCTGGCCGGGGCCGGTCCGGCGGGTCGAGCTGACCGTGGACGGCACCGGGGGCGCCGAGCACGTGCTCACCGCCCGGATCAGCACCGTGCCGGCGGCCACCACCACCCAGCGGATGATGCGCGGTTTCGTGCTCAACATCGACCCGCTCGGCCCGATGCTGGCCCGGCGCATCGAGGCCGGCGATCAGACGGTGGCCCGGCTGGTCGACGGGGTGGGCACGGCGGCCGCCGCGGCGTACCGCAAATTGGGTCTGGAGAAGCCGGTGGAGCGGGAACCGGAACATCTCGCGGACGCCTCCGCCGGGATCTCGGCGACCCTGACCTACCCGGACGACAGCACCGCCGTGATCACCGCCCGGATCCCGCGCGACGAGATCGGTCCCGGACATCTGCGCGCTTTCACGGTCTTCATCCTGGAGGCGGTCACGCAGCTGGCCGGGCCGTCGTCGCTGACCGGGCGGCACTTCGTGATCAGCCGGGACAACGTCAGCCGGACCGCCGCCACCACCCAGACGGTCAGCCTGGACATGGTCGGCGGGCTGGACGCGGTGGTCGCCGAGCTGCGCCAGATCGCCGTCTCGTTCCGGCATCCGGAGGCGATGGCCCGCTGGGGCGCCCGCCGCCCGCAGGGGATCCTGATGTTCGGCCCGCCCGGCACCGGCAAGACCATGCTGTCGCGGGCGCTGGCCAACGAGATCGGCGCCGACTTCCGGGAGATCCGCACCCCGGAGATCCTGGACAAATGGCTGGGCGGCTCGGAGAAGAACATCAAGGAGGTCTTCCGCTCGGCGCGCCGCTACCGGACGCCCACGCTGATCCTGTTCGACGAGTTCGACTCGATCGTCAGCTACGCGGGGATGGGCGGGGACGCGGCCAGCCAGGCGCTCAACGCGGTGGCCGGGATCTTCAAGCAGGAGATGAACGACCTGATCGAGGAGAACCCGAATGTGATCATCGTGGCCACCACCAACTTCCCGCACCGGGTCGACGAGTCACTGATCCGTTCCGGTCGCTTCGACGTCAAGATCAGCGTCCCGAAACCGGATGACGCGGCCCGCGCGGAGATCTTCCGCAAGATGATCCGCGGCCTGATCGGCGTGCACGAGAGACCCGGCTTCCGGATGTTCGCCGAGGACCTCGACCTGGCCGCCCTCGGCGCCGCCAGCGCCGGCCGGACCGGCGCCGACATCAAGGAGGTGCTGCGGCGGGTCCAGCTCGCCAAGGCCATGGAGGACGCGCGCGGGGCCGCGGTCGGCCCGATCTCCCAGGAGGACCTGCTGACGGCGATCAGAAACCTTTGACGGTACGGGCAGGTGAGGCGCTGTGGCATCCGCGCGAGGTGACACCGGCGTCCGGACCGCCCGGCGGCCGCCGGGCGAATGCGCCCCCTGACGGGCCGGTGGCTTGTCTAGGGTGGACGGATGCCGACACTGGAGTTCCCCGGACCGCCCGCGACCAACGGGTACACCCATGCCGTCGTCGTGGGGGCGGGCAGCCGGATCGTGCACACCTCCGGGCAGGTGGCCGTCGACGAGCGCGGGGACGTGCCGGACGGCTGGGAGGCGCAGACCCGGCTGGTCTTCCGGAACCTGGAGACGGTGCTCGCCGCGGCCGGGGCCGGGTGGGCGGACGTGGTCAAGCTGACCATCTTCGTCACCGGGGTGGACGAGCTGCCGACGGTGCGCCGGGTCCGGGACGAGTTCGTCGACGTGGGCCGGCCACCGGCCAGCTCCCTGGTGCGGGTCGCCGGGCTGGTCCGGCCGGACCTGCTGATCGAGGTCGAGGCCGTGGCCGCGATATGAGCGTGGAGATGCGGTTCACCAAGTGGGGTGGCCGCCGGCACTGGGTCTACCGGCTGGAGCGGCTCGGGGAGGACGAGCACGGGCAGTGGTTCGGCGGCCGGGCCGGGACGGTGGTGCGCCGCGGTGACGACCCGCCGGCCCTGCAACCGCACGACTTCGTCACGCTGGTGCCGGCCGAGGGCTCGTGGATCGCCAGTTTCAACCAGGCCGGCGCGGACACCGCCATCGCCGTCTACATCGATGTGACGACCCGGCCGCGGGTCGACGACGAGGCGATCCACGCGGTGGATCTGGACCTGGACGTGATCCGGTTGTGGGACGGCGAGGTGCGGGTGCTGGACGAGGACGAGTTCGCCGAGCACCAGATCCTCTACGGTTACCCGCCGGAGGTGATCGCCCAGGCCCGGGCCACCACCGACGCCCTGGTGGCGCTGCTGGCCGCGGGTGTGCAGCCGTTCGAGACCGCCGCCCGGCGACGGCTGGCGGTCTTCTGAGTTCGTGTGCCGATCTGCGGCTCGAATCGAGCCGCAGATCGGCACACGAACTTCTCAGGCGCGGCGGTCCAGGAAGTCGTAGACGTCGCGGTTGTCGACGCCCGGGAAGGTGCCCGGGGGCAGGGCGGCCAGCAGGTGCGAGTGCACCCGGGCACTGGGCCAGGCGTTGCCGGACCAGCTGTCGACCAGGTGGGCGGGCGGCCGGCGGCAGCAGTCCGGGTCGGGGCAGTGCGAGACGGTCCGCCCGGTGACGTCGCCGCCACGGAACCAGCGGGCGTGCTCGTACGGCGTCCCGACGGTCACCGAGAACTCCCCGGCCCGGGTGGACTCGACGTGCACGGTGCACCAGTACGTCCCGGCGGTGGTGTCGGTGAACTGGTAGAACGACGAATACGGGTCCTCGGCCTCGAACACCGTCCGGGACGCCCATTTGCGGCACACCGGCTGGCCCTCGATGGCGCCGGTCACGTCGGACGGGAAGCGCACGTTGTCGTTCTCGTAGGCCTTGTAGACGATGCCGGTCTCGTGCACCCGGGCGAAGTGCACCGGGATGCCGAAGTGGTGGGTGGCCAGGTTGGTGAACCGGTGGGCGGCGGTCTCGTAGGACACCCCGAACGCGTCCCGGAAGTCGTCGATGGCCAGGGCCCGGTCGGCTTTGGCGGCGGTCAGGAAGTCGACGGCGAACCGCTCCGGCATGAGCAGCGCGGCGGCGAAGTAGTTGACCTCGACCCGCTGGCGCAGGAAGTCGCCGTAGCCGGCCGGGTCCTCGTGGCCGAGCACGAAGTGCCCGAGCGTCTGCAGCACCACCGCGCGCGGGTCGTGGCCCTTGCCGCTGGCCACCTGGGGCAGGTAGATCCGCCGGTTCTTCAGGTCGGTGACCGAGCGGGTGGAGGACGGCAGGTCGTTGACGTAGTGCAGGCTGAACCCGATCTGGGCGGCGATGTCCAGGATGCCGCGCTGGGACAGCGGGCCGGTGGGGTGGCGGACCGACTGGAGGACCCGGGCCGCCGCCGCCTCGATCTCGGCGAAGTAGTTGTCCCGCTGCCGCATGTCGGCGCGCAGTTGTGCGTTGGCGCGGCGGGCCACCTCGGGGGTGGCGCTCTGCTCGGTGAGCACCCGGCTCAACTCGCGGTGCAGCCCGATCAGGGACTCCAGGGCGTCGGCGGGCAGCCGCCGGCCGGCTTTGACGGCGGGCAGACCGAGCGCCGCGTAGGCGGGGCTCTGCTGGAAGCGGGCGAGTTCGATCTCCAGCCCGGCCCGCCGGCTGGGTGCCTCCGGCCGCAGCAGATCCTGCACGGTCACGCCCAGCGCGCTCGCGATCGACTGCAGCACCGAGAGCCGGGGCTCGCGCTTGCCGTTCTCGATCAGGGACAGCTGGGACGGCGCCCGCCCGACCGTGGCGCTGAGCTGTTCCAGGGTGATTCCACGGGTTTTGCGGAGATGACGTAGCCGTTGCCCGAGAGTTACCAGATCGACGGACGGCTCTGCGTCGGAAGCGCTCACGAGTTTCAACGTACCAGAAATTCTGCGTTTCTTTCCTCGGAAAAGCCTTCATCCGCGCCTTTCCGAGCGGTGAAAGTGGGGTCCTGCCCCAAGGAAAGGGAAATTTCTGATGACGACCGAGAACCGTGGCGGTACCCCAGAGGACCTCACTCGGGAATGGGCCGCCGACCCCCGCTGGACCGGTGTGCGGCGCGACTTCACCGCCCAGGACGTGGTCCGGCTGCGGGGCACCCTCCAGGAACGGCACACCCTCGCCGAGCGCGGCGCCGCCCGGCTGTGGGAGCTGCTGCACACCGAGGACTACGTCAACGCGCTCGGCTCGCTCACCGGCGGCCAGGCCACCCAGATGGTGCGCGCCGGGCTGAAGGCGATCTACCTGTCCGGCTGGCAGGTCGCCGCGGACGCCAACCTGTCCGGCCACACCTACCCGGACCAGTCGCTGTACCCGGCGAACTCGGTGCCCGCGGTGGTCCGCCGGATCAACAACGCGCTGCTGCGCGCCGACCAGATCGACACCGCGGCCGGCCGGTACGAGCGCGACTGGTTCGCCCCGATCGTCGCCGACGCGGAAGCCGGCTTCGGTGGGCCGCTGAACGCGTTCGAGCTGATGAAGGGCATGATCGCGGCCGGCGCCGCGGGCGTGCACTGGGAGGACCAGCTGGCCAGCGAGAAGAAGTGCGGCCACCTGGGCGGGAAGGTGCTCATCCCGACCCAGCAGCACATCCGCACTCTGAACGCGGCCCGGCTCGCCGCCGACGTGGCCGGCGTCCCCACCCTGGTCATCGCCCGCACCGACGCCCTCGCCGCCGACCTGCTCACCACCGACGTGGACGAGCGCGACCGGCCGTTCCTGACCGGGGAACGTACCTCCGAGGGGTTCTTCCGGGTCCGGCCCGGTGAGGACGCGGCCATCGCCCGGGGCATCGCCTACGCCGACTACGCCGACATGCTGTGGGTGGAGACCGGGAAGCCGGACCTGGAGTTCGCCCGCCGGTTCGCCGAGGCGGTGCACGCCAGGCACCCGGGCAAGCTGCTGTCCTACAACTGCTCGCCGTCGTTCAACTGGAGGAAGAACCTGGACGACGCCACCATCGCCCGGTTCCAGAAGGAGCTCGGCGCGATGGGCTACAAATTCCAGTTCGTCACCCTGGCCGGTTTCCACGCCCTCAACCACTCGATGTTCGAGCTGGCCCGGGGCTACGCCGAGACCGGCATGAGCGCCTACGTGAAGCTGCAGGAGGCCGAGTTCGCGGCCGAGTCCGACGGCTACACCGCGACCAGGCACCAGGCCGAGGTCGGCACCGGCTACTTCGACGCGGTCTCCACCGCGCTGAACCCGGACAGCAGCACCACCGCCCTGTCCGGCTCCACCGAGACCGAGCAGTTCTGACATGGCCGCCGAAGAGATCACCATCACCGGTACGGCCGACGGCCGCTACGCCGAGATCCTCACCCCCGAGGCGGTCGGGTTCATCGTGGCCCTCGACCGCGAGTTCGGCGCCCGCCGGGTCCAGCTGCTGGAGCGCCGCCGGCGCCGCCGGGCCACCCGCACCACCGGCCTGGACTTCCTGTCCGGCACCGCGCACATCCGGGACGACCCGTCGTGGCGGGTCGCCGGATTCGGGCCGGGGCTCAGCGACCGGCGGGTGGAGATCACCGGCCCGCCGGAGCGCAAGATGACCATCAACGCGCTCAACTCCGGCGCGCGGGTGTGGATGGCCGACTTCGAGGACGCCACCGCGCCCACCTGGGAGAACGTCGTCCTCGGGCAGCTGAACCTGCGGGACGCGCTGGACGGGACACTGGAGCACACCGCCGCCGACGGCCGGGTCTACCGGATATCCGGTGACATGCCGACGATCATGGTCCGGCCGCGGGGCTGGCACCTGCCCGAGTGCCATCTGCGCATCGGCGGCCGGGCGGTGTCGGCGTCCCTGTTCGATTTCGGTCTCTACCTGTTCCACTGCGGGCGGCGGCAGATCGACCGGGGCAGCGGGCCGTACTTCTACCTGCCGAAGCTGGAGTCACACCTGGAGGCCCGCCTCTGGAACGACGTCTTCGTCTTCGCCCAGGACCAGCTCGGCATCCCGCGCGGCACCATCCGGGCCACCGTGCTGATCGAGACGATCAACGCGGCGTTCGAGATGGAGGAGATCCTCTACGAACTGCGCGAACACTCGGCCGGCCTGAACGCGGGCCGCTGGGACTACCTGTTCAGCATGATCAAGAACCGGCCGGACGTGGTGCTGCCCGAACGTTCCCAGGTCACCATGACCACCCCGTTCATGCGCTCCTACACCGAACTGCTGGTGCGCACCTGCCACAAACGGGGCGCCCACGCGATCGGCGGGATGGCCGCGGTGGTGCCCAGCCGCGATCCGGTCGCCGCGAAACGGGCCCTCAACCAGGTCCGCCAGGACAAGCGGCGCGAGGTCGGCGACGGCTTCGACGGCTCCTGGGTGGCCCACCCCGGCCTGGTCGAGACCTGCCGAGACGTCTTCGACCAGTGGCTCGGCGACGAACCCCACCAGATCGTCCGCAAGCGCGAGGACGTCCGGGTCACCGCCGCCGACCTGCTGCACGTGCGGTCCACCGACGTCACCGTCAGCGAGGTCGCGCTGCGCACCAACGTCAGCGTGGCACTGCGCTACATCGCCGCCTGGCTCGGCGGGCGCGGCGCGGTCGCCCTGGGCGGCCTGATGGAGGACGCGGCCACCGCCGAGATCTGCCGGGCCCAGCTCTGGCAGTGGATCTCGGTGGGCACCCCGACCGACTACGGCGTGCCGATCTCGGCCGCCCTGGTCAACCGGATGCTGCGGGAGGAACTCGACGTGCTCAGCGAGACCGGCGCCCTGGACGAGGAAGGGGCACGCTGCTTCGGCCAGGCCCGGACCCTGCTGTCGGTCCTGCTCACCGAGCGGACCTGCCCGGAGTTCCTGACCCTGCCGGCCTACCTCCGGCACCTGTCCGGTGGGGTGGCGGCTCCGGTCACCGCCCAGGCCGTCGCGGCCTGAGCGGTGCGGGCGGGGCGGGGTGGTCTCGGTCCACCCCGCCCTTGTCAACGGGCCTGTTCCCGGTCCTGCCAGGTGCACAGGCACATCTGGTTGCCCTCCGGGTCGGCCAGCACCCAGAACGACGGGGCGTCCACATCACTGACCAGCGTGCCCCCGGCCGCCACCGCCGCGTCGATGCGACCCTGAACCTGCGACGGGTCGAGCCACAGGTCCGGGTGCCACCGCTGGCGCGGCTCGCCCGTCCCCGACTTCTGGAACCACACCGCCGGGAGTACGCCGTACCGGTCCCGCAGATCGTCCCCGAACTCGTCGGTGTGCTCGTCCATCCCCAGCACCGCCGCCCAGAACGGCCGCACCGCCGCCGACGCCGGAGAATCCAGGGCCAGTTCCAGCCGTACGATCCCGGCCGGCTCCAGCTCCACCCCCGCAGCCAGGGCCAGCTCGCTCACCGTCGCCGCCATCCGCAGGTCACGGCCGGTCACCGCACCCACGTCGTGACTGCTCAGCGTGACATCCAGATAGGTGTACCGCAGATCCAGGTCCGGATGGTGGTCGGCCTTCTCGGCGGCCGCCCCGATCGCGTTCAGCAGCTCCAGCCCGGCCGCGAACCCACCGGTCCGCAGCCGCGTCCTCAACACTCCCGGCAGCAGCACCCAGCCCTGTGGCGCCCGTGCGGCGATCTCGCGCGCGGTCAGCTTCGTCATTCCGACATGCTGCCACCACGGACCGTGCCCCGGCACCGGCGATCTGCTCGCGGTCGGTCCCCGCGCGACCGTTCGCTTCCCGGCGGATCTTGGCGGACTCACCACCACCGAAAAGAGTCCGCTCCCGGCATTGCGGCCGCTCGCCGTCGATTCCCCGCGCGAGTGTCCGCCTTCCGGCCCCACCCCGAGCCGATCTTGGCGGATTTACCACCGGATTGAGCCTTCTTCTCAGCTGCTGGCCCGCCCGCCGTCGATTCCCCGCGCGAGTGTCCGCCCTCCAGCTCCGCCCCGGGCCGATCTTGGCGGATTTTCCACCGTTTCGAGTCTTGTTCTCGGCTACCTGATCACTTGCGGTCAATCCCTCGTGAGGGCGGCCGGTCCAGCCGAGACCTTGGTGGATTTAACACCCAAAAA
>NZ_JBNZCE010000002.1:0-42140 GCF_050589265.1 Actinoplanes sp. G11-F43
GCTTTGTGGCCCGAATCGGGCCACAAAGCGGCACACGAACTGAGGCCGGACGCACGAAACGCGGAGGCCGGGAGGGGCCTCCGCGTTTCGGGAGAACTTCGGGGGAAGGGTGTCAGACGGTGGCGCCCAGCCCCACCTTCGGCTTCGGGATGCGCATCCGGCGGAAGGTCAGGCCGCGCATGATGCCGTAGAAATACAGCCCGCCGAGCCGCTGCTGGGTCTGCGGGAAGCGGGTGGTGATCTGCTTCTTGATCCGGCGGGCGATGAAGATGCTGTCGATCAGGACGCCGAGGGCCAGGGCGGCCCACAGCAGGTTGCTGGCGAGCTGCACGGCCGGGATGGCGATCGACGAACCGATCAGGACGACCACCGCGCCACCGATGAAGTACGACCCGACGGTGCGGCGGGAGTCGACGATGTCACGCACCAGGGAGCGCTCCGGGCCGCGGTCACGGGCCAGCAGGTAGCGCTCGTCGCCGTTGCGCATGCCCTCGGAGGCTTCCAGCCGCTCGGCCCGCTGCCGCTCACGCAACTGCTTGTAGGCCTCTTTGCGGCTGGCCGGGGCGGGATCCTGCACCCGGCGGCCCTGGGCGACCCGCTTGGGCGTCGCCACACCGAGCTCTTTCTTGCTGGGGGTGTAGCCCTTGGGGTGCGCGACGGCGGGCTCCTCCGGCGTTACCGAGGAGGTCGCGTCGGCGACGAGGTCGTCTGGCTTGCGGCGAAACAGCGGGGACACGACAGAAGCGTAGCCAAACGGCGCGGCGTGTCACACACCGCGCCGTTGATCGTGACTAAATCGGGCTGATCCCGCCACCGGAACCGCCCGGCCGGAGCCGGGCGGCAGCCGAACGGCCGACAAATGAGCCGCAGCCGCGGCCGACAAAGAGCCGCGTCCGGACGGCCGACAAGAGAGCCGCGTCCGGGCGGCTGACGAATGAGCCGCGGTCGGGCGGCCGGCAGAAGAGCGGTGGCCGTTCGGCCGGCAAAAGAGCGGCGACCGAACGGCCGGCGGAGAACCGTCAGGGACGCTCGACGTGGGCGCCGAGGGCGGCCAGCTTGGCCTCGAAGTCCTCGTACCCGCGCTTGATCAGGTCGACGCCGTACACCCGGGAGGTGCCCTCGGCGGCGAGCGCCGCGATCAGGTGCGCGAACCCGGCCCGCAGGTCGGGGATGCGCAGGTCGGCCGCGTGCAGCTTGGACGGGCCGGCGATGACCGCGGAGTGCATGAAGTTGCGGCGGCCGAACCGGCACGGGGTGCCACCCAGGCAGTCGCGGTAGACCTGGATGGTGGCGCCCATCGAGTTGAGCGCCTCGGTGTAGCCGAGCCGCTGCTCGTACACCGTCTCGTGCATGATCGAGATGCCGTGCGCCTGGGTCAGGGCGACCACCAGCGGCTGCTGCCAGTCGGTCATGAAGCCGGGGTGCACGTCGGTCTCCAGCGCCACGGCCTTGAGCTCGCCGCCGGGGTGCCAGAACTTGATGCCGCCCTCGGCGCCGGACACGCCCTCGCGGGCCACCCGGTCGTCGGTGATCTTCAGCTCGCCGCCGATGGACCGGAAGACGTTGAGGAACGTCATCATGTCGGCCTGGCGGGCGCCGATGACCTCGATCTCGCCACGGGTGGCGAGCGCGGCGGCGGCCCAGCTGGCGGCCTCGATGCGGTCCGGGATCGGCTTGTGCTCGTAGCCGTACAGCCGGGGCACGCCCTGGATCTCGATGACCCGGTCGGTGTGCACCGTGATGATCGCGCCCATCTTCTGCAGGATGCAGATGAGGTCCATGATCTCCGGCTCGATGGCCGCGTTGCGCAGTTCGGTGACACCCTCGGCGCGGACGGCGGTGAGCAGCACCTGCTCGGTGGCGCCGACGCTGGGGTAGGGCAGTTCGAGCTTGGCGCCGTGCAGACCGTTGGGGGCGCTCAGGTGCATGCCCTCGGGGGTCTTGTCGACGATCGCGCCGAACTCACGCAGCGCCTTGATGTGAAAGTCGATCGGGCGCGGGCCGATGTGGCATCCGCCCAGGTCCGGGATGAACGCGTGCCCGAGGCGGTGCAGCAGTGGGCCGCAGAGCAGGATCGGGATGCGGCTCGAACCCGCGTGCACATTGATCTCGTCGGTGCTGGCGGACTCCACATTGGTGGGGTCCATCACCAGCTCGCCGTCCTCGACGCCGGCGGCGACCTTGACACCGTGCAGCTCGAGAAGGCCACTGACCACCTCGACGTCGCGGATCCGCGGAACGTCGAACAGGCGGCTCGGGGTCTCTCCGAGCAGCGCGGCGACCATGGCCTTGCTGACGAGATTCTTGGCGCCACGGACCCGGATCTGCCCCTGCAGCGGCGTTCCACCGTGCACGATCAGGACATCGTCGGTCAACGTAACCTCCAGCCGGTGGGCGCCGGAACGCCCGAGGATCGAGTAAGCAGAGCGCGGGCGGGGGTACCCGATTCTGCAACCGGGGAAGCATAGCGCTGAGTGACAACCACGGCAGCCGTGGCAAGGCGTGAATCGCCGTCTAATGCTCTTGACTAAGCAAGTCTTAAGACATCCACCGAAGGGGTGGATTCGTTTGACTACGGAGAGTCACGGCAGGGCGAGCATCTGGTCCAGGGCGACCCGGGCCTCGTGGGCCGTCTTCTCGTCGACGGTGATCACGTTGGGGACGCGGCCGGCGACCAGCTCCTCCAAGGTCCAGACCAGATGGGGGAGGTCGATCCGGTTCATCGTCGAGCAGTAGCAGACCGTCCGGTCGAGGAACATGATCTGCTTGTCCGGGTGGGCCAGCGCCAGCCGGCGGACCAGGTTGAGCTCGGTCCCCACCGCCCACGCCGAACCGGCCGGCGCCGCGTCCAGGGCCTTGATGATGTACTCGGTCGAGCCGACGAAGTCGGCGGCCCGCACCACCTCGTGCCGGCACTCCGGGTGGACCAGCACGTTGACCCCGGGCACCCGCTCACGGACCTCACGCACGCTGTCCAGGGTGAACCGGCCGTGCACCGAGCAGTGCCCGCGCCAGAGGATCATCCGCGCGTTGATCAGCTGCTCGTCGGTCAGGCCGCCCTTGGGCTTGTGCGGGTCGTAGAGGACGCAGTCGTCCAGCTCGAAGCCCATCTCCAGGACCGCGGTGTTGCGCCCGAGGTGCTGGTCGGGCAGGAAGAACACCTTGGAACCCTGCTCGAACGACCAGTCCAGAGCCCGCTTGGCGTTGGACGAGGTGCAGACCACGCCGGAGTTACGCCCGACGAAGCCCTTGATGTCGGCCGACGAGTTCATGTACGTCACGGGCACGATCTGGCCGGTGATGCCGAGGTCCTCGAAGTGCTCCCACGCGGTCTCGACCTGGCCGAGCACCGCCATGTCGGCCATCGAGCAGCCGGCCGCCAGGTCGGGCAGGATCACCCGCTGCTCCGGCTTGGTGAGGATGTCGGCGCTCTCCGCCATGAAGTGCACGCCGCAGAAGACGATGAACTCGGCGTCCGGCCGGGCGGCGGCCTGCTGGGCGAGCTTGAACGAGTCCCCGGTGACGTCGGCGAACCGGATCACCTCGTCACGCTGGTAGTGGTGGCCGAGAACGAACACCCGGTCGCCGAGCGCCGCCTTGGCCGCCGTCGCGCGGGCGACCAGATCCGGGTCGCTGGGGGCGGGGAGTTCGCCGGGGCAGTCGACGCCACGCTCCGAGGCGGGGTCCACGCCCTTACCCAGCAGGAGCAGGGTCAACGGGGAGTCAGAGGGTTCGGTCCAGGTCGACGTCACGCCGCCCATGGTCGCACAGCGTCTGGGACGGTAGCTGCGCCCCGGAGAGTGGGCTGCCACACTCGCGGGGTGCGCGTACTGATCTGCCCGGACAAGTTCGCCGGTACCCTCTCCGCCCCTGAAGTCGCCCAGGCCGTCGCGGACGGCTGGACCGTCCCCGGCGACGTTCTGATCCAACGGCCGCTCGCCGACGGCGGCCCCGGATTCGTCGAGGTCCTCGCCACCGCCCTGGAGGGCCGGCGGATCCCGGTGGAGACGGTCGACCCGCTGGGCCGCCCGGCCCGGGGCGAGATCCTCTACGCGGGCGGCGTCGCGTACGTGGAGAGCGCGCAGGCCTGCGGTCTGCACCTGCTCACGGTCGAGGAGCGAAACCCCCGGACCACCACGTCGTACGGCCTGGGCCTGCTGCTGGCGGCCGCGGTGGAGACCGGCGCGGCCGAGATCGTGGTCGGGCTCGGCGGCTCGGCGGTCAACGACGCGGGTGCCGGCATGCTCGCCGCTCTCGGCGCGGCGCCCCTGGACGTGGCCGGGCTGGCCCTGCCGTACGGGGGAGCCGCCCTGTCCGCCGCCACCGCGCTCGGTGGGGTGCCGCGGCTGCGCCAGGTGCGGCTGGTGGCCGCGACCGACGTCGACAACCCGCTGACCGGCCTGCACGGCGCCAGCAACGTGTTCGGCCCGCAGAAGGGCGCCTCCCGGGAGGACGTGCTGCTGCTGGACGCGGCGCTGGAGAACTTCGCCGGGGTGCTGGAGTCGGCGTTCGGGATCACCGGCCTGGCCCTGGCGCCCGGGGGTGGGGCGGCCGGCGGGATCGGCGCCGCGCTGATCGCCCTGGGCGGCCGGGTCACCTCGGGTATCAACCTGGTCACGAATCTGATCGGCCTGGACCGGGAGCTGGACGCGGCCGACCTGGTGATCACCGGTGAGGGCTCGTTCGACCACCAGTCGCTGCGCGGCAAGGTGGTGGCCGGGATCGCGGCCGGCGCCCAGGAGCGCGGCCTGCCGTGTGTGGTGCTGGCCGGGCGCAACGAGACCGGCCAGCGGGAGGCGTCGGCCGCGGGAGTGACCGAGACGCACACCCTGGTGGAGCATTTCGGCAGTGTCGAGACGGCCCTGAGTGAACCGGCCCGCGGGCTGCGGGAACTCGCTGCCCGGATGTCTGAGCAGTGGAGTAGGTGATCTGGATTTCCCCCGGATTGGGAATCCCTGGGAATGGGGTTAGCGTTGGTCCTGTACGGCACATGTCCGCACCTGGCAGGGAGATACCTACGTGACCACTGAAGCGCACACCGAGTCGACCGAGGCGACCGCCCCGACCGGCGTCGTCCTCACCGACGTCGCCGCGGTTAAGGTCAAGGCCCTGATCGAGCAGGAAGGGCGCGACGACCTGCGCCTGCGCATCGCCGTACAGCCCGGTGGCTGCTCCGGCCTGCGCTACCAGCTCTTCTTCGACGAGCGTTCGCTCGACGGCGACGTCGTGAACGACTTCGACGGCGTCGAGGTCGTGGTGGACCGGATGAGCGCTCCCTACCTGGCGGGCGCGACCATCGACTTCGCCGACCGGATCGACGCGCAGGGCTTCACCATCGACAACCCGAACGCGCAGAACTCCTGCGCCTGTGGTGACTCGTTCCACTGAGTCGACGCCGCTACCTCCGAACAGGCCGTCCCGTTGAACGGGACGGCCTGTTCCGTTCTCCCGCCCGGTAGTCTCTAGCCGTAACGACCCCCTGCTCCCCAACCCTGAGGGCCGACATGAAGATCGCCGTCACCGGCTCGATCGCCACCGACCATCTGATGCACTTCCCGGGCCGGTTCGCTGACCAGCTCATCGCTGACCAGCTGCACAAGGTCTCGCTCTCGTTCCTCGTCGACGACCTGGTGGTCCGGCGCGGCGGCGTGGCCCCGAACATCGCCTTCGGGATGGGCAAGCTGGGTCTGCGGCCGATCCTGATCGGTGCGGTCGGCGCGGACTTCGCCGACTACCGGTCGTGGCTGGAGCGGCACGGGGTGGACTGCGACTCGGTGCACATCAGTGACGTGGCGCACACCGCCCGGTTCGTCTGCACCACCGACGACGATCTGAACCAGATCGCCTCGTTCTACGCGGGTGCGATGTCCGAGGCCCGCAACATCGAGCTGGCCCCGGTGAGCGAGCGGGCCGGCGGCCTGGACCTGGTGCTGATCGGGGCGAACGACCCGGCCGCCATGCTCCGGCACGCCGAGGAGTGCCGCTCCCGGGGTTACCGCTTCATCGCCGACCCGTCGCAGCAGCTGGCCCGGGTGGACGGCTCGGACGTGCTGAGCCTGATCAGCGGCGCCGAGTTCCTGATGACCAACGAGTACGAGCGCTCCCTCCTGGAGACGAAGGCCGGGCTGACCGGCGACCAGGTGCTGGAGCACGTCAAGATCCGGGTGACCACGCTGGGCAGCGGCGGCGCGGAGATCACCGGCAAGGGCATCGAGCGGATCCACGTGCCGGTCGTCCCGGACGTGATCGGCGAGGACCCGACCGGTGTCGGCGACGGCTTCCGGGCCGGGTTCCTGGCCGGTGTCTCGTGGGGGCTCGGCCTGGAGCGGTCCGCCCAGATCGGCTCGCTGATCGCCGCCCTGGTGCTGGAGACGGTCGGCACCCAGGAGTACGACGTGGTCCCCACCGAGTTCGTCAAGCGGTTCGCCGGGGCGTACGGCGACGAGGCGGCTGCCGAGATCTCGCCCTTCCTGCCGAGCTGAGCGCGTAGACCTGAAGAAATGGTTCTAGCGGTATTCGCCGGACTCCCCGGAGTCGGCAAGAGCACCCTGGCCGCCGCGGTCGCAGCCGAGCTGCCCGCGGCGGTCCTCGCCGTCGACACCGTCGACTTCACCCTGCGGCGCTACGGCGTGCACGAGCACCGGCCGGGCTTCGCCGCCTACGGCGTGGTGGCCGCGCTCGCCGAGGAGCAGCTCCGGATCGGGCACCACGTGATCATCGACGCGGTCAACCCGGTCCGGGCGGCCCGTGAGCTGTGGACCGACCTGGCCGACCGGATGCAGGTGCCGCTGCGGGTGGTCGAGGTGGTCTGCGGCGACGACGACGAGCACCGGCGCCGGGTCGAGGAACGGTTCCAGAACCGCGATCACGAGGGCATCCCGGACTGGGTCCGGGTCCTGGAGCGCCAGGCGGAGTACGAGCCGTACCTCGGCCCCCGCCTGGTCGTCGACACCTATCTGGCCAAGGATCCGGTGCCGTCGGTGGTCGATTACCTCAAGTGACTCTGCGCACGTCGTAGGCGTGGCCGTCGGCCGCGACGAACTCCTGGCCCTTCATCCGGCACCAGGCGGGGATGTCGTTGGCCGCGGCCGGGTCGTCGGCGAGCACCCGCACCACCTCGCCGACCGCCACCCCCGGCATCGCCTTCGCCAGCCGGATGATGGGAATCGGACAGCGCAGCCCACGGCAGTCCAGGGTGATCAGAACCCGGCCTCCGCCCTGATGTCGGCCACCACACCGGGCAGCACGGCCAGGAACCGCTCCACGTCCGCCTCGGTGGTCTCCCGGTGCAGCGACACCCGCACGTTGCCGTGACTGAGCACACCCATCGCCTCCAGCACATGGCTCGGGCGCAGCGTCGACGACGTGCACGACGAACCGGACGAGACCGCGAAGCCACGCCGGTCCAGGGCGTGCAGCAGGGCCTCGCCGTCCACGTACAGGCAGCTGAAGGTCACCAGGTGGGGCAGCCGCCGGACCGGGTCGCCGACGATCTCCACGTCCGGCACGGTGGCGGCCACCCGCTCCCGGATCCGGTCGACGAGCGCGCTCAGCCGGACCGCCTCGCCCGCCGCCTCGGCCACCGCCGCCCGCAGACTCGCGGCCGCCGCGACCACTTGCGGCAGGCCGGGCGAGGCCGGGTCGCTGTTGGGCCGGTGCGGATCGTCCTCGGGGTACGGGGACAGCCAGCGCACCCCCTTGCGCACCACCAGCAGACCCACCCCGGCCGGGCCACCCCACTTGTGGGCGCTGGCGCTCAGCAGCGACCAGCCGGACGGCAGCGGAGCGCGCCCGGCGGTCTGCGCGGCGTCCACGAAGAGCGGCACACCGGCCGTGGCGCACGCCTCGGCGGCCTCGGCCACCGGCTGCACCGTGCCCACCTCGTGACTGGCGCTGATCAGGCACGCCAGGGCCACCCCGGGCCGCTGGACGGCGGCCGTCCAGGCGTCCAGGTCGAGCCGGCCCAGCCGGTCCACCCCCACCTCGGCGGCCTCGGTGGTCCGCGCCGCGTGCAGCACCGCCGAATGCTCGATCGCCGAGTGCACCAGGACCCTCCCGGCCCGCCGCCGGCCACCGAGCCCGCCGAGCACCGCCGCCTGGGCCGCCGCGGCCCCCGAGGGCCGGAACGTGAGCTCGTCCGGGCGTACCCCCAATGTCTCCGCGACGGCCTCGGCCGACGCCTCCCGCAACCGTTGCGCCCGCCGGCCCGCCGCATAAAGCCTGGTCGGGTCGGCCCACCCGTCCGCCAGCGACGCGACCAGCGCCTCCCGGGCTACCGGATGGAGCGGCGCGGCGGTAGCGGCGTCGAGGTAAGAGTGCGCCCCGGCCGGATCGCCTGTGTAATCCACACAGGGAACGGTATCGTCCGGTTGTCCGGGTGTTTTCCCGGACGACCCCTTGTCAAAAGGGGCCCATCGCCCCCCGGTGGCGGGCGGCCCGGTCCTGGTCGAGTAGTGTGCGACCGTCGGTGAGCCTTGCCGCCAGGTGTCCGGTTTCGGCAGGCGGCGCTGCTAAGGAGGCATGAGCAGGTGGGCGCAAGGAGTTCGGCCAGAAGGCCGCGGGCAGTAGGCCGGGCGGCCGGGCTGGGTCTCGGTGGCGTGACGCTGCTGATGCTGCTCTCGGGCTGTTCGATCGAGGATTGGGGCAACGCGTTCGGCCACTTCGGCTGGCCGAGCCGGGGCATCACGCTTCAAGCCCATGAGATGTACGACCTGTGGATCGCGTCCACGATCGCCGCCCTCACGGTCGGCATCGGGGTGTGGGGCCTGATCTTCTGGTGTGTGATCCGGTACCGCAAGCGTGGCGAAGAGCTGCCCGTGCAGACCCGGTTCAACATGCCGATGGAGATCCTCTACACGGTGACGCCGGTCCTGATCGTCGCGGTGCTCTTCTACTACACCGCGATCGTGCAGACCAACGTGGACAAGCTGTCCAAGAACCCCGACCAGGTCGTCGAGGTCGTGGCGTTCAAGTGGAACTGGCAGTTCAACTACCGCGACGGCATGGGTGAGCAGGCCAACACGGTCGCCTCCACGGTCGGTTCGTCGGACGTCATCCCGATCCTGGTCCTGCCGATGGGGCAGAAGATCCGGTTCGAGGAGACCAGCAAGGACGTCATCCACTCGTTCTGGGTGCCGGAGATGCTGTTCAAGCGGGACGTGTTCCCCGGATCGGTGCGCAACGTCTTCGAGGTCACCCTCGACAAGGACGGCCGTTACGTCGGCCGGTGCGCCGAGCTGTGCGGCACCTACCACGCGTTCATGAACTTCGAGCTGGTGGTGACCACGCCGGAGAAGTTCGACCAGTTCCTCGCGGCGAAGACGGCCGGCCAGTCGACGCAGGAGGCGCTCACCGCCATCGGTGAGGATCCGTACGCGACGCGCACCTCGCCGTTCAACACCCGGCGCCAGGCGCACACCTGGAACTCGCCCGAGACCGTAGCCGCGGGGAAGTAGGACTGACGTGAGGACCGAATACAAGATCTTCGCGGCGGTCGCCGTGTTCCTGTTCGGCGCGGCCGCCGTGTACGGGGTCTACACCCACAACGTCGTCAACGACGGCAGTGGTCAGGGCTACAGCGGTGGCATGGAGTGGGTCGGCGTCGTCGCCCTGGTCCTGTCCGGCCTGCTCTGCACGATGTGCGCCGGCTTCTTCTGGTTCGTCGCCCGCCGCATCGACCTGCGGCCGGAGGACCGGGAGGACGGCGAGATCGCCGAGGGCGCCGGTGAGGTCGGCTTCTTCAGCCCGGGCAGCTACTGGCCGTTCGGTATCGCCCTGTCCGCCTCGATCGCCGGCATCGGCCTGGTGTTCTGGATGTGGTGGCTGCTGGTGTTCGGCCTGATCTGCGTGGTCTTCACCGCGTGCGGCATGCTGTTCGAGTACTACTCGGGCACCCGCCACCCCGAGGCGCACCTGTAAGCCTCAGACACCGGTAACGCCCGCCCCTCATCGAGGGAGCGGGCGTTTTCCGTGCGGGGCCGCATTCGCCCGGCGGTCGCCGGACGGTCCGGTGGGACGCATCGCTCGCGGGGTAGCCACAGTGCCTCGGGTAGGCGTACCCCCGAAAGGTTCTACGC
This sequence comes from Actinoplanes sp. G11-F43, assembly GCF_050589265.1. Classification (NCBI taxonomy): domain Bacteria; kingdom Bacillati; phylum Actinomycetota; class Actinomycetes; order Micromonosporales; family Micromonosporaceae; genus Actinoplanes; species Actinoplanes sp. G11-F43. The sequence continues at coordinate 10,077 of NZ_JBNZCE010000002.1, forward strand.
CGCGGTGCGCTGAGCCGGAGCGACCCGGCCCTTTCCGGGGTTCCAGAGGTGTACGACGATCGGCGCGACCACCTCGGCGGCGCCGCAGCGGGTGCAGACCAGTTCCGGGCACTCGTCGTGGCCGTCCTCGCAGGGCGGCACTTCGAAGAGCATGTCGCCGTCGCAGATGACGCAACGGAGTTCGCGTTCCTGCACGGGAGTCTCCTTCGCGGGAGAGTGGAATTACCCGAATGCCATTCAGACGTTGTCACGCCTTTGTCATGAAATCGGGTAATTCGGGCGGCGTGTTGTCGGAAAATCCCGCTACTCAGCGGCCTTCGCGGCCTGTGCGGCGGCCACCCACCGGTCCAGCTGGGCGGTGGTGGCGCCAGAGTCGATCGCCTCGGCGGCCCGCTTGATGCCGGCCCGCAGCGTCTCGTGGAAGTCACCGGGGAAACCGCTGTGCGCCGCGAACGCCGCCGCCGCGTTGAGCAGCACGGCATCCCGCACCGGGCCCTGCTCACCGGCGAACGTCCGGCGGGCCACGTCGGCGTTGAACGCCACGTCCCCGCCCCGCAGATCGGCCGGCTGGCTGCGCGGCAGGCCCAGGTCCACCGAATCCACCAGCAGCTCCTCCACCTTGCCGCCACGGGCCAGCCAGACCCGCGTGGCGGCCGCCGTGGTGAACTCGTCCAGGCCGTCCTCACCGCGCATCACCAGCGCCGAGTCACCGCGCCGGGCGAACACCTCGGCCATCACCGGAGCCATCCGCGGGTCGAAACAGCCGACCGCCGCCGCCGTCGGGCGGGCCGGGTTGGTCAGCGGGCCCAGCACGTTGAAGAACGTCGGCACACCCAGCTCCCGCCGGGGGACCGAGGCGTGCCGCATGCCCGCGTGGTAGCGGGCCGCGAAACAGAACCCGATGTTCGCCTCGGCGACCGTGCGGGCCACCCCGGCCGGCCCCAGATCCAGCGGCAGGCCGAAGTGCTCCAGCAGGTCGGCGGTGCCGGTGGTGGAGGACGCCGACCGGTTGCCGTGCTTCACCACGGTCACCCCGGCCGAGGCGGTCACGATCGCCGCCATGGTGGAGATGTTCACCGTGTTGGCCCGGTCACCACCGGTGCCGACCACGTCGACCGCGCTGGTCCGGGTCTGCTCCGGAAGCGTGACCAGCGTGGCGCTGGCGATCATCGCCTCCACCAGGCCGGCCAGCTCACCCGGCGTCTCACCCTTGGCCCGCAGCGCGACGGCGAAACCGGCGATCTGCACCGGAGTGGCGTTGCCGGCCATGATCTCGCCCATGGCCCAAGCGGTGTCCGCGGTGGCTAGCTCCTCGCCCTTCAGCAGGGAACTCGTCAGATTGGGCCAGGTGCGTGCGCCCATGGCGCTGCCTCCCTTTAAGAGGTCGTGGTGTTCAGGGTGCCCAGGGGGATCGCTCCGTCACGGCGTGCGCGCAGCAGACCGGCCACCGTGCGACCGGTCTCCACCGGGTCCAGCGGGGCGATCAGGGTGGCGTCCACCTGCGCGTACGCCGCCAGCCATCGGTCCGCGGCGCGGGCGATCACCACACACGTGGGCGGGGGAGTCTGGTACTCGTCCTTGGTCTGGCGAGCGATGCCGATGCCACCGGCGGGGGTCGCCTCGCCGTCCAGCATCATCAGATCGATCTCGTACTCGTCGAGCAGGCGCCGGCAATCCTCCCAGGTGGATGCCTCGGCGAACTCGACCTGAAGATCAGCGGCAGGTCGCGGGCCGATGGCGAGCCGGATCCGGTCTCGCACGGCGGCGTCGTCGCTGTAGAGCAGAACGGTGTACTCGCTCATCTTGTGCCCCACCTCACGTCCTAGGTGCCGCCGATCGTACCGAACTTGTTATCCGGCCTTTTCCTCGGCTTCCTGCCGGTCAAGCGCCCGGTCGATCCGCTTGGCCTCACGTTCCGACTGACGGACCCACTGGACCACCAGGATGCCCAGCATCGTGACGCTGACGATCTCCCCACCGGCCCAGAGGATGCCACCCGCGGTGACCTGGTCGGCCTTGGGATCCAGCCAGCTCAGGCCCAGGTTCGGGTACCAGTCGCCACCCAGCAGCTCGTTGCTCTGCATGATCGTCAGGCCGAGCACGGTGTGGAACGGGACGCTCAACACCATCAACAGAGCCCGGCCCGGGTACGGCCACCGGTTCGGCAACGGGTCCAGCCCCAGCAGCGGCCAGAAGAACAGGCAGCCGGTGACGATGAAGTGGATGTGCACGAACTCGTGCACCCAGACGTGCTCCAGGGTCTGCCGGTACGCGCTGGTGAAGTACAGGACGAACGGGTTCGCGATGAACAGGCCGAACGCCACCAGCGGGAAGGTGAGGACCCGGACGTACCGGCTGTGCAGGACCCTGAGCAGCACCTTCCGGGGCCGGCCGGTCAGCAGCCGCAGCGCCAGGGTCGTCGGTGCGCCCAGAGCCAGGAAGATCGGCCCCACCATGGACAGGACCATGTGCTGGACCATGTGGACCGAGATCAGGGTCGTGTCGTACGCCTCGATCCCGGTGACCGTCACGGCCGCGATGGACCCCAGTCCACCCGCGACGAAGGCCGCGGTCCGCCCGGCCGGCCAGTGGTCGCCGCGCTGCCGGAGGCGCCAGACGCCGTAGCAGTACAGGGCCGCGGAGACGAACAGACCCAGCGCGATCAGGCTGAACAGGTTCACTTCGGAGAAGAAGGCCGCCGGGGTGAAGGGCGGAAGACCAGTATCCCCGCCGTCGGCCGCGAGAGGGGGCAAATCGTGAGAGTCCACCCCTCGAGGCTAGGCCCACCCGCTGGTCACAGAATATTCCGGGCTGCCCAGGGGGCCGGATTGGGGACCCCGGGGGACCTTGGGCCTATCTCGGATGAATAATGAGGCCGTGACAGCGGCAGCCATCGACAAGAGCCGGATCCACTCGCTGACCCGACCGAACATGGTCAGCGTCGGGACCATCGTGTGGCTCTCCAGCGAGCTCATGTTCTTCGCGGCGTTGTTCGCGATGTACTTCTCCATCCGTGCTGCGGACTACAGCATGTGGGAGGAGCACACGAAATCGTTGAACATCCCATACGCCACAACATTCACGGTGATCCTGGTTCTCTCCTCGGTCACCTGTCAGTTGGGTGTCTTCGCGGCCGAGAAGGGTGACGTGTTCGCGCTGCGGCGCTGGTTCACGATCACCTTCGTGATGGGCCTGATCTTCGTCCTCGGTCAGGTCAACGAGTACGTGGTGCTGGTGGGCCACGGCGTGAAGATCAACGCCGACGGCTACGGCTCGATGTTCTACCTGACGACCGGGTTCCATGGTCTGCACGTGGCCGGTGGTCTGGTCGCGTTCATCATCTACATGATCCGGACGACCATGGGCCGCTTCACTCCGGCACAGGCCACCTCGGCGATCGTCGTGTCCTACTACTGGCACTTCGTCGACGTCGTGTGGATCGCGCTGTTCGCCATGATCTATTGGCTTCAGTAGTCAGCGCCGACGGCGAGGATCGCAACAACAAACCAGAGGGACATAACCCATGACTTCTGACACCCCCGCCCGCAGGCGCGCCCGGGTGTTCTCCCGGCGGCGCGGTGCGCCCAGCCGGGCGCGCCGGCGACTCGGCGCGGCGGTGCGCATGCTCGCCGCCCTGGCCCTGGCCGGCGGCGTCTACACCGCTTTCACACCCGGAGCCTTCGCCGAGGACAACGTCCAGCTCTCCGCTGCCGCTCAGGAGGGCAAGGCGATCTATGACACCAGCTGCATCTCCTGCCACGGGCGGGACGGCCAGGGTGTCACGGAGCGCGGGCCCAGCCTGATCGGCGCCGGCTCCGCCTCGGTGGAGTTCCAGGTCAGCACCGGCCGCATGCCGATGGCGCGGCAGGAGGCCCAGGCCGAGCAGAAGCCGCCGCAGTTCAACGAGACCCAGACCGAGCAGCTGGCGCAGTACATCCAGGAGCTCGGCGGCGGCGCCGAACTGCCGGACGGCCCGCTCGTCGAGGACCTGAAGACCAACCCCGACGCGCTCGCGCGCGGCGGTGAGCTGTTCCGGGTCAACTGCACGTCCTGCCACGGCTTCGGCGGTGGCGGCGGCGCCCTCTCCTCCGGCAAGTTCGCCCCGAGCCTCAGCGCCTCGACGCCCGAGCAGCTCTACGCGGCCATGCTGACCGGCCCGCAGAACATGCCGGTCTTCGGTGACAACCAGCTGACGCCGGAGCAGAAGAAGCAGATCATCACCTACATCACCCTCCAGCTCCAGGACGACCGCGACCCGGGTGGCCTGTTCAACCTGGGCCGGTACGGGCCGTCGACCGAGGGTGTGGCGATCTTCCTGGTCGGCATCACGCTTCTGGTCTTCACGTCGCTCTGGATTGCGGGGAAGTCATGACGGCGGTCCACCACGACGAGACCGGCACGCCGCCGGTCGACGTCAACGATCCGCGGATGACGCGGTTCGACATCGTCAAGGAAGGACTCCGGCGCGACGACATCGAGATCGTCACGTACGAGTCGCACTTCCACGGGCCGAACTCGAAGGCGGAGAAGCGGATCGTCCGCAACATCTCCTTCCTGTTCCTGCTCTCCGGCGCGCTCACGCTGGCCTTCCTGGTCTTCTTCATCGTGTGGCCCTGGGAGTGGGAGCTCGGCCACTCGCTGAGCGACTACTACACGCCGATCCTCGGCGTCACCCTCGGCCTCGGCCTGCTCGCCCTCGGCTTCGCGATCCTCGCCTGGGCCAAGAAGCTGCTGCCGCACGAGCTGTCCATCCAGGACCGGCACGGCGACCCGTCCTCCGACGAGGAGCGGCTGATCACCGGCCAGACCATCATGTACCTGGGTGACGAGCTCGGCGTCCAGCGCCGGCCGCTGCTCAAGGGCGCGATCGCGCTCGGCGCCGCGCCGCTCGGCCTGGCCATCGCGGCCCCGCTGGTCGGCGGCCTGATCCAGAACCCGCACAAGGGGGAGGAGCCGATGATGTACCGCACCGGCTTCAACCCGGCGGGCAACGGCGGCAAGCCGGTCCGGCTGACCCGCGAGGACGGCAGCCCGATCCGCCCCGAGGACGTCAGCGCCGGTGGTCAGATGACCGTCTTCCCGGGCATCCCGCACGGCGCCACCAACGAGCACGCCGACTCGCCGACCCTGCTGATCCACCTGCGGGCCGACGACGCGGCGACCACCCGGGCCGCGGCCGACGGCGACAAGAACGGCCGCAACAAGGGCTCGATGTGGGGCAACTACGTCGCCTACTCCAAGATCTGCACGCACGCGGGCTGCCCCGCCAGCCTCTACGAGCAGCAGACCAACCGTCTCCTCTGCCCGTGCCACCAGTCACAGTTCCTCATCACCGATAACGCGCAGCCGGTCTTCGGACCCGCGACCCGGCGTCTGCCGATGCTGCCGCTTACAGTGGACGAGGAAGGTTTCTTCGTGGCAGCGTCCGACTTCAAGGACACCGTCGGACCTGACTTCTGGGAGCGGCCGTGAAGCGCCGGAAAATGGACCTCGCCGAGGCCCCCAAGACGTTCGCCAAGGGGGTGGACGACCGGTTCCAGGCTGCCACTCCGCTGCGTGGCCTGCTGAACAAGGTCTTCCCGGACCACTGGTCCTTCCTGCTCGGCGAGATCGCCCTGTTCTCGTTCGTCGTCCTGCTGGGCAGCGGGATCTTCCTGACCCTCTTCTTCGACCCGTCGATGAAGGAGGTCGCCTACGACGGCGAGTATCTGGGCCTCCGCGGCACCATGATGTCCGCCGCGTACGAGTCGTCGCTGAACATCTCGTTCGAGGTGCGCGGTGGTCTGTTCGTGCGCCAGATGCACCACTGGGCGGCGCTGCTCTTCATGGCGTCGATCATCGTGCACATGGCGCGCATCTTCTTCACCGGCGCGTTCCGCAAGCCGCGTGAGATCAACTGGGTCATCGGCGTCGTCCTGTTCCTGCTGGGCTTCTTCGCCGGCTTCACCGGCTACTCGCTGCCCGACGACGGCCTGTCCGGCACCGGTCTCCGCATCGCCTCGGCGATCATGCTGACCCTCCCGGTCATCGGCACCTGGCTCTCCGCCGCCATCTTCGACGGCGAATTCCCCGGCCACGTGATCATCGGCCGGTTCTACATCGCGCACGTGCTGCTCATCCCGGGCCTGCTGCTCGCGCTGATCGCCGCCCACCTGGGCATCGTGTTCAAGCAGAAGCACACTCAGTGGCCCGGCCCGCTGCGGACCAACGACAACGTCGTCGGCGAGCGGATGTTCCCGCGGTACGCCATGAAGCAGGGCGGCTTCTTCATGGCGGTCTTCGGCGTCATCGCGCTGATGGCCGGCCTCTTCCAGATCAACCCGATCTGGCTGTTCGGCCCGTACCGCGCGGCCGAGGTGTCCTCCGCCTCACAGCCCGACTTCTACGTCATGTTCATGGACGGCCTGGTCCGGCTCATGCCGAACTGGCAGATCTACATCGGCAACTACAGCCTTCCGCCGATGTTCTGGCCCGCCGTGGTCGGCCTCGGCGCGCTGTTCACGCTGCCCATGGCGTACCCGTGGCTGGAAGCCCGCAAGCTGAAGGACAAGCGCACGCACAACCTGCTGCAGCGCCCGCGCGACAACCCGGAGCGCACCGGCATCGGCATGATGGCCCTGACGTTCTTCGTCATCGCCACCATCTCCGGCGCCAACGACGTCATCGCCGACAAGTTCCACATCAGCCTCAACGCGATGACCTGGGCCGGCCGGATCGGCCTGCTCATCCTGCCGCCGCTGGCCTACTACATCACGGTCCGCATCTGCCTCGGTCTGCAGCAGCACGACCGTCAGGTGCTCGCCCACGGTGTCGAGACCGGCATCATCAAGCGGCTGCCGAACGGCCAGTTCGTCGAGATCCACCAGCCGCTCGGCCCGGTCGACGAGCACGGCCACCCGATCCCGCTGGAGTACGCCGGCTGGGTCGTCCCGAAGAAGATGAACCGGATCGGTGCCCTGGCCCCGGCCGTCAAGGGCTTCTTCTTCCCGGTCGAGAAGCCGGCCGAGGCCCCGGTCTCCCCGGCGGTCGGCGGCCCCGCCAAGCGCGAAGAGATCAAATCCGGTCGCTGACCGCTAGCACGCCGAGAAAGGCCCGCCGGGGTTCCGGCGGGCCTTTTCCGTTTCCGAACCTCGTCCTCGGCCGGCGACTTGCTCACGCTCAATTCCCCGCGCGCCCGTTCGCTTCCCAGCCGATCTTGGACTATTCACCACCTTTGTGAGTATTCTTCCGCGTCATCGCCCGATTCGTCGTCAATGTCCCGCGGTGGCCAGGGCCAGGGTGTTGCCGGCGATGAAGCCGCCGAGGCGCCCTGGCGGATTTTGGTCGGTTTACCGCTCTCGGCTGCCGGCCCGCTCGCGGACTCCCCGCGTGAATGTCCGCTTTCCGGCCCCGCCTTGGCTGATCTTGGTGGATTTACCACCGTTTCGAGCCTTCTTCGCGGCGGCTGGCCCGCTCGTGGTCAATTGCTCGCGTGAGTGTCCGCCTTCCAGCTCCGCCCTGGCCGACCTTGGCGGATTTACCACCGTTTCCGGTGGTAAATCCACCAAGATCTCAGCTGAGCGGGTCGTCCGCGCGAGGGATTGACCGCAAGTGATCAGGCAGCCGAGAACAAGACTCCTTCCGGTGGTAATCCACCTGGACCTCTGCTGAGCTGGTCGTCCGCGCGAGTGATTGACTGCGATTGATCAGTGGCCGAGGAGAAGGTTCTTTCCGGTGGCAAATCATCCAAGCTCGGCCAGGGGGCGGCGGGCGGCCGGATGCTCGCGCGGGGAGTCCCCGAGCAGGCCCACAGCCAAGAGCAAGGCTCTAGATCCTCCAAGATCACGTGATCCTGGGCCGTCCGCGCGGGATCGGCCGCAAAGGGTCCGACGGCCGAGGAGAACGGCACTTCTCCGTTACGTCAGGACCACGGTGACCCGGTCCCGCTCGGTCAGCAGGGCGACCAGTTTCCCGAACTCCTCCGCGCCGAACGCTCGGCGGGCGATCTCCGCATCTCCCCAGACCAGCGTGAACGGGGTGGACGCACCGAACCCGCCACACAGACAGTCATCCAGTGCGTCCAGGTTCCAGCCGAAGTAGCCGCCCGGGCCGTTGACCGCTTCGCCGATCGCGCAGTAGAAGCCGTCGAGATCGGTCACCTGCCTGCCATCCAGGTGGTACGTGGCACCGGCCGGCCGATCCTCGCCCCCACTCCGCCGTGAGCCGAGGGCCAGCCGTAGCCACTCGTGCCGAAGCCGCGGGTCCAGCGCCCGCCACATGCCGGTCTCAGTGGGTGCCGCAGCCAGCCAGGTGTCCCAGAGCGGGCGGGCCGCGGTGGGAATCGTCTCGTAGGCCCCCACACCGAGCCCCACATCGAACAGCCCGTCACCCAGAGCCGAGGCCCGAACCGTCCGCACGTCGGCGAAGATGCCCGAGACCAGCGTGTCGATCCGCCGTCCGTCAGCGGCCCGAGCCTCTATCGTGGCCGCCAGCCGGAGCCCGTCCGACACCAGCCCACCATCCGTCCCGTCCCGGTCAGCGGCATCCCTGTCGGCGTCCCCGCAGCCATCTCTGTCGCCATCCCTGCCAGCCTTCCCGTTGGCCTTCCCGCGGTCGGTGCTGTCCTGCCCAGCGCTGTCCCGGGCAGCGTCGTCCTGCCTAGCGTTGTCCCGGGCGGCGTCATCCCGGCTGGCTTCATCCTGGTCAGCGATGCTGAGGCGGGCTTCCTGGCGTGTCCGGCCGGCCAAGTGGTGCTGTGGCGCCGGACCGGTCATCTTCTCCAGGAACCAGGGCTCAGGCCGGAAACCGATCAGCGTGACCGGGGGAGTGTCCAACTCGGGGCGATGCCGGAAGACCCCCTCGACGGAACGGCACCGGACCAGCGTGGTGTCGTAGTCAGGGCCCAGACGGAAGCCCTCGCCCGGGGGGATCTCGTCGCCAGGCCGCTGGTGCCGTTGCTCGCCGACCCGGCCGGTCAACTCGATCCGGCCGCCAGCCGCGCCGACCACCGACACATCGTCCAGCCAGGTGTCGTGCCGGGCGACACCGTGGATGAAGGTCTCCAGCACCACCTCACCCAGCCACTGCGGCCGGCTGCCGAACCCGTCCGCAGTGGGCTCGCAGTCCACCAGGGTGAAGCGCTCCAGCCGGGGTGCCGGGACGTCCGCGAAGAGACCCACGATCTCGGCGCACTCCCCGAGTGGCCGCCACATCTGGTCCTCGGGCATGTCGTCGCTGAACTGGTCGGTCAGCAGCCACTTCGGTGATTCAGTTGTCAGGTCATCTCCAGGTGAGAGCCGGGTGGGATCGCGGTGGTGATCAGTCGGCGTCGGGGAGGCCGATGGCGAACGCGTCCTCCAGGTCGTGTTTCGAGTAGGCCCGGAACGCCACGAACGTCTCGCTGTTGATCACGCCTGGGGTCTTCGAGATGCGCCCGGCGATCACCTCGGCGATGTCGTCGAAGCGCGGCACCCGGACGATCGCGATCAGGTCGACGCCGCCGGCGACCGAGTAGACCTCGCTCACGCCGTCCAGCGCGGCCAGGGCCTCGGCCACCTCGGGAATCGAGTCGGTGGCGCAGTCGATGTGGACGATCGCGGTGTTCACCAGCGGGCTCCTCAACTGTGAGGGCGGATCTCGGTCGGCCCCATGCTATGCCGTTCCGCGTTCGGCCCGCACACGCCTGTGGATGACGGCCGGGCCTGTGGACAACGGGCGGCCGGAAGCCGCGGCCCGAGTAGCGTCGGCAGGGCGGAAGGCGAGGACGGGGAGCCGGCCTCGGAGAGCGGCGCGAGAGCACGGGGCCGGGGTGAGTGGGGTGAGGGGCGCGACCCGTGCGATCGGGCAGGGCGGGCGGCGAGGCCGGGGTGAGTGGGGTGAGGGGCGCGACCCGTGCGATCGGGCAGGGCGGATGGCGAGGCCGCGGTGAGAGGGCCGGAAGGCGCGACCAGACATAGAGGGAGAGAGCAGGGCAGGAGGCAGGACGGAAGCGAGGGGCAGAGCTTCCGGACGAGAGAGCGGGCCAGGCAGCGGGAGGACGGGAAGTGCGGCCAGGCAGCGGGAGAAGAGGTCAGCGGATGGTCAGGCCGTCGGAGGTGCGGATCGCGTCGGACAGGGTTTCGCCGAGGGCGACATGGGCGCCGGGGAGGAGGACACAACGGTGGATCACGCCGTCCACCCGGGCGCCGGCGCCGAGCACTGATTCGGTGGCGGTTCCGGTGACCACGGCCGAGGGGTCCGCCAGCAGGCCGCCGGCTGCCGCGTGCAGGTTGGCGGTCAGGTAGTCGGCGGGGGTGCCGGTGTCGAGGTAGTAGCCGTCGTAGGGGACCAGTTCCAGGTCGCCGGCGGCCTCGGCCGGGCGCCAGACGGTGCGGACCAGGCTGCTGTCCTCGTCGGCCAGGTCCTTGAGGTAGCGCCACGGGATCAGGGAGAAGCCGGCGAACCGCTGGCCGCTGAACCCGCCGGTCTCCCCGGGGCGGCAGGGCAGGGTGAGCATCCGGACGGTGTCGCCGGTCCAGCCGTCGAGCAGGGCGGCGATGTCCTTGCCGGGTTCGCGGAACGGGTCGTGGAGGTAGGCGTCGGCGTTCCCGGCGATGACCGCGCGGCCGTCCAGCCACGGGCGCAGCCGGGCCAGGCCGCCGGAGGTGCCGATCGGGCCGTCCTGTTCCACGGAGAGGTGCGCGCGGTCGCCGACGTGGGTGATCACCTGGTCGGCCAGGTATGCGGCGTTGACGGCGACGGTGGCCGGTCCGGTGAGGCCGAGACCGGCGAGGCGGCGCAGTCCGTGGTCGAGCAGGGGCAGGTTGCCGACAGGGCAGAGCGCTTTCGGCAGGGTCGCGGTGAGCGGCCGGAGGCGGGTGCCCTCGCCGGCGGCGAACACGACCCCGGCGACGGGGATGGCGGTGGTCATTGCAGCCTGCCTGAAGGGGAGAAGGCTCCCGAGTTGGAGAAGCCGCCCGGAGGAGGGGAGACATCGAGAGCGGGATGGGTGCCCGGCGTGGAGGAGGTGCCGGGAGGAGGAGTAGTGCCCGGCGTGGGGGAAGTGCCCGGCGTGGGGGCGGTGCCGGGCGTGGGGAAAACGCTGGGGTGAGCGAGATCAGTGGGGCGGGGCGGACCGAGGGGCGGTGCGGGGGTCACTGCGGGTCGCCCGGGAAGGAGGCGTGGTAGCTGCCGGACGGGAGTGAAGGGGGCAACTCGCCGGCTCGGGGGCCGATGCCGTAGATGCCGAGGAGGCGTTCGGTGGGCCAGGTCAGCTTGGGCAGGTCGTCGACCGGGAACCAGGCGGCCTCCAGGACCTCGCCGCCGTCGACCACCAGGGGAGTGCTGGACGCGGGAACCGAGGCGAACCAGACCGTGTCGACGACGCCGCCGTTGGGGTGGATGATCGCGTTCGGGTTGCCGGCGGTCAGGTCACCGGGCTCCACCCGTACACCGGCCTCTTCGAAAAGCTCCCGGGCCGCGCCGACCGCGGGCAACTCGCGGGCCTTGAGCAGGCCGGCCGGCAGGCCCCAGCCCCGGCCGGGTGGCTGGCGCAGCAGCAGGATGCGCTGCGGGGACTCCGAGTCGCGGACCACGGTGACCGCGCCGACCAGGTACTTCGGCGACACCAACCGGGCGATGCGGCGGCGGACCGGCAGGGGCAGCCCGTAGAAGGCCTGATAGGCGAAGCCGCGGATCTGCCGCTGAATGTTCACGCGCGTAAGGCTAACGGGGGACGGCGAACGCTTCAGTCGGGGTGGTCGACGAGGGCGATGAGCTGCTCGACCACCGCGTCCGGTTCGAGGCTGCGCTCGCAGACCGCGACCAGGAGGGTCTCCAGGTCGGGGTAGCCGAGTTCCTCGGCGAGGCGGCGCAGGGGCACCTCGCTGGCCAGGCCCCTGTCGTGTTTGCGGAGGGTGAGCCCGATGGTGGCGCGGCCGAGGCGAACCTTGTCGGCGATGCTGATGCCGGGCTGGTTGTTCTCGTCGAAGAACTTGTTGATCTGCATCTGGGCCTGGCTCGACTTGACGAAGCCGAGCCATTCCTTGCGGGGGCCGCGGGAGGCGTCCGGCTCGGATTCGGCCTCGGAGAACACCTCCACGACGTCACCGTCGCGGAGGGGCGAGCTGAGCGGTGCGAGCCGTCCGTTGATGGTCGCGGCGAGACAGTGGTCACCGTGGCGGGGGCCGAGTTCGTACGCCAGGTCGACCGGTGTGGACTGGCTGGGCAGCTCGTACGCGTTGCCGTGCGCGAAGACGGTGATCTGTCCTTCGGCGAGGTCACATCGCAGCGAGCTGAGGAACTGGGCCGCGTCGGTGGTGTCCTGCTGCCAGTCGAGCACCCGTTTCAGCCAGGTGAGCTGGTCGGCGCCTGGTGGCTCGTCGGATTCCTTCGGGTACCGGTAGCTGGTGGCCACGCCGTACTCGGAGTAGCGGTGCATCGTCTTGGTCCGGATCAGCACCTCGACCAGCCGGCCGTCGGGTCCGACCACGGTGGTGTGCAGGGACCGGTAGAGGTTGTTCTTCGGGGAGGCGATGAAGTCCTTGAACCGGCCGGCGACCGGGCGCCACTTGCCGTGGATGGCGCCGAGCGCGGCGTAACAGTCGGTGTCCGGCCCGTCGACGACGACCGCGATGCGGGGCAGGTCGAGCGGCACCGGATGGTCGCCGGCGACGGTGTCCTTCCAGATCGAGTAGTAGTGCCGGGGCCGGGGGGTGACCTCGGCGGTGACCTGGGAGCGGCGCAGTGAGGTGCGGGCCTTCTGCGAGACGTCGGCGAGATAGTCGTCCCAGCCGGGGCGGTTCTTGACGTGCTCGTCGATGCGGGCGAACGAGTCGGGCTCCAGGTGGTAGAGCACCACGTCGTCGAGGTCGCGTTTGAGGGCCTGGATGCCGAGCCGGTCGCAGAGCGGGACGAGCACGTCCAGGGTGGCGGTGGCGATGCGGGCCCGGCTGGCGGTGGAGCGGGCGCCGAGGGTGCGCATGTTGTGCAGCCGGTCGGCCAGTTTGATGATCAGGACGCGGACGTCCTTGCCGGCGGCGACGATCATCTTGCGGATGGTCTCGCCCTCGGCGGCCTTGCCGTAGTACGCCTTGTCGAACTTGGTCACCCCGTCGACCAGGTGGGCCACCTCGTTGCCGAAGTCGCCCTGCAGCGCTTCGAGCGTGTAGCTGGTGTCCTCGACGGTGTCGTGCAGCAGGGCCGCGACCAGGGTGGTGGTGTCCATGCCCAGCTCGGCGCAGATCTGTGCGACGGCGAGCGGGTGGGTGATGTACGGGTCGCCGCTCTTGCGCATCTGACCGCGATGCATGCTCTCGGCGATCTGGTAGCTGCGTCGCAGGATGGCCACGTCGGCGGACGCGTGGATGCTGCGGTGGGTCCTCGCCAGCTCGGCGACCGGATCGTCGTCGTTGTGCTGGAAGTTCAACAGCGAACGCAGTCGTCGCGTGAACGAGGGGGACGTGCTGGTCGGCAGAGCACGACCGAATGCGGCGCCGTGGCCGGCGTCGACGTCCACCCGGACACCCCCTCACCGATCGTCCACGCCTCACCCGGTGCGTGGAGTCGCCTCGCATTTCTCCTTCGCAAGCGAATCATCGGAGGGGCCTGATCGCCAAGGTCCAGGCCCACAAATGTGACGAATCATTTGCGAAGAAGCTGCTTGCTTTACAGCCTAAGCGAGCGAGCGTCATCCAAACGGTCAGTTACCGATAGGCGAACGGACGAGTCTTTCCCCGAAGTGGCAGCTTCAGCCCTGTTCAGCAGGCCGGTGAATCGCACCGCGCCACGAACCGGTGACACCCAGTCCCCCGACGTTTCCACCAACCGGGTGTCCGGCCTCTCCAGCCACGCCAGGATCCGCTCGGTCTCCTCGGCGGTGGCGGCCGGCACCGGGCCGAATCCGGGCCGCACCGTCTCGGCGGTCAGCTTCGCCGCGTCCAGCGTCGGGCGTGGATGCTCCCGGGGCGGCGAGGTGGCCGCCGCCGCCAGCCGGCCGTGCCGGACCACCACGATCTCCCAGCCGCCCTTGTCGTCGCGGCGGGCCGCCACCATCTCCGGCAGCCGGGTCAGCGCCTCCAGCCGTTGCATCCGGATCAGCGCCCGGAGCAGCGCGATCAGCCGGGACCGGACGACCGCCGCCTCCTCGTAGCGCTGTTTCTCCGACAGCCCGTCGATCCGCGCCAGGATCGCCTCGATCACCGGCCCCGGATCACCCGAGGTCGCGGTGCGGAACGGCAGCGCCGCCCGTACGTCGTACTCCTCAGGGGTTATCTCGTGCTCGCACGGCGCCGGGCATCGGCCCAGCTCGGCCAGCGCGCACGCCGGCGTCTTCGAGCGCAGCGAGAGTTTGTGGTTGCACTGCCGCAGCGGCACCGCGTCGTAGACGCCGGCCGCGGCCAGCTCGGCGGTCCGCCGGGAGGAGAACGGGCCCAGGTAGGTGGCGCCGTCCTCGGCGAGCCGCCGGACCACCGACAGGCGGGGGTAGGCCTCCGCGGTCAGCTTCAGCCAGACGACCCTCTCCGGAAACTTCGACCTGCGGTTGTACGGCGGAGCATGCGCCGCGATCAGCCGCAACTCCCGGACCTCGGCCTCCAGGCTGTGCGCGCACTCGACGGCCTCCACCCGCACCGCCGCGGTCAGCATCTCGGAGATCCGGGCGCGTTTCTCCCCGGCCGTGAAATAGCTGCGCACCCGGGTCGCCACGTCCTTCGACGTGCCCACATAGAGCGGCCGGTCGTCGGCGGCCCGGAAGATGTACACCCCCGGCACATGGGGCAGCCCGTCGGCCAGGTGCCGTTGCCGGCGCTGTGCCGGGGTGACCGCCTTGGCGAACTCGATCGCGTCACCCAGCGTGTGCACCTTGAAGCTGCCGAGCCGCTCGATCAGCCCGTGCAGCACGTCGACGGTGGCCTTGGCGTCGTCCAGCGCGCGGTGGTTGGGTTGCACCGGCGAGCGGAAGAAGTGGGCGAGCGTACCCAATTTGCGGTTGGGAACCTCGTCTTTGGTGAGTGCCCGGCGGGCCAGCGCGGCGGTGTCCAGGACCCGGGGGTTGGGCCACGGATGACCGTGCCGGGCGCAGGCCGCTTTCAGGAAGCCCACGTCGTACGGCGCGTTGTGGGCGACCAGGACCGCGCCGCGCAGGAACTCCAGCAGCGCCGGCAGCACCGCCTCGATCGGTGGGGCCGGGCGCAGCATCGCCTCGGTGATGCCGGTCAGGACGGTGATGAACGGTGGCAGCGGCTCACCCGGGTTGACCAGCGTCGCGAACTCGCCGAGCGGCTCGCCGGCCCGCACCTTCACCGCGCCGATCTCGGTGATCCCGCCGCCGTCCGGGGCTCCGCCGGTGGTCTCCAGGTCGAGCACCACGAACGTGGTGTCGGCCAGCGACAGCGCGGCCGGCTCGACCGACCCGTCGGCGGCCAGCAGCGTGTCCAGAGTGCCCTGCACGTAGGCCGGTTGCGTCACGGGCGGCAACGATAGAGCGGGGGTA
The DNA here is from genome assembly GCF_050589265.1 of Actinoplanes sp. G11-F43. Taxonomy (NCBI): domain Bacteria; kingdom Bacillati; phylum Actinomycetota; class Actinomycetes; order Micromonosporales; family Micromonosporaceae; genus Actinoplanes; species Actinoplanes sp. G11-F43. The sequence continues at coordinate 25,525 of NZ_JBNZCE010000002.1, forward strand.
TGACACTAACCAGCGCCGGGCCGGGAAAAGATCACCTGCTCCACTGGGCGAATACGCCGTGCACGGTGTGAGAATGGGGGGATGTCCGCACTGCTGAACCCAGAGGGCCGCCCCGAGGAGGAGGCGGTACCGGAGGCTGCGGACCTCTCCCTGGAATCCGGCTTGTCACTCGAAACGGATATCTCACCCGAACCGGTGTTGCCCGAGGCGGTCCGCCAGCGGATCACCGTGCTGGCCGCCGCCGCCCTTCCCGGGCTCCCCGCCGACGAGATGCCCGTCGCCCTGCGCCGGGTCGCCCGCTTCGCCCCCAACCGCCGGGCCCGCCTCGGCGGCCGGGACATCGCCGCCCAGCTCGTCGCCGACCCACTCTTCCGGCAGCGCATCGGCACCCGGATCGTGACCGAGGCCGGAGACCTGGGCGCCGCCGTGACCAGCGGAGTCGCCCCGGCCGCCGCCGACCCGGTCGAGGTCGCCGCACTGGCCTACCTGGCCCGCCCGGACGGCTGGCGCGAGCTGATCGCCGCCGCCGGCGACGCGGTCCGGGCCGAAGCCGACAGTGCCGCCGTCACCGCCCAGGTGCGGGCCGCCGAACAGCGCGCCACCCGCGCCGAACACGACCGGGCGGTGGCCCGGGTCGAAGCCGAGAAACTCCGCGACGAACTCGCCCGGGTCCGGGAGGAGCTGGGCCAGCTCCGCGAGGAGGCGCGCACCACCGCCAAGGCGCTGCGCGAGGCCCAGGCCGCCCAGAAACGCGCGCAGGATCTGCTGGCCACCGAGAAGGGCCGCGCTACGCGCGTCAACCAGGACCACGAGTCTGAGGTACGCCGTCTCAAGTCCCGCCTCGCCGACGCCGAAGCCGCCGCGTCCACCGGTAGACAGGCGGCCAAGGACGCGCGGGCCGTCGACGACGCCCGCCTCTGGCTGCTCCTGGAGACGATCAATCAGGCCGCCACCGGCCTGCGCCGCGAACTGGCGCTCAATCCGGCCGACAAACTCCCCGCCGACTTCGTGGCCGACACCTCGGCCGAGCGGCCCGGCGCCCCCGAGCGCTCCACCGCCCGCGCCCAGGACACCGACGACCCCGGGCGGCTCGACCAGCTGCTCGCCCTGCCCCGGGCGCACCTGGTGGTCGACGGGTACAACGTGACCAAGCGCGGCTTCGCCGACATGTCCCTGGAGCAGCAGCGCAAACGCCTGATCACCGGGCTCGGCGGGATCGCCGCGCAGACCGGTGACGAGGTCACCGTGGTGTTCGACGGGGCCGAGCGGGTGCACGGGCTGCCGCCCGCACCGCGCGGGGTCCGGGTCCTCTTCTCCCGCAAGGGGATGACCGCCGACGAGCTGATCCGGCGGCTGGTGCGGGCCGAACCGCCGGGGCGCCCGATCGTGGTGGTCTCCTCCGACCGGGAGGTCGCCGACGGGGTGCGGCGGCACGGCGCGTACCCGATGGGTGCCGATTCGCTGCTGCGACGGCTGTCCCGATCGTAGAAAACTGTCGTACCCCTCGCTTAGCGTGATGGTCACCGATGGTGGTCGGCTCGTCGCTCATCCTTTGGCGTCGCCGGCCTCCACGTGAGGAGGGGTGATGATCATCGATTGTGGGCGCTGTGCCGAGCAGACCGATGAGTGCACCGGATGCCTGGTCAGCGTGCTCAGCGACACGCCGGACGGGATCACCGATCTGACTCCCGGGGAGTTGCGGGCGATCGAGGTTTTCGAGTTGGCCGGGTTCGAGGTGGAGCTGTTGGAGACGCCACCGCCGCCGGTCGAGGTCCCGCTCTACCGGTCGCGTCGTGACGTGGCGTGATCATCTTCGTGGGTGGGTTCATCCACAGGTGTTGTCGCGCGCCGGTTCGCCCGCGGTTTTCCACAGGCGGCGTCGCCGGCGCGCCGGTTCGCCCGCGGGATCTCTAGGATTGGCGGTCACACGGGTGGCGTGACACCGGAGGGATTCGATGTTGGTCTGTGATCGGCGATGACGCCGCGACTGTGGGCGGTCGGCACGTTCGCCGTGCTGCTGGTGGCCCTGGTCGCGTTCGCGGTCAGCGCCGTGCCGCGGCACCGGTCACCCGCGCCCCGGGCCGACCAGCTCGCCGCCCTCGGCCAGTTGCCCGCCGAGCAGGTGGCCCGCGCCCGCGCCTTCCACGCCGAGCTGCGCCCGAGCCGCTATGCCGGGATGCTCCTCGGCCTGCTGATCGCCCTGGCCCTCGGGCTGACCCCACTCGGCTCCCGTCTCGTCGAGCTGGCCGGGCGGCCGTTCGGTGATCACTGGCTGGCCCGCGCCGTCCTCGGCGGACTGGCCATCGTCCTCCTCACCGAGCTGATCACCCTGCCGCTGGCCGCGTGGCGGCACACCATCGTGGTCCGCTACGGCATCTCCACCCAGAGCTGGGGCGGCTGGGGCGTCGACCTGCTCAAATCCCTCGGGGTCGGCGCGGTGCTCGGCGCGGTCGTGCTGGCCGGCTTCTTCACCGTCACCCACTTCGCGCCCCGCTGGTGGTGGGCGTTCGGCGCGGCCGGGGCCGCCGGGCTCGTGGTGCTGCTCTCGTTCGTGCTGCCGGTGCTGGTCGAGCCGGTCTTCAACAGGTTCACCCCGATGGCCGACGGCCCACTGCGCACCGAGCTGCTGGAGCTGGCCGAGCGCGACGGCGTCCCGGTCAAGGACGTCCTGGTCGCCGACGCCTCCCGGCGCACCCGGGCGGTCAACGCCTACGTGTCCGGCCTCGGCCCGACCCGGCGCATCGTCGTCTACGACACCATGCTGACCGAGGCCACCCCCGGCGAGGTGGTCTCGGTGGCCGCCCACGAGCTCGGCCACGCCAAGGACGGCGACGTGTTCACCGGCACGATCATGGGCGCGCTCGGCGCCGCCCTCGCCGTGGTCCTCCTCTACCTGCTCGGCTCCTGGCGCTGGCTGCTCGACCTGGCCCGGGTCGACTCGATCGCCGAGCCCCGCGCCATCGGTCTGCTCCTGGCCGTGGCCACCCTGGCCGGCCTGGTCACCGGGCCCGCACAGGCCTGGATGTCCCGCCGGGTCGAGGCCCGCGCCGACGCCCACGCGATGGCCCTGACCGGCGACCCGGCCACCTTCGAGGCGATGCAGCGCCGCCTCGGCACCGTCAACCTGTCCGACCCCGACCCGCCGTCCTGGGAGCACACCATGTTCGCCTCGCACCCGTCCACCGTGCAGCGGATGGCCGCCGCCCGCGCCTGGGCCCGGGGAGACCGCTGATGGGGCGGACGCTGCTCGTCACCAACGACTTTCCGCCCCGGCCCGGGGGGATCCAGCAGTTCGTGCACAACCTGGCCGTGCGGCAGCCGGCCGGGTCGATCGTGGTCTACTCGTCGACCTGGCGGGGGGCCGCCGAGTTCGACGCCGAGCAGCCGTTCGAGGTGGTCCGGGAGAAGACCGGGATCCTGCTGCCCACCCCGGCCGTCGCCCGCCGGGCCGCCGAGATCGCGCGGGCCAACGACTGCGACAGCGTCCTGTTCGGCGCGGCCGCCCCACTCGGCCTGCTCGCCCACGGTCTGCGCCGCACCACCGGCATCCGCCGGGCCGTCGGCATCACCCACGGCCACGAGATCGGCTGGGCCGCGCTGCCCGGCGCCCGCGGCCTGCTCCGCCGGATCGCCCGGGGCAACGACGTGATCACCTACCTGGGCGAGTTCCAGCGCACCCGGCTGGACAAGGCCCTGCACGGCCTGACCGAGCTGAAACGCCTCGCCCCCGGCGTCGACGTCGACAAGTTCCACCCCGGCGTCGACGGCTCCGCGGTCCGCGCGCGGTATGGGCTGACCGGCCGCCCGGTGGTCGTCTGCGTGTCCCGGCTGGTCCCGCGCAAAGGCCAGGACATGCTGATCCGGGCCATGCCGGAGATTCGCCGGCGAGTCCCCGGGGCGGCGCTGCTGCTGGTCAGCGGCGGGCCCTACCGGAAAAACCTGGAACGGCTCGCCCGGGAGACAGGCGTCGAGTCCGACGTGGTCTTCACCGGTTCGGTGCCCTGGGCGGAGCTGCCCGACCACTATGCGGCCGGCGATGTGTATGCGATGCCGTGCCGCACCCGCGCCGCCGGCCTGGACGTCGAAGGCCTGGGCATCGTCTACCTGGAGGCGTCCGCCACCGGCCTGCCCGTCGTCGGCGGCGACTCGGGTGGCGCACCCGACGCGGTCCGCGAGGGCGAGACCGGCTACGTGGTCGGCGGCACCGACGTCCCCGCGATCGCCGACCGGGTCGCCGGCCTGCTGTCCGACCCGGTCAAGGCGAAGGCGATGGGGGAGGCCGGCCGGGCATGGGTGGAGCAGGAGTGGCGCTGGGAGAAACAGGCGTCCCGGTTGGAGGCCCTGCTCGCATCCTGAGGGTTTCGGGATTTCGGCGGGGCAGGGCGTGGAGCGGGACCGGCCGTGATCTTCTGACCGGTGGGGTCAGAGCCAGCCGGACTGGTTGGAGCCTGATTCGCGGCTGATGCCTGAGCCGGTTTCGGTGTGGTCGCCGAACTTCTCGCGATGCACGCGGTCGAAGAAGTAGCACATCGACTCGTGTTCGGCGTCGACGATCGCCACCTCGGGATCGGCCTTGACCGCCTCGTAGAAGGCCCGCCCGGACGCGACGATGTAGCCACGCGCGTACAGGAAACCGTCGTCGGAACCGTCGGTCACCTCCTGGACGTCCGCGCGGTCGATGTCGAACAGCTTGCGCTCCAGTACCCGATCCAAATCGGTCAACTCGATGCTCGACAGGTCGGCGGACATGGCGCGCAGGCGGTCCAGGAACGGATCGAGCCAGGGGCCGAGGGAGTACAGATCGCCCTCGTCGTGGTCCGGTCCCCGATGCAGGAGCCGGTGCCGGATCGCCGCCGGTTCCGGGCCGAGAGACGCCCAGGCGGACTCGATCAGTGACCAGAAACGGTCCTCATCGGCGGCGGTGGGGAGGCGCGGGCCGGGCATCTCGGTGGTCATGGCCCGGGAAGCTATCAAGACTCCGGCCGGAATGAGATCAGGCTTCCGGCCGAGGATGATCCGCCACTCTCTGCGCGCCGGGGCGGGGTGGGACTGGATGAGCGTGAATGAAACGCGGAATCCGGATCAGGCGGTGGACGGGGGTGGGGCGGGCGGCGTAGGAACGGGGCGGGAGCTTCCGGCGCGTCGAGTGGCGGGGCGTCCGTGCGTTGCGGGGCGGTCGTGGTCGCGGAGCCCCGGCGAGGGAACCGAGAGGTGGCCGTCGATGCCGGAAGCTGATCCTGGGACGAACGCCGACGAGGGGGAGACCCGGCAGGGAGAGAGCCGGCCGGGATCGCCCGGTGAGGGGATGCTGGCGGATCAGGAGGGGGAACTGGACCTTCCCTACTGGCTGACCAGCACCGAGGAAGCGGCCAACACCTCGTTCCCGCGGATGGTCCGGCGGCTTCCGCGGCTGCTGCGGGAGGCCTGGCTGCTCGGCTGGCGGGCGAGCCGCCGCACCACCCTGGCCGTTCTGGTCTCGCAGGTGGCGGCGGGGGTGGCGGCCGCGGTGGGGCTGATCAGTGTGGTGGGTGTGCTGGACGGGTTGTTGCGGGCGGGGCCCACCCCGGATCGGGTGCGGGCGGCCGTACCGTCGCTGGCTCTGCTCGTTCTTGCTCTTGCCGTGCGGGGGTTGCTGGCTTCGGCTGCCACCGCGGCTCATGGGCGGCTGTCGCCGATGGTGTCGGAGGCGGCGGAGATGCGGTTGCTGGATCTGACGACGCGGGTGGATCTGGCCACGTTCGACGATCCGTCGTGGCGGGATGCGATGGAGCGGGCCCGGGATCGGGGGATCAGCGCCGCCCAGCAGCTGGTGGATCACGGGATCGACCTGTTCACGCATCTGGTGGGGCTGGGGGTGGCGGCGGGGGTGCTGACGGTGCTGCATCCGGCGCTGCTGCCGATGCTGGTGCTGGCGGTGGTGCCGACGGCGTGGGCGGCGGTGCGGTCGGCGAAGTTGAACTACCGGTCGCGGTTGCGGCTGATCGCGGTGTGGCGGCGGCAGCGGATGCTCGGCTACCTGCTGGCGGCGCGGGAGCCGGCGGCCGAGTTGCGGGCGTTCACGGTGCGGCGGGTGCTGCTCGCCGAGGTGGGGCGGCTGTTGCGGGTCTCCACGAACGAGGAGATCCGGGTGATCGGGCGGGTGGTGCGGACGAATCTGCTGGGGCAGGCGCTGAGCGGGCTGGCGACCGGGCTGGCGTACGCCATGCTGTTCTGGCTGTTGTGGACCGGCCGGATGGCGCTGGCCACCGCGGGCGCCGCCGCCTACGCGATCAACATGGGGATCGGGAAGTTGACCGAGCTGGCGTTCACCGCGAACCGGGTGTACGAGCAGGGCCTGTACTTCGCCGACTTCCAGGGCTTCTGCGAGTTGTCGACGGCGCGGGCCGAGCCGGAGCCGGGCCGCCGGGCGCCGGACGGGTTCACCGAGATCCAGTTGCGGAACGTGACGTTCGCCTATCCGGATGCGGAGCGGCCCGCGGTGGACGACGTCAGCCTGGTGGTGCGCCGTGGGCAGATCATCGCGCTGGTCGGGGAGAACGGGTCCGGCAAGTCGACGCTGGCGGCCGTGCTGGCGGTGAGCCGGGCCTTCCACCGGGACGCGCCGCTGCTGATCTGCGACGAGCCGACCGCGAACCTGGACGCGCGGGCCGAGCACGAGGTGTACCGGCGGCTGCGGGAGCTGGCCGCCGGGCGGACCGTCGTGCTGATCACGCACCGGATGGCGAGTGTGCGGGAGGCGGACCGGATCTACGTGCTGGATCACGGGTCGGTCGTCGAGGAGGGGGACCACGAGGAGCTGATGGCGGCCGGTGGACTGTATGCGCAGTTGTTCACATTGCAGGCCAGCGCCTACCAGTCGGCGTGACCGCGAGCGATCATCGTCGGATGCGGGAACTGCTGGAACGGCTCGGGGTCGAGCCGGCCGACGCCACACTGCTCCAGTTCTCCACCGCGTTCTGCGCCCCGTGCCGGGCGGTGCGGCGGGTCAGTGCCGAGGTGGCCGCGCTGCTGCCGGGGGTGCGGCACGTCGAGGTGGATGCGGAGAGTCACCTGGCGGAGGTTCGTGAGCTGGGGATCGTACGGACGCCGACGCTGTTGATCCTCGACGCGGACGGGCGTGAGGTGCGCCGTGCCACGGGGGTGCCGGCCAAGCCGCAGCTGATCGCCGCGTTAGCCGGCGTGCTGGAGGGCGGGGGCGGGCCGGCCGGTGCGGATCAGGCGGCGGTTGGCGGGCACCAGCAGCATCCCGACACCGGCGGCGAGTAGGACGCACCCGCACACGGTGAGCACCCGGTCGATGCCGAAGTGGTCGGACAGCGGCCCGGCCAGCGCGTTGCCGATCGGCATGGCCACGAACGACGTCATGTAGTCCCAGGAGCTGACCCGGCCGAGGACCCGGTGCGGCACGTTCTCCTGGAGCGAGGTGTCCCAGGCGACGTCGTAGAAGAGCAGGCCGGCGTAGCCGATCACCGCGCCGATCATGATGGCGGCCAGGGTGCCGGGCCAGACGTACGCGAACACCCACACCGACATCAGCGGCAGCGCGAGCAGGCCGGCGAAGAGCAGCCGCCGGGGCCGGAACCGCATCCCGATCGCCGAGCCGATCACCCCGCCCAGGCCTTCGGCGGCGGCGATCCAGCCGATGGCGTGCGGGCCGCCGAGCCGTTCCATCGCGATGATCGGCACCAGGACCAGGATCACCCCGTTGGCGACGTGGTACGTGCTGGCGCCGATCAGGTTGCTGAACAGCCAGGTGCGGCCGCGGACCTCGGACCATCCGGCGCGCAGTTCGTGCAGAGCCGACGAGCGGGGGCCGCGCGGGGCACGTACGCCGATGAAGGCGACGGCGGCCATCGACAGCAGGAAGCTCACCGCGTTGACGGTGAACCCGGCCGGCGCGCCGAAGGCGGCGACGGTGATGCCCGCGGTGGCCGGCCCGGCGACCCCGCACATCGACTGGAGCAGGCTGAGGGTGGCGTTGGCCCGCTGCCGCTCCTCGGCCGGGACGAGCAGCGGTTTGAGGGCGCTCATCGCCGGGTTGAAGAAGCTGCCGGCCCCGGCCGACACCACGGTGAGGGCGCAGAGCAGGGCCAGGTGGTAGCCGCCGGTGCTGAACATGGCGGCGATGCCGGCGGTGGCGGCGAACCGGATCACGTCGGACAGCACCATGACGCGCTGCGGCTGGAGCCGGTCGGCCCAGATGCCGCCGAACAGGGTGCCGGCCAGCAGGGTGAGGATGTTGGTGGCCATGACCAGGCCGAGGTCACCGGCGCCGCCGCCGGTGGTGATCACCGCGACGGCGAGCGCGACGGTCTGGAAGGCGTTGCCGAGCCAGGAGAAGCCCTGGCCGACGGCGAGCAGCCGGAAGTCACGAGTCATGAGCCGAGACGGTAGTTCAACGTCTGACTATTAGCAATCGAATAGTCAGATGCGTGGCACACTTGGCGTATGAAAGACGGTGTGGATCAGCACGTGGACCGCTGGGCGTCGTTCTGGAAGGACGAACCCGCCTTCGCCCCCGAGGTCGAGGGGGCGCTGACCCGGATGAAACACATCCAGCGCTGGATCGACCGGGCCGACCTGGAGATCTTCACCGACGGCTTCACCGTGCAGGACTACAAGACCCTGCACGTGCTGATGGTCCAGCCGTGGCCGACCGAGGCGACCCCGGCCCAGCTGGCCGAGGCGGCCAAGGTGACCCGGGCGGCGATGACCAGCCGCCTGGACCGGCTCGACGAGGCCGGGCTGATCACGCGCGAGGTGGACGGCGCGGACCGGCGGCGGGTGATCGTGCGGCCCACCAAAGCCGGCCGGGAGATGTGGAACAGGTACATCTTCAAGGGCATGGCCGTCGATCAGCGGGCCCTCAGTGCGCTGAGCCACGACGAACTCGTGCAGCTCAACGGGCTCCTCCGGAAAGTCCTGCTGGCCCTGGAGGAGTGACGGTCAGTATCGGACAGATTCGGCGCCGGAAATCAGAAACGCCGAATCTGTCCGGAATACCTAGGTTCTGTGTGGTGGGTCCCGCGGGGCTGCGGCGCGGCTGGACCGCGCCTCGCTCCCACGCGATCCGCCACACAGAACCTAGAACTTCGGGGCGTCCGGGGCCTCCAGCAGGCCCAGGCGCAGCGCGGTCATCAGAGCCTGCGCCCGGTTCGCCGCGCCCAGCTTCTCGTACAACTTCGAGATGTGGGTCTTCGCCGTCGACTCCGAGACGAAGAGCTGCTTGGCGATCCCGGCCACACTCATGCCGTCGGCGAGCAGGCGGAGCACCTGACCCTCACGGGGCGAGAGCTGCGGACCGGACGGGGCGAGACGACGCTTCATCGCCTCGGCCAGATCGGCCGCGGTGAACGCGCTCGGCGCCGACGCGGCGTGCCGGGCAGCCGCCACCACCTCGTCCGCGGGAGCGGTCTTGGGGACGAACGCGCTGGCCCCGGCTTCGAGAGCGCCGAACAGCTGGTCGTCGCCGGCATACATGGTCAGGACCACGATGCCCATGTTCGCGTTGTTCTTCCGCAGGGCGCGGGTGGCCTCCAGGCCACTGCCGTCGGGCAGGCGGAGGTCCATGATCACGACATCCGGCTGCAGCGCGCCGGCCTGGCGCACCGCCTCCGCCGCCGTTGCGGCCTCGCCGACGACCTCGAACTGACGGTCGCGCTCGAATGCGTGTCGCAGCCCCTTACGAATCAGGTCGTGATCGTCGACAAGGAGGACCTTGGTGCGCGTCGTCGGCGCCGGACTGGTCGACATGCTCGGGTTACTCCCCTTCTGGAGCTGAAACGCCATCTCGCACGCTATCGCGCCGAGGCGGTGTTCCGAGCACTACGGCGACGGTTGTCCCGCTCGGGTGTCGCGGCGTGATCTTGAGACGGCCTCGGATGCGTTCAGCGCGTTCCGCCATGATGGTAAGACCGTAGCGTCCGTCAGGGCGGGTGTCCGCGAACCCCTTGCCGTCGTCGGACACTTCGATCTGCGCGTACGGCGGGTCGATCGCACAGGTCACCCACAGGTTGGACGCCCCCGCGTGCTTGCGGGCGTTGGTGATCGCCTCCTGCGCGATCCGGAGCAGCTCCGCCTCGGTCGCGGCCGGCAGCCGGGCCGTCGACTCGTCGAAGGTGAAATGCACCCGCAGACCGGCGCTGGTGCCCAGGGTCCGGGCGTACTCCGCGATCGCCGGGGCCAGACCGCCGTTGCGGTCCACCTCGGAACGCAACTCGAACAGGCTCAGCCGCAACTCGGTGATCACCCGGGTCACCTCGGCCCGCAGCGCCCGCAGCTCCTCGGCCGTCTCCTCGGCACCCTCCGGCAGCGTGGCCTGCGCGTTGTCGATGCCGTAACCGACCATCACCAGCTCCTGGGCGACCCCGTCATGGATCTCCCGGGCCAGGCGCTGACGCTCCTCGTTCGTGGCCAGCGAGCGGACGTCGTCGAAGAGCAGGGCGGCCTCCAGCCGCAGCGACGCCGGCCCGGTCACCTCGGTCACCGCCTGGAGAACCGCCGACGGGTACGCCCCCGAGGCGTCCGTCTCCAGGATCACCAACCCGATCGTACGGACCCCGGCCACCAGCGGCACCACCAGTGAGGACACCTCGCCGCCCTGGTGGCTGCGCGCCTGTGACCGGCTGGCCGTCTGCGGCTGCTGGGTGGCCCAGGCGTCGGCGATCCCGGAATCCGCGTCCAGCGTGGTCTCCCAGTCGACCCGCTCCGCACCGGTCTGCGCCAGCACCACCAGACGGCCACCGCCGCTCGCCGACAGCACCGCCGCCCGGTGCCCCGGCGCCACCGCCCGCAGCTCCTCCAGCAGGTGCTCGGAGATGCCACCCGGGTCCAGGGTCGCGCCGGGCAGGGACCGGGCCACACTGCGGAGCTGGGTCAGCAGACGGGTGGCCTCGGCGTACGGCTGAGGCGTCGGGTCCGGCGGCTGGAGCAGCTGGCGCATCGTCTCGGCGGCGAACGTGATGATGGCGCCGAGCACCAGCCACTGCCCGCAGGCCGCCAGATAGCCCGGCTGGCGCAGCGGCTCACCCGGCTCGGCCAGGGCGCCACCGGCCACCATCGTGGCGGCGGCGATGCCGAGCAGCCACACCCCCTCGGCCGGCCGCCGTCGCAGTGCCGCGGTCAGCAGCGGCACCGAGAGGTACGGCAGGACGGCCTCGGCGCCGAACCCGGCGTCCACCCGGTCGGCGACCTGTGCCGCGGCGGCCACCCAGCCGGCCGCCAGACAGGTCACCACCACCTCGGCGGCCCGGCCCAGCGGGGCCAGCACGGCATGGCCGCGGGCGACGAAACTGGGCACCGCCGCGATCGCCAGCAACCCGATCCAGCCCAGCTGACGTGGATCGCCGGTGGCGGTCAAGGTCAGCGCGGCGACGAGCATGAGCATGACGACGCGCGCCGCGGCTTCGGCCGGGCGGATACGCGCGGGACCACTGACTAGGGCTGGCACGTCACGGATGGTACTGGCCGGGGCCGCCATCGGCTCGTTCGCGCACGCCCCGGTGCGGTTCCGGGGAGCGTCCGGCAGGTAGCCTGCCGTGCATGGCGGACACCTCGGCACAGTCGATCCAGGTCCATGCGCCGCGGGCCCGGGTGGCCGCGGTGATCTGCGACTTCGCGTCGTATCCGGAGTGGGCGGAGTCGATCAAACGGGCGGAGGTCGTCGAGGAGTACGAGGACGGTTTCGCCGCCCAGGTGGCGTTCCAGATCGACGCGACCGTCCTGGTGGACGAATACACGTTGGAGTACGCGTACGCCGACGACATGTCCCGGATCGAGTGGCATCTGGTCGAGCCGTCCAGGACACAGCGGTCCCAGCAGGGGTCGTACGACCTGGTGGAGAACCCGGACGGCAGCACCACCGTGACGTACACCCTGGCGGTGGACCTGGCGATCGGGATGCTCGGCATGTTCCGCCGCAAAGCGGAGAAAATGATCATGGACACGGCCTTGAAGGAGCTCAAGCGCCGGGTCGAGAGCCAGGCCACGGCCTGAGGGGAGCTTCACATGCCCGGGTCAGCGCGGGAGGAAGCGGAACGGCTGGTCGCGACGATCCTGGCGCGGGCCGCGGTCGGCCAGGCGGCCGACGGGATCGGTCACCTCGGCGAGTCGGTGAAAGGCCTGCTCAACAGTGTCAGTGGCAACAACGCCGACGCCACCGGAGGGTCCTGGGCGACCGGCAGCGCCGAGTGCTGCGTCTGCCCGGTCTGCAAGGCCATCGCGGCCGTCCGTGACCCCAGTCCGGAGACCGCGGACCGGCTCGCCACCAGCGCGGGGGAGATCGCCAGCGGGGTGGCCGGGCTGATGCGCGCCTTCTCGTCGATGGCCACCCAGCCGCGCACCCCGGAGCCCCGGCCCAAGCCGGCGCCCGCACCCGACCAGGCCTGGTCCAGAGCGACCCGGGCCGACTCGGGGGAGCCGGCCCCGGCCGAACCCGACGAGCGCACCGATCCGTGGGGCGCGGCCAGTGCGGCGGACGCGCGCCAGGCGGCGGCGGAGGCGGCGGAGGCCGAGCGGGAACGTGCCCGGAAGGCCGCCGCGGCGGCCCGGGCGCGCGCCGTGGCCGCGGAGGAGGCGGTGGCCAAGGCGGTCGCGCTGGCCCAGGCGGCCCGTGCGGCCGGGACTTCCGGCCATGGAGGTACGGGTACCGGGCCCGCAGCATCGTCTACGGGCGCGTCCCGGGGCGACGTGTGGGCCATGGCGACCGCCGCCGAGCCGGAGCCGGAGCCGGAGACGGCCGCCGGCGACCGGCCCCGTAGCGTGGATCATGAGCGGGGTGCCTCGGCGCCCGAGGACCGTGACCCGGGGCCCGGCGACGGCGCCCGCCCCGGCGGCGCGGTGTGAACTGTTTGCAGAGGGGACGGGCAGCGTGACGCTGACCATCGGAATCGACGTCGGCGGCACCAAGGTCGCCGGTGCTGTGGTCGACGAGCACGGGGCGGTGCTCGCGTCGAACCGGCGGCCGACGCCGGCCGACGACCCGGCCGGCACCCGGGACACGATCGTCGAGGTGGCCATCGAGCTGGCGAAACTGCATCCGGAGGCGACCGCGATCGGGATCGGCGCCGCCGCGTGGATCGACGCGGCCGGTTCGACGGTGCTGTTCGCGCCGAACCTGGCCTGGCGGGATGAGCCGCTGCAGGCGTACGTCAGCGCGGCCACCGGCCTGCCGGTGGTGCTGGACAACGACGCGAACGTGGCCGGCTGGGCGGAGTTCCGGTTCGGGGTGGCGAGGAACGCCGACTCGATGGTGATGATCACGGTGGGCACCGGGATCGGCGGCGCCGTGGTGATCAACGGCCGGCTGTGGCACGGCGCCCACGGCATCGCCGCCGAGCTGGGCCACATCCAGTCGGTGCCGGACGGCCACCCGTGCGGCTGCGGCCGGCTGGGCTGCCTGGAGCAGTACGCGAGCGGTAACGCCCTGGTCCGGTTCGGCCGGGCCGGCGCGCGGCAGGAGCCGGACCGGGCGGCGCGGCTGCTGGAGCTGGCCGGCGGTGACGCCCTGGCGATCACCGGCCGGCAGATCACCGAGGCGGCGCGGGCCGGCGACGGGGTGGCCATGGACGCGTTCGCCCAGGTCGGCTACTGGCTGGGGGTGGGCCTGGCGGATCTGGCGCAGAGCCTGGACCCGGAGGTGATGGTGATCGGCGGCGGCGTGATCGACGCGGGCCCGCTGCTGATGGGACCGATCGAGCGGGCGTACCGGGAGCAGCTGGCCAACCGGGACCGCTTCCCGGTGGCCGGGATCCACGCCGCGCTGATGGGCAACGACGCGGGTGTGGTCGGCGCCGCCGACCTGGCGCGCGGGGTCTGAGGCCGGATGTCCGGGGTTCCGCTGCGGGTGGTCAGCTACAACGTGCACGGGTTGCGGGACGACCGGGCCGCGCTGACCGGCCTGATCCGTGAGCTGGCCCCGGACGTGCTGGTGGTGCAGGAGGCGCCGCGCCGGTTCCGGTGGCGGCAGAAGTGTGCGGCGCTCGCCTCGGAGACCGGTCTGGTGGTCGCCGAGGGCGGGCTGCCGTCGCTGGGCAATCTGCTGCTGGTGAGCCTGCGGGTGCGGGTCCGGCGGTCCTGGTGCCTGCGCTATCCGCTGACTCCCGGCCGGCACATGCGGGGCGCGGTGTTCGCCGAGGGCGCGGTGCACGGGGCCCGGTTCACCGTCTCCGGGTCGCATCTGGCCACCGATCCGGCGGAGCGGCCGGCTCAGGCCGCGCACTGGAAGGCCGAGCTGGACCAGGTCAAGGGGCCGCTGATCGTGGCCGCCGACCTGAACGAGGGCCCGGGTGGCAGTGCCTGGCGGATGGTCGAGGACGGGCTGACCGGCTCGTCCGGTGACCTGCCGACCTTTCCGGCGGCGGCGCCCAGCCGGCGTATCGACGGGGTTTTCGCCGGCCCCGGGGTGGCCATCGAACGTTACGAGATCATCTCGACTGACCGGGCACGCGTAGCGAGTGATCATTTACCGATCGTGGTGGACCTTTTGCTCCCTTCCTCCTAGGCTCGCCGTCTGCGAGGATCGCCGGGTGCAAGACTCCCCGGACCTGGGTGACCGTGGTGACGCCGTCTGCGTCGTCGGTGCCGGCGCCAGCGGCCTGACCGCTATCAAGAACCTCCGCGAGCAGGGCTTCGCGGTCGACTGCTACGAGCGTGAGACCTCCGTCGGCGGTGCCTGGAACTGGCGCCACGACCGCAGCCCGGTCTACGCCGGCACCCATCTCGTCTCCTCCCGCCCGCTGACCGAGTTCCCCGACTTCCCGATGCCGGACACCTGGCCGGACTATCCGGGCCACGGCAAGGTCCTGGAATACCTGGAGCGGTACGCGAAGCACTTCAGCCTGGGCGACGACATCTGGTACGGCATGGAAGTCACCGAGATCGTCCCGGTCGGTGACGGCCGCTGGGACGTGACCATCCGGTCCACCGGCGGCGGCACCACCCGGGTGCAGCGGTACGCCGCCGTGGTGATCGCCAACGGGCACAACTGGTCCCCGGTGACCCCGGAGATCCCCGGTGACTTCATCGGGCAGGTGATCCACGCCAACGCGTACAAGGACCCGGCCCGGCTGCGCAACAAACGGATCCTGGTGATCGGCGGCGGCAACACCGGCTGTGACATCGCGGTGGAGGCGGCCCAGCACGCCGACCGGGTGTGGCACTCCACCCGGCGCGGCTACTGGTTCGCCCCGAAATATGTCGGCAGCCGCCCGGCCGACCAGCTCGCCAGTGAGCGGGCGCCGTCCTGGCTGCGCCGCCGCCGGCAGCGCCGGATCGCCGCCGACCTGACCCGCTGGGGGATGCCGGCGCCGGAGCACACCCCGAACGAGCGCAACCCGGTGGTCAACGGCCTGCTGCCGCACTATGTCGGGCACGGCCGGATCGAGCCGGTGCCGGACGTGGCCCGGTACGACGGCGCCGAGGTGGTACTGGCCGACGGCCGCCGGATCGAGCCGCACCTGGTGATCACCGCGACCGGGTACCGGCCCCGGTTCGACTTCGCCGCCCCGGAGCTGCTGGACGCCGACGAACACGGCCGCCCCGACCTGCACCTGCACGTCTTCGCCCGGACGCACCCGACGCTCGCGGTGGTCGGCCTGGTCCAGCCGGACAGCGGCCTCTTCCCGGTGGCGCACTGGCAGAGTGTCGCGGTGGCCCGCTGGCTGAAGCTGCGCGCCCGGGATCCGGAGAAGGCGCTCGCGGTGCAGCGGGAGGAGTCGAAGCGCCCGCTGGAGTCGTGGTCGCGGCGCCGGGTGGTGCCGGCCCGGCGGTACTGGTTCGAGGTCGGTCACGTCGACTACCTCCAGGCGATCGAAAGCTTGCTGGTACGCATGGAGGGCACCAAATGAGCGAGATCCTCCGTTTCCAGGACTGGAGTGATCCGGTCCCGCCCGGCGACCGGGAGCTCGTCTCGAAGCTGCCCGAGGACGACGAGGGCCGCCCGCCGCTGCTGTTCGTGCCGGGCATGGGCCACGGCGCGTGGGCGTTCGCCGAGCACTGGCTGGCGCATGCCGCCGCCCGTGGTTTCCCGGCGCACGCCGTCACCCCGCGGGCTGGTGGTGATCTGCGCGCCCAGGCGCACGACGTGGTGCAGACGGCCGCCGCGCTGCCCCGCCGGACGGTGCTGATCGGGCACGGGACCGGCGGCCGGGTGGTGGCCCGCGCCCTGGGCCGGTATCCGGCCCGCGCGGCCGTCCTGGTGGCCCCGGTGCTGGACGGCTGGGCGGCGCTCGGTTCGGCGCTGAAGGCGAACCCGGCCGGTACGGTCCCGGCGCTGTTCGGCGGCCGGCTGACGTTCTCCGCCCGGCAGCTCTTCGGGACCGCCCTGCCGGCCGAGGAGGCCGCCGCCCACCTGGAGCGGATCGGCGCCCGGCCGCGGGCCGAGCTGTTCGGCCGGGACACCCTGCCGGACCCGGTCGGCGACCCGCCCACACTCGTGGTGGGCAGCCCGGACGACCGGGTGGTCGGCAGGCCGGCCCTGGACCGGGCGGCGACCCGGTACGGCGGCGCCCCCCTGCTCTTCCCCGGCATGGGCCACTACCTGATGCTGGAGACCAGCTGGCAGGAGCCGATCGACGCGATCCTGGACTGGCTGCAGAAGAACTAGGTTCCGGGTGGTG